>DATBDZ010000203.1:0-7888 GCA_036276235.1 Humisphaera sp. | reverse complement strand
AGGAGGCATCGAAGGTGAATTGGCAATTCACCACCGCAGACGCGAGAATAAAGCTGCGCCATCTCTATCCACAGTTTTGAACTGGATGGCGTACTAGCACGGCATACGCCATCCTGGTTGGTACAAGTGTCATGCTGAGGTACTCGCAAGCTCTGATGGCCCTCCGCGAAATGGGCCAGATGCTTCGGATTACCTCAGCATGACATTTTCTTTTGGCAAAGGATGGTCGCGGATCACGGCCCGCATTTCGCGCGTCGCATCGGGTGCGTGACGCTTTAGGCGGCTGGTATTTCTCCCTCCTCCGGTACTCCGGGGGAGGGGACAAAGACTCCTCGCCGAAACTGTGACGCACCCCGTCCCGTCTTTCATGCCTCCCGCGGTTTCCATTTCGGTGCGCGTTTTTCCATGAACGCCGCCATCCCCTCGGCGGCTTCCGAGGATTCGCGCGCGGCGAGATGATGCCCCAGGGCGATCCGCAGATCATCCACGAGCGGCCGCGCTGAAAGTTCATCGAGCAACCGTTTTGTTCGCGCGATTGCTCCGGGCGCGCCGCCGCAGGCTTCGCGCGCCAATGACATCGCTTCATCGTTGAGCGCAGCGGCAACAACGACGCGCGAAACCAGGCCCAGTTCCAACGCACGCGCCGCATCAATGGTTTGACCCAGCAGAATCAGCTCGCGCGCGCGGCGATCACTGAGCTGTCGCCGCAGCAGGCATGTCACCAGGGCGGCAATCAACCCGCGCTTCACCTCGGGGTAGCTGAGCCGCAGATCATCCGCCGCCACGACCAGATCGCACGCCGCCAGCAGACCCGCCCCGCCGCCCATTGCCGCGCCCTGGACGGCGGCAATCGTGACCAGCGGCGAGGAGCCGACCGCCTCATACATCTTCGCCAATGCCTCGGCGGATCGATGCGCATTGCCTGGCGTCGAGGCTTCTTTCAGATCAAGCCCCGCACAAAACGCCGGGCCGTTGGCCCGCAAGACAATGACTCGCCGATTCAAATCACTCTGAGCGGCGAGCACGCCCGCCGTGATGTGCTCGATCAATTCGAGACTCAGCGCATTGCGCTTCGCGGGCCGGTTCAGCGTCAGTACTGAGATCTGCGGATCGGACGCGTCGATCAGAAGCACGGGATCGTTCATAACATCGGACCTCCGAATACCAACCGGACCTGCGCCGCAAGGAGCCGTCATGCTGAGGTGCTCGCAAGCTCTGGCCTCCCTTTGCGAGCCAGCCAGAGCTTGCGAGTACCTGCTCTGAAAATGTTGGCGCCGGTCGTATACACACGCCACGGGCATGCTGTCGCAAGCCCATGCCACCCAATTCAGTGCTGCCGCAAAATCGGGTGGCATGGGCTCGCGACAGCGTGCCCGTGGCGCTTTCATGCTTCGCCGGTGAGCAGGAGGCATGTGACCACTCAGCATGACAATTCTCGAGAATCATTGATTTCCAGTTAGAAGCTCGGGACCCAATTCGTCTGGCACCTCAATGACAAATTCCAGAAGCGCTTGGCCGAGCGCCTTGCCTTGCGCATCGATGCGTAAGGAAACGCTCCCGCCGCCATCGAGGATTGTGGGCAGAATGAAATTGAGCGCGCCCAGATTCGGCATCTCATAACGCGCCACGCTGCCTGGATTCAACCGCGAAAAGTAGCCAGCCACCAATTCGGCCGGGAGCCGATCGCGCAGAAATTCATAGCCGCGCGGCGTGTGAGCGATCACGCCAACATTCGCGCCGGCGCCCTTATCGCCGCTGCGGGCGTCGGCGATCTGGCCGAGACGGATCTTTCTCATTGAGGATCCTCGTAGGGCGGGCATTGCCCGCCGTCGTCCACGCGTCGTTAGATACTCGGCGGGCAGTACCCGCCCTACGGCATGAGGCGTCAGGTAGGGCGGGATTTATCCCGCCGCGTGCGCCGATCAAACGACGAGAACATCCACGCTAATGCTCACCTGGTCCCGCGGAATCAGCGTCGGCCAATATCCAAATACTTCGCGCACCGGCGGCCGCCCCTCGGCGTAGCCGGTGGTTCCCTGCGGTCCGCGCGTCACCAGCGGCGCGATTTCCTTTGTGAACCGCTCGACGATTTCTTCACGCGGATCGGAAACGGTGACGCGAAGAACGGTTTCGAGCAATTGATCGGCACACGCGACGGTGCCGCCCGCGCCATCGCCGCTGCCGAGGCATTCGATCAGCGAGCGCTGCGGTGCCGCGTCCATCTCCCGCAATCGCTCGAGAACGCTCTCCCCCGCGCGGCGGGCCTTCTTCACCGCGTCGCGGCCCACGATCGTCAACATGCCGCTCGCCCGATAGCCCGCGCGATAGGTTGCGCTGACTTTGTAAAAACCCGTCGGCGCGCGGCCCATCGCGCCGCTCACGCGCACGCGATCGCTGCCTTGATCTTCGACGGCAATGGTCAGGAACGAAACAGCCGCGTCGGGGCTGAGATAGTTGGCGGGGTCGCCGATTTCGTAAACGAGTTGTTCCCTGACGGTGCGCTCGTTCACGCGGCCACCGGTTTGCGCGGGTTTGGTGACGATACAGGAGCCATCTTCACAGACTTCGACGATCGGATAGCCGATGTCGAGATTTGGCAGTTGGAGCCAATCGGTGCTGATGCCACCAGTGACTTGTGTGCCGCACTCAATCAGATGGCCCGCGACGGTCGCGCCGGCGATACGATCGTAATCATCGCCACGCCAGCCGAAGTGAGCGAGACACGGGCCGACGGTCAGGCTTGGATCAGCCACGCGCCCTGTGATGACGATATCCGCGCCCCGCAGCAAAGCGTCGGCAACGGGAGCCGCGCCAATGTAGGCGTTGGCGGTCACGAGTTTGTCATAGACATCATGGATCGGCGCGCCGGTCTCCAAGTGAGCGAAAGCAGCAGTCTTTGCATCTGCATCGTGAGCCGCGCGAATGGCCGGCAGGACATCATCTCCGGATACCACACCGATCTTGAGTCCCGAGCATCCCGCTGCTTTGAGCGCGGTGGCGCAAGCTTGTGCACAGCCGCGCGGGTTGAGCCCGCCGGCATTGGTGACCAGCTTGAACTTCCGCCCGTCGCGCCAGATCGGCGCCAGCGATTCGATGACTTTGACAAAATCCCGCGCGTACCCCGCCGAAGGATCGCGTTGCCGCTGCTTGGCGAGAATCGACATCGACACTTCGGCCAGATAATCGAGCGTGAGGACATCGAGATCAGGCGCTTGGCGCACGAGCCGCGCCGGGGCGTCGTTTGAGTCGCCCCAGAAGGCCGAAGCATTTCCAATCCGAAGAGGATCAGGCATTCAAGGTGGCACGGGCGTCCCCGCCCGTAATCTCCTTTTCCATTTTCCAGCAAGCGGGGCAAAAGGAAAGTTGCGGACAAATGATTTTTTCGGTGAACGACAAAGCGTGTGCGTGAACTAAAGAGGCAGGTATGAGAACGGCAGGTCGTACACGCCACATTGTAGGCAACGAGCGTTTTCGCTCAGAACCCTCTCCCCTGTACTCAGGGGAGAGGGCAGGGTGAGGGGACAGCGAATTGCGAAATGCGCGGTTCGTAAATTGACGCTTTGTCCCCTCACCCCAACCCTCTCCCCTGAGTACAGGGGCGAGGGAGAATGCGCATCCCGCTGTCATGGGTGGCGGCAGCCGCGCGCAACTAGCCGATCACCGGTCATTCAAGGAGATTGAACATGTACATCTCGTCCCTTCGTGTAGCCATCTCGCGCCTCCTCATCGCATTAACTCTGATCGCATCACTTGCAACATTCACCGGTTGTGCATCCTACGCCGCTCCCGGCCGCGCCGCTGATTTCAAGGCGTTAGGCGTGACGCGCGAGCAACTGACGGATTTCGCCATCAACGACGCTCTGGCCAAGCAGCCGCTGGCGGCGTTTCCGTGCGGCATTGCCGCCGTGCGGATCCAGGCGCCGGGATATCGCTCCGCCACCGCCGAGGGATGGGGCAGCGGCCAATATTCCGTCATCACGACGCGCGATATCGAAAAGGACGAGCAATTCGAGCATCTGGGCCACCTCCCAATGGTCAAGGGCATCGCGCCGATCAATCGGCTGCTCCTGCCCGAGGAGCTCAACTCCGCCATGGAACTCCGCAAGGCGGCGGCGGTGCTGCACGCCGACATGCTGCTGATTTACACGCTCGACACCACCTTTCACACGAGGGACGAAGTTGTGCCGCTCACCGTGGTCACGCTCGGGCTGTCGCCCAATCAGATTGTCCATGTCATCAGCACCGCGTCGGCAATCCTCGTCGATACGCGCAACGGCTATCTCTACGGCTACGCCGAAGCCACCGAAAAAACCGACCAACTCACCAGCGGCTGGACGAAGGTTCCCGCAATAGACGCCGCCCGCCGCCGGGCGGAGGAGAAGGCATTTGCGAAACTGACCGTGGCGATTGAAGGGAGTTGGAAGAAGGTAGTGCAGAATTACGCGACTGCACAAACGGCGGCGAGTCGCTAGGAGAGGGACGAAGGGACGGAGCAACGAAGGGACGAAGGAAGGATCGGTCCTCCGTGCATTCCTTCGTCCCTCTGTCCCTTCGTCCCTTCGTCCCTTCCACCAAACCTTGCCCCCACGCCAAACTCCGCCAACAATACGACGCGTCTCTTAAAATCACGTGGTCAATTGTTGGGATGGGGGCATGGATCAACATCGCTCGCAATCTCCTCCGATGGCGGATCTGCCCGCCGACCTTCGCGCGCGCCTTAATGGCGAGCTGGAAGGTAAGCGCGTCGTCGTCTGGTCAGAGTTTGATCTGGATTCGGCCAACAAATACGCGCGGCAATTTGCCGTGCTGACCGAAAGCGATCTACTTGTCTTTGCGGACGGCTCGCCAACATCGATCGCGGTAGCGCAGATTGAAGAAGCGAAGATCGTCGAAGGCTTGGGCGTTCATCGCTTGCGAATCCTGGCCGGCGGCGCGATCTGGTCGGAGCTGCGATTTACCAACCGCCATCGCCGCGACATGTCGCGGCTGCAGCGCAAGCTGGAACGCCGCCTGCCGCGCAAGGATGGGCAGGAGATTCCGCCCGAGTGGCTTGATTCGGTCGAGCAGCAGGCGGAGTTGAGCAACCTGTGTCCAAAATGCGGACAGCTGATTCCGGCCTATGCCGAAGGCGTCTGTCCGCAATGCTTGCAGCAGCGGAAGATTCTCTGGCGATTGCTGGATATCGCCAAGCCGTATCGCCCGCGCATTTGGCTGGCGATCGTACTGACGTGCGTGGTTTCGGCGCTGGTGGTCGTGCCGCCGATCATTACGGGGAAGATGGTCGATGATGCGATCAATCGCTGGAGCATTGGCCGCCTGATGTTTTGGAGCGCGATGTTGGTCGGTGCGATCGTGCTCAGCGAAATCCTCAGCGGGATGCGGCTGTTTGTCCTCTCCATCGTCGGCACCAGCGTCACGCGCGATCTGCGACATCAAGTCTACGCGCACTTGCAGGAGCTGAGCCTGCGATACTTCGCCAAGCGGCGCACTGGCTCGCTCATCACGCGCGTGACCAATGACACCGATCGCCTGTGGGATTTCATCGTCTTTGGCTCGGTCGATCTGTTCCGCGACATCGTGATGATCGCCGGCATCGCGATCGCGATGATGTTCCTCAATTGGCGGCTGGGGCTGATCTCCCTGCTGCCGCTGCCGGTGGTCGCCGCTGTCTCCTATTTCCGCGGAATCACGATGCAGAAATTATGGGGGCGGCTGTGGACCTATTGGTCGCGCATGACGGCCATCGTCGGCGACGCCGTGCCGGGCGTGCGCGTCATCAAGGCATTTGCAAACGAATCTCGCGAAGTTAAGCGCTTCGATGATCGCAGCGACGAATACACCCGCAAGGAAATCGAGATTCACAAAGTCTGGACGATGCTCGCGCCATCGATCAGCGGCTCGATGCGGCTCGGGGCCGTCTTCATCTGGGTGATCGGCGGGTGGCTGGTAATTCGCAGCCACGGGTCGGCCCCGTACACCATCGGCATGCTGATCACCTTCAACGGATTTGTGTGGCAGTTTTACGGGCCGATCATGGAGCTGGCCAACAGCAGCCGGATGGTGACACGTGCCGCCACGAGCGCGCAGCGAGTGTTTGAGGTGCTCGATACGCCGCCGGATATTTATTCCAAGCCCGATGCGGTGCGCAAGGAAAAACTCGAAGGTGGCGTCGAGTTCAAGCAGGTTTCGTTCAGCTATGAGGGGACCGAGCCGGCGCTGCGCGAGGTTTCGCTGGTGGTCGAGCCGGGCGAGATGGTCGGGCTGTGCGGCCCCAGCGGTGCGGGCAAGAGTACGTTTGTCAATCTAATTTGCAGATTCTACGATGTCACCGACGGGCAGATATTGGTCGATGGCGTCGATGTGCGCGACTACGACGTAAAATGGTTGCGACGGCAGGTCGGGATTGTGCTGCAGGAGCCGCACCTGTTTCACGGCACGGTTGCCGACAACATCAAATACGGACATCCTGATGCGAGCGCGGATGAGGTCATCGCCGCCGCCCGGGCGGCCAACGCGCACGATTTCATCGTCGGCTTCCCCGACGGCTACGACACCATGGTCGGCGAGCGCGGGCAATCCCTCTCCGGCGGCGAACGCCAGCGCATCAGCATCGCCCGCGCCATCCTGCACAACCCGCGCATCCTCATCCTCGACGAGGCAACATCCTCGGTCGATACCGAAACCGAGCGGCAAATCCAGCAGGCGCTGGATCGCCTCGTGAGCGGCCGCACCACATTCGCCATCGCCCACCGACTGAGCACGCTGACGGCGGCCGATCGATTGGTGGTCTTGGAAAAAGGCCGCATCGTCGAGCAGGGAGATCACAAGGATCTGGTCAACAAAGAGAACGGCGTCTACGCGAAGCTCCACAAGACGCAAATGGAAATGGCGTTGATTGTGGCCGTCAGGTAGGAATGAGATCGAATGAGTAGTCAGAGGGAATGAGTAGGCAGAGAGGAAGGTATTCCGCAGTCTTTCTCTGGCTACCTACTCATGCACTCTGACTACTCATTCTTTCTGACTACTCATTCACAACATGCCCGAAATCTACCTCAGCACCGACGTCGAATCCGACGGCCCGATCCCCGGGCCCAACTCGATGCTCAGCTTCGCCTCGGCGGCGTTCTCGGCCGACAAGAAAATGCTCGGCACCTTCTCGGCGAATCTGCATACGCTCGACGGCGCTGCGGGCGATCCGAAGACGATGGAATGGTGGAAGACCCAGCCCGCCGCCTGGGAGGCTTGCCGCAAGGATTTGGAAGCGCCAACTCAGGCGATGCGCCGTTATGTCGATTGGATCAAGAGCCTGGGTGGTAAGCCGGTTTTTGTGGCATATCCCGCCGGCTTCGATTTCCTTTTCGTCTACTGGTATCTGATCCGCTTCACCGGCGCCAGCCCCTTCTCGCACTCGGCTTTGGACATCAAGACCTTCGCCATGGCGATGCTTGGCTCCGATTATCGCGATTCGACAAAGCGGAAGATGCCCAAGCATTGGTTTGAGGATGTGCCGCATACGCACGTCGCGCTGGATGATGCAATCGGGCAGGGATTATTGTTCTGCAATATGCTGGCGGAAAATAGTCGGACGCGGACGGGAAATCCCACGTGACAAATCGCTGGGCAATTCTGGTGTACCTGTATTTCCCGCCGCTCGTCGCCGGGATCGTAGCGAGCACGTTTCCGATTCTTCGCTCCGGCGACATTCATTCTGAGCAATACGCCGGCATGCGGGGAATGCTCTGTTCATTCGCTTTCCTGTACACGCTCATTGCAGCAATTGTGCGGATCATGCTGGCCATTCGTGGCTTTCTTCTGCGCGCGGACGCCGCCAGAGAGGGACAGCGCGGATTTGAAGTAATGTCGACGAAGATGGTCAAGTGAAAAGCCA
>DATBDZ010000202.1:0-6641 GCA_036276235.1 Humisphaera sp. | reverse complement strand
AGTGCCCGCCCTACGAATGAATACGGCGCGTAGGGCGGGCACTGCCCGCCGCTTTTTCCGAACAGGCCGAACTATCCACGTAGGCGGCTCGCGATTCCAGCCAGATGCTTCGGAGTACCTCAGCATGACGACGTTTGGAATTCATCAAATCCCATTCACTCAGTAAGGCTGCTTCGTCTGCCACGGCACCTTGCCGCCGGACTGGACGAGCTGGCGCATCGCGTTCTCGATCGAGATCACCTTTTCGTTCTGCGTCTTGATTTCACGTTCCTGGCGAATGCGGGTGTCGATGGCGGTTGGATCGCCCAGGCTGGCCCACATCGATTCGCGCTCGGTCTGGACTTCGTAGTTGAACCACGCCTCCACCGAGAAGATCGTGACGATCAGAAAGGCGGCGGAAATCGCCGCCAGCGTCACAACCACCGGAGTGTTGATGCCTTCCTTTTGTGCCATGTCGTACCTCGTCAAACTCTTTTCGCGGCGCGCAACTAAATATTCGTGAACGCCAACGCATCGGGCAGTCTCGGGTCGTGCGTCGGACGCAGATTGGCGCCCGACATGTTCACGACGATCCCGGCGACGAATACGCCGCCTATCAGCAGGAGCGTTCCAACATCCATCAGCATCGGCTTAAACGCGCCATACTGCGGCATCACGATCCAGTAGATATCCACGTAATGGAATGCCAGCACCCAGATCGCCAAGAAAACCAGGGTGTTTTTGTTTCGCTTCACGTGCCGCGACAGCAGAGCGGGGAACGGAATCAGAAATTGGCCAAAGAGAATCGCGAGGATGACCCAAGACCAGCGGCTGGGATGCAGCGTTGTCGCGCCGTGCCGCGAGTACCACGTCACTTCTTCGGGAATGCTTGAATACCAGAGGAGCATGTATTGGCTGAATGCGATGTAGCCGTAGAAGAAGGTGAAGGCGAAGAGATATTTCCCCAGGTCGTGATAATGTTCGACGCTGACACTGGAGCGCAGATAACCAAACTTCTGGAGCAGGAACACGCCGACGATGACCGCCGCGAAACCGGACAGGATGCAGCCGGCGATGTAGTAAACGCCGAACATCGTGCTGTACCACGCGGGATCAAGCGACATCAGGATGTCGAACGCGAAGAAGGTGATTGACAGGCCCAGCATCACCAGGCCCGGAGGCCCCAACGCCTGAAGGCGAGTGGTGATTTCGACGTCGCCGTTCTCGTCCTGGCGGATCGATTGATTGCGGAACTTGCTGGCCAGATAAGCCCAGATGATCAGGTACAGCGCCATGCGGCTGAAGAAGAAGATATTGCTGTACCACCCGTGCCGCTTCCAGGCGATCTCGGGCTCGATCTTCCTCTCGGCGACCTGCGTGACGCGCTCCTCGGCGTATTGCTCGGCGGTCGCGGCGCGTTCGGGCGGCTTTTCGCCGGCGGTTTCCTTTAGCGGCTCCCGAATGGAATCCGGCGCGGGAAGCGCCCAGGGATAAAGGATGCCCGTGTTTTGCACGACCGACCACAGAATCGGCAGCGACAGGATGATAAAGATCGGCAGCGTGCCGGCGATGTTTTCCGTTGTTCGGCGGATCGTCACATTCCAACCCGCCCGCGACGCATGATGCACCATCACGCTAAACAGCGCGCCCAGGGCGATGCTCAGGCAGTAGGCATAGGCGGTGAGATACGAGTGTAGAAACCGCTGGTATTTTTCGCCCGCGCGCTCGTAGTGCCCGCCGCTCAGCGCAAGCACCAGCCCGACGACGGCGGCGATCAGCGCCACCACCACGACCATGCGGCCACCGGCGCCGAGCTTGATCCGCTCGCTGCTCAGATCCTGTTGATGTCCGTGTGCTGCTGCCACGTTTGGCTTTTCCTTCTCAAAATAACCGACCGCATTTCGCAAACTCAACCGCAAGGAACTGTCATGCTGAGGTACTCCGAAGCATCTGGCTGCATTGGGCGAGTGCGCCAGATGCTTCGGAGTACCTCAGCACGACGATTGCTGCCGATGCATACAAACCTTCAATCCTCAACCAGCGCGGCGGGATCAATCCCGCCCTACTTTGGCGGCGCCTTGATCATTTCCGGCGTCGGGTTTTGGCCCAGCTGCAATGCCCGCACGTAGGCGACAATCGCCCAGCGGTCTGCGGCCGGGATCTGCGGCCCGTAGCCGCCCATGTTGCGGATGCCGACGTTGATCGTGTTGTAAATGTGCCCAACCGGCCGGCTGCGAACCAGCTCGCTGCGCAGGTCGGCCGCCTGCACCCATTTGGCTTTGGGATGCAACGCGCCCAGCGAATCGGTCTCTGACTCCAGGCTGAGCGCAAGGGCGCGATCGTTTACCACACCGTGGCCCGAGCCGTCGTAGCCGTGGCATGGCGTGCAGTAGATGTTGAATCGCTCCTGCCCGCGCGCTACCAGTTGTTCCGTGACGATCGGAGCATCTTTGGGAGCATCTTTTTTATCTTTATCTGCCCGCAGCCGATCCGGGAACGTGTCGAAGAACGTGACCTTCCCAGCCTCATCGCGCGTGTAGCCGTTGTAAAAATGATCGTCCTGCACAAATCCGTGCGGGACGGTGCCGACGATCGGCGGGCGATCGGCGCGGTTGTCGAGGAACACTTCGCTGCTCTGCTGCTCGCGATATTTGGGCTGCGAGCCCATATCCTGCATGAGCTGCACCCGCGGCTCCTCGGAATACGAGTAGCGCGCCCGCGCGATCAGCGCCAGCGGAATCCAAGTCACCACCACGCTCACCGCGATCACCGCCTTGAACACAAACGGCAACGGCCCCGTCCGCGGCGGGCGAGGGTCTGCGGTGTATTTGGGAATGCTGTCTCTCATGGGAATAGTTGCCAGTTGCCAGTTACCAGTTGCCAGTCAATGCCTCCTCATCGGTGCCTTCACTTGCAACTGCCAACTTGCAACTTCCAACTTCCTCCAATTACCAGTTGCCAGTCAGCGCCTCGTCATCTGTGCCTTCACTGGCAACTGACAACTGGCAACTGGCAACTCTTGCTCTAATCTTCCACTCGATCAATCGCACTTGCTCCGACCCGCTTCAGCAAATCGGTCGCCTGTTTTTCGTCGAACTTGGGGTCGGTGGCGTCGATGTAGATGAAGAAACGGTCGTTGGTCACTCTTCGGAAACGCTCGATCTTGAAGATCGGCTGATAGAGCGTCGGCAATCGATTCAGGCCGAGCATTCCGAATACCGCCATCAGCGCCGAGAAGAGCACGGTGCACTCGAAGATGATGGGGATGTTGGCCGGCAGGCTCCAGTACGGCTTGCCGCTGATCATGAACTTGTAGTCGTGGGCGTTGGTCCACCACTGCAGCAGCAGCCCGCCGGCAAGACCGGTGAGGCCTGACACAAGCACGAGCCACGGGAGAATCGTCGGGCGCGTGCCCATGACGTCATCGATGCCGTGAATCGGAAACGGGCTGTGAACGTCCCAGCGGCGATAGCCCGCCGACCGCACTGAATAGGCGGCGTTGGTCACCGTCGTGACGTCCTTGAATTCAGCAAGCAACGCCACCAACTGCAGCGGCGGCTCTACGCCGATCTGCTCGCGCTGCTCTTGAATGTCGTCAACCAGTGTGCTCATAAGCGGCTCGGGGTTGGGGGTTCAAGGTTCTAAAACATTTCCCCGATCTCAAATTTGCCACGGCTCCTAATTGTGAGCCAGTTTCTCATCCGGTCGATAGTCGCTCCGCTTTTCATCGGCGGTCTGATGCTCCGGGTCGTCGTGATGCGGATGCGCCTCGGGCGTGATCGCTTTCACTTCGGCCATCGCCACCACCGGCAGATAGCGGCAGAAGAGCATGAACAGCGTCAGGAACAAACCGAAGCTGCCGGCCAGCGTGCCCAGGTCCACCAGCGTCGGGCGGAATCGCCACCAGCTTGACGGCAGAAAGTCGCGCGTCAGCGAGGTGATGATGATCTCAAATCGCTCAAACCACATCCCGATGTTGCCGAACAACGCGATGACAAAGACAAACCAGACATTGGTCCGCAGCTTCTTGGACCACATAAACTGCGGCGCGATCGCATTGCACCAGATCATGATCCAAAACGACCAGGCATACGGACCGAACGCGCGGTTCCAGAAGCCGAAGCGCTCGTGGTGATTGCCGCTGTACCAGGCGGTCCAGAACTCCATGCTGTAGGCGTAGGCGACGATCATCCCCGTCGCCAGCAGAATCTTGCAGCAATTCTCAATGTGGCGGAGGGTGATAATGTCCTTGAGGCCAAACCACTCGCGCGCCGGGATCGCCAGATTCAGCACCATCGCAAAGCCGCCGTACACGGCGCCCGCGACAAAGTAAGGCGGGAAGATCGTCGTATGCCAGCCGGGCAACTGCGACGTGGCGAAGTCAAACGACACGACCGAGTGCACCGACAACACCAGCGGCGTGGCGAGTGCCGCCAGCAGCAGATACGCCCGCTCATATCGATGCCAGTGACGGCAGGAGCCGTTCCAGCCGAGGGCGAACATGCCATACAGAAATTGCTTGATTTTGCTGTTGGAGCGATCGCGAAGCGTCGCCAGATCCGGCACCATGCCGACGTACCAGAAGAGGACCGACACCGTCGCATAAGTGCCGACCGCGAACACGTCCCACATCAGCGGCGAGCGGAACTGCGGCCACATCTGCATCTGATTCGGAATCGGAAACAGATAATAAGGCATCCACGGGCGGCCGATGTGAATGCCCGGGAACATCGCCGCGCACATGACGGCGAAAATCGTCATCGCCTCGGCGAAGCGGTTGATGCCCGTGCGCCAGTTCTGGCGGAACAAAAACAAGATCGCGGAAATAAGCGTGCCGGCGTGGCCGATACCGACCCAGAAGACGAAGTTGACGATGCCAAAGCCCCAGCCCACCGGCTGGTTATTTCCCCACACGCCGACGCCCGTGGTGAAAAGATAAATGACGCAGATGCCCAGAAGGCTCAGCAGCGACAGGGAGAAGGCAAAGCCGATCTTCCAGCCAAGCGTCGTCGGGCGCTCGGCGACATTACAGACTTCGTCGGTGATCGACGTAAAGTTCCTGCCGCCCAGCACCAACGGAGATCGCCGCAACGGGCTGTCAAATGTATTGTCGATGTCAATTGCGGTCATGCTTGATCCTGCGTATCAGCTCTTGTTTTCCTGCACTTCGCCCGTATCGACCGGGTTGCGCAGCTTCGCCAGATACATTGTGCGCGGCTTGGTATCCAGCTCGTCGTCGAGCATGGCGTACGCGCGGGCATTCTTGTGAAGGTTGGTCACCTTCGCATCCTTGTCCAGCAGATTGCCGAATACAATCGCCTGTGTTGGACACGCCTGCTGGCAGGCGGTGATGATGTCTCCATCCTTCACATCGGAATCGGGGCCGTGCGTTCGAGCGGCGATCGTCGCCTTATGGATTCGCTGCACGCAGTACGTGCACTTTTCCATGACGCCGCGCATGCGCACGGTGACTTCCGGATTGAAGACCATGCGCTTGATCGGGTCGATCTGCTCGTTCTGCTGCATATCGGGCGGCTTCAGGTACGGCACGCCCCAGGTATTGCGCGGGTCCTGGCTGTGGAAATCAAAGTAATTAAATCGGCGAACCTTGTACGGGCAGTTATTCGAGCAATAGCGCGTGCCGACGCAGCGGTTGTAGACCATCACGTTGAGGCCTTCGCTGTCGTGCATGGTTGCCGCCACCGGGCACACCTGCTCGCACGGCGCGTTCTCACAATGCTGGCACATCACCGGCTGGTAGATCACCTCGATGGTGTTTGCATCGTCCGGATCGCCCTTGAAGTAGCGATCGATGCGGATCCAGTTCATCTCGCGGTGATTGAGCGCCTGCTCTTTGCCGACGATCGGGATGTTGTTTTCCGCCTGGCACGCGACTGTGCAGGCCATGCAGCCGATGCATGTGTTCATATCGACCGACATGCCCCAGGCATGCGTATCGGTGAACTTCGTAGGCGGCTGGAAAAGCTGCAAGCCGACGCGCCCCGGTACCACCTCATGCGGAGCGTACGGATGCTCCTTGAATTCCGCGAATGTCGCCTCGCGAATCAGGCGGCCATCATGATGCTTGGGACCGATCCGCTCGTCGCGCGCTTCCTGGCCGATCGAGTCGATCAGGTGATGATTTTGCGTGGCTACCAACTTATACGTTGCGCCGAGCTTCGTGACTGTGACGCCGGCTTGAACGTAGGGCGAATGGCTGTTTCGCAGGAAGTAGGTATTGAAGCCGAGATTGTCGCCGATATGCCCGGCGGCGGTGCGACCGTAGCCGAGCGACACGCCGATCACGTTGACCGGCTGGCCCGGCAGAACGTACGCCGCGATATCGAGCGTCGCGGTCGGCGTCGTGAGGCGAATCATGTCGCCGGTCGTGATGCCCCAGCGGTCGGCATCCACCTTCGAGACCATCGCCGCGTTGTCCCACATCAGCTTCGCGACCGGATCAGGGGTTTCCTGCAGCCAGCCGTTGTTGGCAAAGCGGCCGTCGTATGTGCGCGCGTCCGGGGTGAAGCGAAGCGTAACTGTATTTGCTTGCGCCCGCGAAGCCGCGAGCGGCGGAAGCTGAAGCGCGTTCACCTTCGCTTCGATCGGCTTGGGCGTCGCATCGGCGAGCAGACCCGCCTCCAGCGCCGCGCGCCAGGTGT
>DATBDZ010000201.1:0-10724 GCA_036276235.1 Humisphaera sp. | reverse complement strand
CCGCAAGCAGTTGCTTGTGGCCAACGAGCAGATCGCTCAACTCAATCTCAACCTCTCCAAGCTCAATGACACCGTCCGTAAGTACAACATTCCGGTGACCGAGAACACGAACACGATCAACACCGATCCGGGCGTTGATGTCACCGCCAAGGTTCAGGAAGTCCAGACGATCGGCGGCGTCCGCTATGCCACCATCAACGTCGGCAGCGCTGATTCAGTCACCAAGAACATGCAGTTCAAGATCGTTGATCCCAACAACAAGGGGAATTGGCTCGGCTACATCGTTGTTGATCGGGTCAATGTACATGACTCCTACGGCCGCCTTGATGGTCCAAAGATCAATCAGGTTCAACAGGGTGCGATCGTGCGGTCTCAGTTCAAATGATCGGTTGCCGCAAGGTTGTTAGAAGTTTCACCCTATTGACTTGAGGAGATCATCATGAGCCGCGGCGCCAGCGAAACGATTGTCATCCGCCCCACCAACAACATCTACACCGCTCTGCTAGCGGTGGCGGTCGTCTTGGAAGTGGTCGCTTTTCTTTCTGTCATGTTTCAATTCAACAGCGTCTTCGGGAAGCAATTGTTCGGGCAATAGTACTTAACTCGCCGCAAGGCCGAACCTCGTCTGCACCCTTCTTTGCAAAATCGCAAAGAGCCATCGGTCAGCGAGGATTCCGATGATGACCATGATCGCCATCGCGGCGACGACCTGCGCGACGTCTGAGAAATCGCGGCCTGTTTGAAGTAGAAATCCCACGCCGCGCCATTTGACCCCGACGAAGATCAGCTCCGCGCCCATCAACGATCGCCAGGCGAATGAGAACCCCGTCCGCAGGCTGCCCGCCAGTGCGGGAAGGCTCGCCGGAAGCAGCACGTAGAAGTAGAGCCGCCACCCTTTGGCTCCGAGCATCATTCCCGCCCGCGGATAGAGCGGCGGGATCATTCGCAATCCATCACGCAGCACCAGCGCGATCGCCGAGAAGCTTCCCATCACCAGCACGAAGAGGATGGCTTGCTCGTTAATGCCGAAGCAGAGGATCGCCAGTGGAATCCAGCAGACGCTGGGCAGCGTTTGCAGGCCTAAAAAAACCGGACCGATGAAGCGGTCGAACTCAATCCATCTCCACATCATCAGTCCAAAAACCGTGCCGATGATGACGGTGAAGACAAAGCCTTCGAGCAATCGCACCCCGCTGACGGCAACCGCCTTCAACAACGGGCTGCTCCACCACGGATCAAGATGAGGCGCCGCCACACCAGGTTCACTGAGAGCGGCGGGCCAGCCCTTGTGGAGCGGCTCACCGAAGCCGCTTTGAAAGTTAAGCAACTGAAGCGCGGCATCGAGCACGTGGCTGGGCGCGGGGAATATCCACGGCTGCCATTTCCGGTAGATGCCCACGTGTGTCAGCGCGGATTGAACAGACTTGAAGGTTGAGAGCCTATATGCCGTCTCCCAGCAGGCCAGTATCAGAATCCAGATCAGCAGGCGCCGCAGGCTTCCAGTAAGAATCGGCCATCTCGGCGTTGACTCGGTTGACTTCATCTTCAATCTCTTTGCGGACCAGTCGAACAAGGTGGGTTAGATCAGAGCTGTCAAAGCTGCGCGGGTGCGGGAGCTTGATCGGAATCTCGCGGCGAATGCGCCCCGGATGGGCATGCAGCACGATAATGCGATCGGCCAGTCGCGCCGCCTCGCCAACCGAGTGCGTCACGAACAGGATCGTCTTGCGGGTTTGCACCCAAAGTTCCTGCAATTGCTCATGAAGCAATGTGCGCGTCTGGGCATCGACGGCGGCGAAGGGTTCATCCATCAGCAGCACAGCTGGGTCCATCACCAGCGCCCGGGCGATGGCAATTCGCTGCCGCATGCCGCCGGATAGCTCGTGAATGAGCTTGTGGCGATTGGTGGAAAGATGCACCAGCTTCAGTGCCTCATCGACGCGATCTTCGCGCTCGCGGCGCGGGATGCCCGCCATCTTCAGGCCAAACTCGACGTTTTGCGCGGCGGTGAGCCATGGAAACAAACCATGATCCTGAAAGACCATCGCCAGCTCGGGGCCGGGGCTGTCCACGCGCTTGCCATCCAGCGTGACCGTCCCCGAATCAGGTGGGATCATGCCGGCGGCCACATTCAGCAGCGTGCTCTTCCCGCAGCCGCTCGGACCAACCACCACGACGAATTCGCCCGCCTGACATGTCAGGCTGATGTTTTGCAGGGCATGAACGGACGATCCGGCAAAATTCTTGCTGACATGGCAGAGCTCTAATTGGCCCTGGCCGGCATACTTGAGCGGCAACGCCGCCGCCGAATTCTCCGGCTGGCTGTTCGGACGAAACATCATGGGGGTCAAGAGTAACCGCATCACTCAGCCATGAAAACATCGACCATCCCCCGCCCGCCCCTCTCAAAAACCGCCGGCGGAACCTGGGCGGCCGGGACCATCGCACGTTTGGCGGGGATAAGTGCCGATAAGTGATAGCATTCAAGGCAGCAGGGATGCTATGATAAAGAGGACATTTCGCCGGGAGACAGTTATGACTTCAAAGCGATATTTGGGTCTTGGCGGTGCGGTGATGCTGGCGGTGGCGGCTTGGACGCATCCGGCATTCGCGCAGTTTCCGGCACAGGGACAGGACGGCCATGCTAACGACGCCAACAATCGCGTCGGCAGCGGCGGCTATAACGGGGGCGGCCAGCGCGGGCCCGCCGTCACCGGAAACCAGATCGTCACCCGAAACGTCACCGGCGGCCGCGAATTTCGCGGGCCGGTTGGATATTCCGACCCGGGCTCCTTTACGGGGCCGATCGGCGGCGGATCGGTCGATCGCTTTGTCAAGAACTCATCCGGTGTCCCGGATTCGTCCGGTGCTCCCAACAACCTGAGTAATACGGTGATGGCGTACTACGGCGATCGCCGCGCCGTCCCGCCGCCGGCTGGCTCCTTGCCGGTTGGTTTTAACGGCGGATATGTGAGCAGTGGCTCATCATTGAATAACAACGCGAATCCATCGTACAACACGGGGTCGTCGGCGCTCAGTGGTCTGCAAAGCCGGACGGTCGATCGCGACGAGCTTGAATTGATGTCGCAGCTTAATCCTGCCGCTTACGGCGCCCTCTCGGCCCAGAGCAATCGGGAACTGAATTCACCCTCCTCGCCGCTGTGGGGCGGACGGCTGCCGGGGCTCAACGGGGACCTTGGAACAACCAACATCGATCTGAACGCACAGAACGCGGCATCCGATCGCTATCGCGTGGCGGATCCGGCGCTGTTGCAAATGCAGCGCGAGCTTCGCGAAGCCGCGGGCCTGCAAACGCCTGCCGACACGCAAAAAGACAATGCCTCGTCGCTCAACGCGCCCAACAGCAACGGCACGCCGGGCAACGGGCAAAACAATCCGGCTTTGCAAAGCGGAGTTCGCAACCTGGACACTCCGTACCAATCGCCGGAAACAACCCCGCTCGGCCAGCCGATGGTTTCTTCGCTGACGCCCGATCCGCTGAATTCGTCGCTGAAGACCTATCAGAGCAACCGCAATTATCTAACAAATCCGCCGCCGTCGCTTCAGAGCCCGCAATTGGATGAGCTGCAAAGACGGCTCAAGAAATACACCGATCAGCCAGCCCCCACAGACGCTGACGAGTATCGGATGTTTGCGGCCCAGCGCCGCCGCGCTGACATGCTGGCCGCGCAAAAGGCGCCGTTTGTGGCAGCGCCACAGCCCGGCGGGCCCGGTGCGACCATGCCGCCCGCCAAAGCCCGGGAACCGGTCGACATGCAGCCGCTGTTCATGCACCACCTTTATGATGGCATCAAAGCGAAGGGCCTTCACGACTTGATGGAGAAAGCCGAATCGCAGATGAAGGAGGGCAAATTCGCGGCGGCGATCGAAACTTACAATCGCGCCAATCAGGTGGCTCCCAACAACAGCCTGACTGTGCTCGGCCGCTCGATCGCCGAGTTGGGCGCGGGCTTTTATGCCGAGGCCGATCGCGACTTGCGGGTGACCTATCGATCAGCTCCTGAGCTGCTCTGGGGCCAGATCGACCTGAAATCGATGTTCCCCGCTGACCGCCTGACGTTTCTGCAAACCGATCTGGATCGCTTGACCATCGACCAACCCAAGGAGTCGCGCCCCTGGTTCCTTAAAGCATTCATCGCCTACAACACCGGCGACCCCACCGCGACCCGCAAGAATCTCGACGAAGCCGAAGCGCGGTCCGGAAAACTGGATTGGACCACTCGTCTCCTTCGCCAGCATTGGGCCCCGGGTGCATCAAAAGCCCCGACGACAAGGCCGGCTTCGGGTCTGAATAAGTAAAGCGAGTAATCCCCGGAAGCTTGCCATCGAGCAAGCGGTCGATTCAACTGGCGATGACTCAAAGCGAGTCTTCGTCACATGGAACAAAATTCCTCAACGACCCAAGCTGTAGTTTCCCCCCCGCTCAAGGGCGCGCGGTCGGCGTTGATCCTTTTGCTGCTGATCAACCTGTTCAACTACATCGATCGCCAGGTCCTTGCCGCGGTTGAATCCGACATTCAAAAGGAATTCTTTCCAACCCATCCGCGCGACGCCGAGTTCTGGATGGGGATGCTGGCGACGGCGTTCATGGTGACCTACATGATCGCCGCGCCGATCTTCGGATGGCTCGCCGATCGGACCAGCCGCTGGATCATCGTGGGCGCCAGCGTGCTGCTCTGGAGCGTCGCCACCGGCGGCTCCGGGCTGGCGGCGCTGTTCGGCGGATTCGGACTGTTGATGGCGACCCGCGCGCTGGTCGGCGTCGGCGAAGCCGGCTATGGGCCCGCCGCTCCGACGCTCATCTCAGATTTCTATCCCGTCGAGCGCCGCGGTGCCGTGCTCGCCTGGTTCTACATGGCGATCCCGGTCGGTAGCGCGCTGGGTTACGGCATCGGCATGGTCATCGCGCAGCACTTTCACTGGTCGCGCGCGTTTTACGCGGTCGTCGCGCCGGGAATCGTTTTGGGGATCGTCGCCCTGTTCATGCGCGATCCGCCGCGCGGTCAGGCCGACGTGCCGGGCACCGCCGGCCACGGCGCGCCAAAGGTCACCGCAAAGATGGGTGATTACCTCGTGCTCCTGCGCATTCCCTCGTACCTGCTCGACTGCGCCGGAATGGCCGCGATGACTTTCGCGATCGGCGGCATCTCCTACTGGATGCCGCGCTATCTGGTTGATGTGCGCCACGTGGGCGAAAAAGGAACGGTGGGCCTGATCTTCGGCGGCATCACCGTCGTCTCCGGACTTTCCTCAACGCTGCTGGGCGGCCTCGTGGGCGACTACGTCCGCCGCTGGATTCCCAGCTCCTATTTCCTCGTTTCCGGCATTGGCATTCTCATCGCCTGCCCATTCCTGCTGCTCATGATCCATTCGCAGGGGATATGGCTCTGGACTTTTCTCTTCATCGCCGAGTTTTTCCTCTTCTTCAACACCGGCCCTTCCAACACGGTGCTGGCGAACGTCACGCATCCATCCGTTCGCGCAACCGCGTTCGCATTGAACATTCTGGTGATCCACGCGCTGGGCGACGCAATTTCGCCGCCGCTGCTCGGATGGATCGGCCACACAAGCTGGAACCAGGCCTTCGGCGTGGTAGCCGCCATGATGGCCGCGGCGGGCGTCTTCTGGCTCTGGGGCTGCCGATACCTCGAGCGCGACACCGCGCTTGCCCCGACACGATTGGGCGAGCGCGGATTTGATGTCATTGGAAATGCGAGATGAGCTACGAACGCCTCTCGCGCGATGGAGGACAAATCGCCTTCTCCCTCTCCCCTGTACTCAGGGGAGAGGGCTGGGGTGAGGGGACTTAATCGTCAACTTGCGAACGGCGCCATATCGCGACACGCCGTCCCCTCACCCTGCCCTCTCCCCTGAGTACAGGGGAGAGGGTTCTGAGCGCGACCCCTCGATATCGGGATCCACAGCGCGAACGGGCCAGGTGCTTCGGAGTACCTCAGCATGACGCCGTCAGCCAATCACGAAATGTTCAGGAGGTCAAATGGTTGAAATTCAAACCGCCTACCAGGGCCGCCTTCGTTGCCATGCGACGCACGGGCCGTCGGGCACGGAGCTGATCACCGACGCTCCCAAGGACAACATGGGCGAAGGCAAATCTTTTTCCCCGACCGATCTGGTCGCGACGGCGTTGGGCACCTGCATGCTGACAACGATGGGTATTCACGCCCAGCGCATGAACCTGGATATCACCGGCACGAGCATAAAGATCATCAAGGAAATGGTGGCCGATCCGGTTCGTCGCATCGGCAAACTCACGGCCGAGATCGTCGTCCCCGTTGCAACCACCGAAGAGCAGCAGGCCAAGCTCCGCAATGCCGCACTGACCTGCCCGGTTTACAAAAGCCTCGATCCGAACATGGAGAAGCCAGCGACATTCAAATGGGGAACATGATTCGCGCGGCGCTTTCAGCGCTGCGCTTCACGATCGCTCGAATACTTTCTTCGCGCCCAAATACGTCTGCAACACTTTCGTGTCGGCAATCTGCTCCGGCGGGCATGTCAGCAGATCGCGATCGACGACGTTCAAATCCGCGAACTTCCCCGCCTCCAGCGAGCCCACCTGCTTTTCCTTGAATAGCAGATAGGCATTGTTGCATCACGCCTAAAGCTGAAGAATGTCTGCCCCACCAAAACAACCTACGGCTTACCGCCGGTTTTGGCGGCTTCGATCATCTCCATTGCGCGCGGCATGATGACGAACTCGACGTGGCCGTCGCCGAAGAGGATGTTCAGGCCATCCGTCAGTCCATCGGGCTTTTCCGCCGCCAGCACGGCGTTGGACGGCAAGTTGTTCTTCTTCCCCGCCCCAAACCAGAGATAGTCTCCTTCATTTGTCGCCCAGGCCTTCTGCTGCTCGCGCGTGCCCGCCGCAATGTTGGCGGGAACGCTGTCGTTGCGGCGGGGGTTGCTGAAAAGTTCCACTGTCAGATCCTGCTCCTTCATCATCGTGCCCAGATCGGGCGGAAGAGCTTCATTGGGCTGGGCATTGGCATACATGATGGCACCCAGGCCGATTTGCCGCAGATTGCTGGCGCTCTTAACACGATTGGCCTGCTCGCGCGCCCGGTTGAGGGCGGGCAGCAGAATGCTGACCATCATCGCCTGCTGCGGGACGGACATCGCCATCGGATCGGTCGCCAGCATCTCGCTCGCGGGGAAAGGCGACAACGCATGAAGATGCGCGCCCTCGGCATCCGTCCAGGTCACCACGCCGGCGGGCGACAGGATCGGCATCAACTTATTGAGCGGCGGAAGCAGAGCCGGCGGCGAGGGAATGCCAAAGACGTCGCCAAACCCATCCAGCCGCGCGATCGCCACCCATACCGCATAGCTATCCGGCATCACCTTGGGCAGATCGATAAATGACATCGAGCCGGGCGCAGTGCCACCACCCAATCGCGAGCGCAGGGCCACAAACGACTGATTATCCAGAATCGATTTTCCCTTGCTGTTTACATGCTGTGCCGCCGCCGCGGCTACTTGCGGATAGAGCGCCAGATACAGGTTCCCGTCTTTGATCACCCACGACGGCGTCACAATCGGGATCGCCAGATAATGCACCGGAATACCGCCGATGCTCGTTTGGCGGAAGGCGACGGTCGCGCCCTCCTGCTTCAGTTGCTCCGCCAGCATCTGGTTGGCGAATTGTTCGAGCTTGGAGAGAGATTGCTCAAATGTGTCGGCGTTTTTCAGGTGATTGACCACCGTCGTCCCAAGCATGCCGCGCCCGATGACCGATGGATCGACGTAATACGCCCATTCATTTCCCAGCGAGCCCAGAAAATCTTTTTCGACATCGACGCCGACTGTCTGCGAGATCTGCTGGAACATCTCATCGATGTCCTTCTTCGCCGACGGCTCAACTTGCTCGATCGCGCCGCGAACCCCGCTGACCAGCCCCGCGAGGTTGAACGATCCGGCCCCCGCCATCGTCGCGTTCTGCGGGATGACGGCGAAGATGTCATTGGAGAGCGGCTGGCCGATGATCATCTGCGGCAGCAGCCCCTTGCGCGGCGAAGGGACATTCAGCCACACGCTGGTTTCCCAATCCTTGCCGGCAAATCCGTGGCTCCAGATCAGCCGCTTGATTCCATCAAGGCCCAGCACGTCCTTGGCCTTGTTCCAATTCTGCAGATCGTCGCCCTTGAGTTGTTTGCGCAAAAGCTCATCGGCATTGGCGAGGGCTTTCTCGACGTTGACATAGCCGGTGATCACTCCATTCTTGGAAACCTTATCGAGCGCCGCCGAGAAGTCGGCGTTATTCAACAGGCCTTTGCCGGCGCCGATGGCATCTTCGCCGCGCTCGTAGCCGACGGTGACGGCCACCAGATCGCCGACACGCACGAGGCGAATCGGGAACGGCGCGCCCGCCGCCTGGCGAACGATGTCCTGTAGTTGCTGATGAAGCTGCTCGGCCTCATTGCCGGCATCGCAGAGAATGCCCAGATGCGGCACCGGCAGGTCTGGGTTGGCGGTATCGATGTTGGCGATAAAGAAGGCCGATGGATGCCGCCACATCGGGCCGCCGATGGCACGGAACATAGCGAGCGGTTCCTTGGCCCCCGGCTGTTCCTTGGCGAGGCGATCCAGCACCTGCGGGATGAAGCGCTCGATGAAATCCGGCACCTGCGATTGATCGAGAAACGCCTTGAAGTTGGAGGCGGCAAACGCCGGCCCCATCGATTGGCTGCCGATCCAACCGACATAGATGACCGAATCCGCCGGCACCTTGTCGGCCAAAACCTGGGCATCGGCCGCCCGAGACAGGAAGACAGTGGCAAACAGAGCAAAGACGCCAATCAAGTGAGTGCGAAGACGCATAGGAAAGCTCCCGAATGGGTAGTCGGTCGTGATACCCGAAGCTTGCTTCAAAGTCGATTGAAGAAACCGGGCATCACATGGCACGGGGCGGCCGGCCCGTGGCTTTTATTGTATTAATACATTAATACAAAGGCAAGCGCAAAATGAACTGGGGCAGACTGATGGACGATCGGCGATGGAACGCCTGCGAAAACCACGGGCGAGCCACCCGTGCCACGTTCGTCGATAATCAATCTGTTGAATTTTCCCGGTTTTTTCTACATTTGTGCTACAGATCAGGTAAAACCTGCAAAACCAAACACGAAAGGATCCCATGGCAAAGAAAGGCGGCGCGAAGGGAAGTAAGAAAAAAGGCGGCAAGGCCGGCAAGGCAATGGGCCGTGCCAACGCCAAATCAAAGACGACTAAGGCGATCAAGAAGGCGGGTGGAAAGATCGCCGCCAAGACCAGGACGATGCGGCGGTCGGCGAACAAGGCGGTTTCCCGCGCGCAAACGAATATGACCAAGGCGAAAGCCGCGGCCAGGAACATGGCCAAAACGATGCGCAAGCGCGCCAAGGCCGCCGCCCCCGCGGCGCGGCGAGCGATGAAGCGCGTGAGGGAAGTCGCGCAATCCGCCGGCCAGCAGGTGGCCAATGCCGCCGAGACGATGACCGCGGTCGTCGCCACCACGGCGGGCGTCGTCGCCGGCGCGGTGGAAGCCGTCACGTCCGCCGATTCATCCGACCATTCCCAAGGGCATGGGCATTCAGGTTCGTCAAGCCATTCGCATTCCGGTGGACATAGCGACGGTGGATCGTCAGAGCTTTGAACGACAGCTGCCGGGGCAGTCGCGCCGTCGCGCCTGTACGCGAGCGGCGCAACTGCGCAGGTTATTTTCGTTTCACTGGTTTAGCCGCCTTGCTTGACTTCGACGAGCTCAGTCGAGTCGCAAGGCGTGTCCGGTTGACGTCGATCACCGCTCGATTCTCCGTTTCCAAGCACGTCGCTTGACGCGCCTTGCAAGCAAGGCGGCTAAACCAGTTCTATTTAAATTCTCGACCACCTCATAGTTTTCAGACAGCGAATATCTGATCTGCGCGGCTCCGCGCTTGACGATCTGTCGTGCAATATGCCGCGCGCTCGAGAGTAATCACGGTCGAGGAAACCCATGAAACGATCACCCATCTCGGCTCTAATCTGTCTGCTGATCTGCTGCCCAGCATTACTTGCAGGCCAGTCCTCCCCCACCACCAAGGTCGAGCGCGACATCGCTTACATCCCCAACGGCGATCCCGCGCAAACGCTGGACCTTTATCTCCCCGCCAACTCCAGCGACAAACCGCTCCCGCTGATCGTCTGGATCCACGGCGGCGGTTGGAGTGCGGGCAGCAAGGCGGATTGCCCGGCGAAGGGAATGGTTGGCCGCGGGTATATCGCCGCCAGCATTGAATATCGCTTCAGCCAGAAGGCGATCTTTCCCGCGCAGATTCAGGACTGTCAGGCGGCGATCCGCTGGCTCCGCGCCAACAGCAAGAAATACAACATCGATCCCAATCACATCGGCGTCTGGGGCGCTTCGGCCGGCGGGCATCTCGTCGCGCTGCTCGGAACCGCCGGTGGCAAAAAAGCCTTCCCGCCGATCGGCGGCAACGAAGACCAATCCGATCGCGTGCAGGCGGTTTGCGATTTTTTTGGGCCGACGGATTTCAACGCCGTCATCGTGCAGGCCGCCGCCGACAAGGATGTGAAGAACATCTTCAACTTCAATCACGGCGACCCCTATTCGCAGCTCATCGGCGGCGGCCTCGGTGAAGACAAGGCAAAGGGCGATGCCGTCAGCCCCATTCATTATGTAAGCAAGGACAACCCGCCAATCCTCATCA
>DATBDZ010000200.1:0-3412 GCA_036276235.1 Humisphaera sp. | reverse complement strand
AAACCGATCGTGCGGGATAAAGCTTTTGCCAATGTCCCCAAGATTCTCGAGACACCCAAGGCGAATGATGAGCAGGGGCGGGATTGGGACGCGGTAAATTTGGAAACATTGCAATCGCTGATGAAGGGTGCGTGACACTTTTCCCATCAGCAGTCCGTTTAGTCTGTTCGAATGCCTCCTTACGCGCCCTTCTTCAACATTTGGCGCAACGCGGCAATGAGTTTGCAGAGAATTAAGCCACAGAGATCGCAAAGAGCGCAGAGACGTATTCGAACTTCGAGCGCGTCTCTGCGCTCTTTGCGTTCTCTGCGGCAAATTTCGGTGTGTTGACGACGTGAATTGCGAGCAGGGCGGCATCGCGATATTCTCGATTCCAGGAAAAAAAGCTTTGCCTGAGCGACTTCAGATAAAATACCGCACCGCCCACAAGGGCCTGCCGCCGCAGCCGATTCGGATGAAAATTCCGGGGTGGGGTGGGTCGCCGGATCGCAAGATGGTGAACGGTTCGGAGCCGGAGCCGTGGCATTGTTTGCCGCTGGTGGAGGCGTGCACCTACGGGCTGGAGCTGATTTTCCAGTACGAAACCGAATGCCACATCATTAACGATGACGGCAACGTGCGGCTGGAGTGGGATTACGCCAAAGAGCCGGGCGGCATCGCCTCGCCGCTGGAGATGTCGCTGTTCCGCACGAAGCCTACGCGCTTTTATTCATTCATCACATCCATCGACCTGCAAACGCCGCCGGGCTATGTGCTGCAAACGCAGCCGCACCCGCGCTATTACTTTGACGAGACGGATACGACGCCATTGGCGCTCAGCGCGCACGTGCAGAGCGAATGGTGGCCGGTGATGTTCTTGATGGTCTTCAAAGTTCCGCCGCGCGGCCATCGCCATATTTTTCGCAAGGGAGAACCGTACGCGAAGGTGTTGGCGACGCCGCAACGAATGGTATTTGAAGCGATTGAGATGACCGACGAGGAAATGATCCGCCGCCTCGAGCTCGACGCGGCAATCATGCGGCATCGCTCGTACATCGCCAAAAACATCTGGCACAATCCGCGCGGCAGCGATTTCAATGATCATTACAAAGTGTTGGCGCATGCCTTTGCGCGGAATGAGTACGATGGGATAAAGCAAGTCATTGCAGAAGCCGCCGCCGAGCAGCAGAGGCTGATTCCGCCGGGATTGAGCGTCGAGCAGTATCTTGAACTGGCGGCACAACATGTCGCGGACAAGAATTACGAACCCGCCAAGGCGGTGTATTTTCTGGTGCGGGAAATGGATCCAACCAACGCCGACGCCGCGGCGGGGTTGGCGACGGTTGCCGCCGCAATTGGTCTACATGATCTGGCGGCAAAGATGATGGCGCAGGCTGAAGCGCTCCGGATACGATCGGGGAAGTAGACGCGAAGCAGGGGTTGTGACTTTTCTCCCTCCTCCGGTAGTCCCAACATTTTGCATGAACACTGTAACTCACGGTGCCATCTGCAATTCCAACTCTGAATTCAGGACAATCGTCATGCTGAGGTACTCCGAAGCATCTGGCTGGTTCGCGCGAAAGGGCCAGATGCTTCGGAGTACCTCAGCATGACGGTGTGCGAAGGCAGTGGACAAAAATCCAGCAACCACAGCCTCAAAAAAATAAGGAAAGGTGCAAAATGTTGGGTACTCCCGGGGAGGGCAGGGTGGAGGTTGTGTAGAACAATCGCCACTGGCGCGAACCCCCACCCTAACCCTCCCCCGGAGTACTGGAGGAGGGGATAGGACTCGTCGTCGAGACTATCACGCCTGGAAGGCTCGAGAGCGCGAGAGCGCGGCGACGTTCCCCGCCCTTGACATTCATCCCATTTCTCACAACAATTCGCCCCTTTCGTCAAAAGTTCGTCAGTGGAGAGTTCATGTACGCGATTATTGAAGAAGGCGGTCGGCAGCATAAGGTGACGGCCGGCCAGTTGCTCCTGATTGATCGTCAGGGCGTTGAAGAGAAGTCGATCACGCTTGGCCGCGTGTTGCTGGTGGCCGGCGAGGGACAGCCACGCATCGGCGCGCCCGCGGTCGATGGAGCGACAGTGACGGCCGATGTCATTGGGCCTGTCAAAGGTGAGAAAGTCCGCAGCGTTAAGTATCGCCGCCGCAAGGGGTATCATCGCACGAAGGGCCATCGGCAGAAGTATCTGCAGGTGCGCGTTTCGGCGATTAATGTCTGATCGCGAAATCCGAACCAACAAATGCAATTTGCAGGGTGCGCTTTAGCGCACGCGGAACCGTGCGTTGCCGGCACAGTCCGCGTGCGCTAAAGCGCACCCTACGTCGTTTGTCTTAGATCATCGCAGCTTCGGCGCCAGGTGATACAGCATCCAGTAGACGACCACGCCTGTTACCGACACATAAAACCAGAGCGGCAATGTAATCACGCTGATCTGCCGATGCAGCGGCCAGCGGCGTTTGGCTGCGCGCGAAAGCGTGATGTAAATCAGCGGCAGGATCACGACCGCCAGAAGCGTGTGGGAGAGCAGGATCGTTTGATAGACCGGCTTCCAACCACTTTCGGGGAAGCGCGTGATGCCGATGCCATGTCGGGCGCGATAGGTGTGATAGGTGAGATAACACGCCAAAAACGCGGCTGAGGTCACCAGCGCGCTGATCATCATCGCTGCGTGCGCGCGATAATTCCCTCGCTTGATAAAGATGAATCCGGCGGTCAGCAGCGTGGCGCTTGTGGCGTTGAGGCTGGCATTAATGATCGGGAAGTCTGCTGCGGTCATCCGCGCGCTCCGCGCGAGCGGCTGAGGAAGGCGGCATCATCGACGAGCTTCTGCATGCTCTGTTCGTCCTTGCTGTCGTAGACGCCGCGCACGTTGCCGTCGCCGTCGATGAGCAGGAAGCGGTCGCTGTGCATGATCGGATCATCCTTGGTCGCCGGCACGGCGGTGATATTCATTTTTTTAGCGACTGCCGCCATCTGCTCGGCAGTTCCAGTGAGGAAATGCCAGCGCGATTCATCCGCGCCATATCGGTGGGCATAATCCTTCAACACCGGCGGGGTATCGTGAGTCGGATCTACGCTGAACGAAACAAAGCTCACGCTCGCCGGCATGCGATTCTGAAGGGTCGCCATCTTCGAGCTCATGATCGGGCAGACGGAGCCGCAGGTCGTGAAGACAAAGTCGCAGACGTAAGGCTTGCCGCGCAGGGCGGCATCGGAAAAGGGTTTGCCATCCTGATCCGTCAAGGCATAAGCGCCCGCCGGATAAAGCACCGGGATATCGCGGTGCGGAAAGATCATCTTCACGCCGACCACCGCGAGCATCGCGCAGATCATCCCGAGCCACAGAACAATGGTGAGAACACGCTGAAGCTTGTCGGCGGTTGAGCGTTGGGCGGGAGTGGTTGATGGAGTCGTCATCGGTT
>DATBDZ010000199.1:0-6650 GCA_036276235.1 Humisphaera sp. | reverse complement strand
CCTGCTGGACCTGGAGATCATGGCAGAGCGGTCACTGAACGACACGCGAAACAAACAGGACCTGCTGCGATCCTTCTTCCACGCCGCAGGACTCAAAGTGTGAATTGTAGTTACATTACTTTTTCAAAGAGCAGTAAGATCAAGATTAGGATTATGAATGGGATTAAGAGCAAGATTTCGATTGAGATTAGGAGCGCTCGGAGTCGCGCCTTTTCCTGCTCTTAATCTTACTCTTCGTCTTAATCTCATTCATAATCCTGATCCTAATCTTAATCGTAATCTTGCTTTGGGCGCACTTTAGCCCACCGCAGCTTCGTAGCACGCGGTTTGAGCGTCGAATGGCGTCCGCGTGCGCTAAAGCGCTCCCTACGGAAAACTCGTGATAGCCGTGCCCGGAAGGGCCGGACTCATAGCGCTCTACGCCGCGGCTTCGGTTTCTCTTCCGAAGATTGCCGTGAAACTGGTGGCGGCGGAGAGCGCGGGCCGCGGCGGCTCGAGTGGGATCGCCGGCGGCTCGATCGGCGCTGTCGTCGCGACGGCTTCGACCAACACGGGCTCGGGCGGCGCGTCCGAGGGTTCCTCTTCGCCTAACTTTGGAATGCGCGAGAAGCGCGAATCGGTCGGCATCGCGGGAGACGCGGATTTCACGTCGATGCGCAGCAGGATGCCGGCGTGATCGAAGATGCCGGTGCCGGCGATCGCCATCGTGCTGCCGGCGGCGCCGATCACCGGCGAAACGCCCTCGCTCGCCCACGTGCAGGGGACGGCCAACTCCTCTGAGAGGATGAGACGGAAGCTGTCGCCGTTATCTCCGACGCGGTCGATCTTGCCGCAGATGCGGACGCGCTGCCGCGTCGGAGGACGATCGACGACCGTTACGGGCGCCGCCACCGGAGTAATCAGCGCCTCGCGCGGCGGCACCACCGGTGTCGTCTGCGGAGCGATTCCTTCATCATCGAGCGCGACGGCCGCCGATGTCGCTTCCGGTTCTGATTCCTCGAGCACGACAATTTCGACAAACTTGCCGACCAGGGGATCGAGTTCCGGCAGCGATGCGATCGCCGCGTCCAGTTTCTTGAAGATGCGTACAGCAATCATCTTCTACCTCCAAAACGTAAATTGTCAGTAAAATGCAAATGAATTCGCATTTAATAGCAACTAACAACTAACAACTAACAACTAGCAACTTATTCTCCCGCGGACATCCCATGATTACGATCTGATTCTCGGGCGTGCAACGAAAGCTGTGACGAAGATGTGGCGCATGCGGCATTCAACGACGGGCGTGGCCCGGTAACGGCGCGAAGATCGGACGGACCGGTAAAGATTAACACCAAATGGGGCGGCGACTCATTGGTGCTGGGGTCTGTGTGAGGGCTTTTGAATCAGTTCCGCACACGTGAACGCGACGCGAAACCACGCCTTGCCGTCCGTCGAAGACTGCGGATAGAGCAACGCAAGAAACATTTGCAGATCGCGTGCGTTGGCAAAACCATCGGCGCGGGCATCGTCGTCGGCCATATGTGCAAGCTCGATCATGTCCACAGCGGTGATATCCAGCCAGCCGAATCCTGGGACAAACGCCCGGTCGCCGGCACGGACCATCGGGCGCTTCCAGCGGCGAATGGTTGTCCGCTTGGTTCCGTCGCGGATCGCCTGATGAAATTGGCCTTTGAAAAAGAGTTGCGGCATTGAGCCTGTATTATCCATCACGGCCAAATCATTCGATAGCCACCTGCCGGTTTAGGGGAATGGCATGATGTAAGGTTGGATTGTCAAAAGACTTACAATTTTCAGACTAAATCTATGGGGATTATCTTTTTTCCTCTTGACCGGACAGAAGGCTGGACGATATAGTCTGGCCGTCATGCCCATGCACGACTCACACATTCACACCGTCGCCCTCCCGCCCAGCGGCTCGCATCACCACTGTTGTTGCTAATCAGGCCCTTCTGTTTTCAGACGACGAGGAGCAGCGGGCCGAGTTAGCTGTATTTACTACCATCAGAATGCGGACCCGCGCCTGCGGCGGTTGCTCCATGAGTTTGGGGAATATGTGGAAGCGAATCATCCGTCGCCGCGCGGCGCCGATTATTTCAGCGGGGGCTTAGGGATTTGAGGTGAACCATGAGGAAGTGTTGAAGCAATTCTTGGGGCGTAGGGTCCGCCAAAGGAGCTCGAGAACGTTTCATGTGGCACGGGTTTTCAACCCGTGCGAACGGCGCAGGAACAATCGGAATCTTTGTTTTCCGGGCACTTATTCGTTCGAGCATCGCACGCACGGGTTAAAAACCCGTGCCACGATGAAAGTTGCTCAAGCTCGAAGTCGGACCTTACGAATACATGGCAATTTCATAACTACGACCACAAGGGAATTCACCATCATGAAAACATTCATCAAAACCCTCCTCCGCACGACGGCCGCCGCGCTTACGCTACTGGCGCTGGCGGCCGTCCCCGCGCGGGGCGGCGACGTTAAACTTCTCAATGTCTCTTACGATCCGACACGCGAGCTTTATAAATCGATCAACACGGCCTTCGCCGCCGACTTCAAGGCGCATTCGGGGCAGGACGTCATGATCGAGCAATCGCACGGCGGCTCCGGAAAACAAGCCCGTGCCGTGCTCGATGGGCTCGAGGCCGATGTCGCTACGCTGGCGCTGGCGTCGGATATCAATGCATTGCGGGATGGCGGGCTGGTTGCCGCTGATTGGCAATCGCGACTCCCCTACCGCAGCACGCCATTCACTTCGACGATCGTCTTCGTCGTGCGCAAGGGCAATCCGAAGCAGATCAAGGATTGGCCCGATCTGATCAAGAGCGGCGTGCAGGTGATCGTGCCGAATCCGAAGACGTCCGGTGGCGCGCGGTGGGCATACTTGGCCGCCTGGGGGCAGGCGCAACGCCGCAATGCCAACAATGAGGCCAAGGGGCGCGAATATGTGGCCGCACTGTACAAGCACGTGCCGATTCTCGATTCGGGCGCGCGGGCATCGACGACAACCTTCGTCCAGCGGCGGCAGGGAGATGTGCTGCTTGCCTGGGAAAACGAAGCATGGCTCACGCTCAACGAGTTTGGCAAGGAGAAATACGAGGTGATCTATCCGCCGGTGAGCATTCTCGCCGAGCCGCCGGTGGCGCTGGTGGATCGCATCGCCGACAAGCATCAGACCCGGGCCGTCGCCGAGGCGTATCTGAAGTTCCTGTTCGCCGATCAGGCACAGGAGATCGGCGCGAAGAATTATTACCGCCCCACTTCGCAAGCGATTGCGAAGAAATACGCCGCGCAATTTCCGGCGATTCAGACGTTCACCGTCTATGACCTGGAAGGCAACGGCTGGACGACGATTCAGCCCAAGCATTTCGGCGACGGTGGGATCTTTGATCAACTGTATCAAAAGAGATGAATGGGTTTCAGGTTTCAGGTTTCGGGTTTCAGGACTGAAGCAATTTAGGCCTGTTCCCAACCGGAAACCGGAAACTTGAAACATGAAACGTTTTTATTCAGGTTCCGGGAGCAGGGCTTCGACTTCCCCTGCTCTCGGGCCTGAATGGTGGAATAGTTTCGGGTTTCAAGTTTCAGGTTTCGAGCAAGAGATGAAGTGCCCTCTGTTCCTAACCTGAAACCCGAAACCTCATCAATGCCCACTCGCCGCCGACAATTGCGCGTTCTCCCTGGGTATGGGCTTTCGATGGGGTTCACGGTTTTTTACTTGAGCCTCATCGTGCTCATTCCGTTGTCGTCGCTGTTTCTCAAATCGGCGACGCTCACGTGGGCGCGCTTCAAGACTGTGGTCTCCAGCGACTCCGTGGCGGCGGCGTATACGCTCAGCTTCGAGGCGTCGCTCCTGGCGGCGGCGATCACGCTCCCTTTAGGTTTGCTCGTGGCGTGGGTGCTGAGCCGCTATCAATTCGTTGGCCGGCGATTCCTTGATGCGCTGATCGATCTCCCCTTCGCGCTGCCGACCGCGGTCGCGGGGATCACACTGGTCACGCTCTATTCCGACAGCGGCTGGATCGGGCGCTGGCTGAGCAAATGGGATTTTCAATCACCCTGGCTCGCGTGGCGCGGGTTCGACGAGAGCCGCTGGCCGTTTGAAGTCAAATGGTTTGCGGGTGTCGCCTATGCGCCGCTGGGAATCGTGCTGGCCTTGATTTTCATCGGGCTGCCGTTTGTCGTGCGGACGGTGCAGCCGGTGTTGCAGGACATGGGCCACGATGTTGAAGAAGCCGCCGCCAGCTTGGGGGCGACGCGCTGGCAAACATTTTGGCGCGTCGTGCTCCCCGAGCTTCGCCCGGCGCTGTTGACGGGCTTCGCCCTCTCCTTTGCACGCGCGCTGGGGGAATATGGCTCGGTTGTCTTTATCTCCGGCAACATTCCGCTACAGACGGAAATCGCGCCGATTAAGATCGTGCAGGAGCTGGAGCAGAATCACTACGCCGAGGCGACGAGTATTGCCGTGGTGATTCTCGGTGCCTCGTTCGTCGTGCTGTTCACGGTGAATGTGATTCAGCGCTTCTATGCGCGGCGAGGGATGGCATGAGCCGCGCGCGGGCGACAAAAGTTGGCGCGGTGCACGACCCTCTAGGCGCAGCACCTGCTCCCTCCCCCGGTACTCCGGGGGAGGGCTGGGGAGGGGGTTGTGCAGAACAATCGCCTGATTCGCGAACCCCCTCCCTAACCCTCCCCCGGAGTACCGAGGGAGGGAATAAGATCAAGCCGCCGAGTGTCTCACGCACGCCGGTTGGTGAGCCACGGTGGGTCAGGATGATTCTGATTCTGACGGCGGTTTTCGTCTTAGCACTGCTTCTGGTGCTGCCATTAGTCAGCGTGGCGTTTGAGGCGCTGGCGGGCGGATGGCGCGCCTATCGTGAAGCGATTGTCGATCGCGAAACGTGGGAAGCGATCAAGCTCACGCTGATTACCGCCGGCATCGCGGTGCCGCTGAATAGCCTGTTCGGCGTCGCCGCCGCGTGGTGGCTGACCAAATTCCGCGTGCGCGGGCGAAGCTTTCTGATCACGCTGATCGATCTGCCCTTCGCGGTGTCGCCGGTCATTTCCGGGCTCGTATTTGTGCTCCTCTTCGGCCGGCGCGGGTGGCTTGGTCCGTGGCTACAGCGCCATGATCTGCGAATTATCTTCGCCACGCCGGGCATCGTGCTGGCGACGGTTTTCGTCACGTTCCCGTTTGTGGCCCGCGAATTAATCCCGCTGATGGAAGCGCAGGGAAACGAAGAGGAACAAGCCGCGCGATCATTGGGAGCAGGCGGCTGGCAAACCTTTTGGCGCGTCACGCTGCCGAACATCAAATGGGGTTTGCTCTATGGCCTGATCCTCTGCAACGCCCGCGCAATGGGAGAATTCGGCGCGGTGGCGGTGGTCTCCGGAATGTTTCCGGGCCAGCTCACCGTCCCGCTGCAAGTGGAACACCTATATCACGGCAATCTCCAGAGCACCGTGCCGGCATTCGCGGTCGCATCGCTCTTGGCGCTCCTGGGAGTGATAACGCTGATTGTTAAATCAATCGTCGAGTGGAAACTCAATGAGCATTGAAGTCCGCAATATCTCCAAGACCTTCGGCACCTTCCGTGCCCTGGACACCGTTAACCTCCAGGTTCAAACCGGCGAGCTGGTGGCGTTGCTGGGACCCAGCGGTTCGGGGAAGACAACGCTGCTGCGCATCATCGCCGGGCTGGAGTCTCCTGACAGCGGCGCCGGCGAAGTGCTCTTTCACAACGAGCAGGTGACCGAGCATCACGCCGCCGCGCGGAAGGTGGGGTTCGTCTTTCAGCACTATGCGCTGTTTCGCCATATGACGGTGTTTGAGAATGTGGCGTTTGGATTGCGGGTGCGGCCGCGATCCGGGCGTCCACGCCGCGCGGAGATTCGCCGGCGGGTTGAGGAGCTCTTGCGGCTCGTGCAGATTCAACAGTTTGCGGATCGATATCCATCCCAGCTATCCGGCGGGCAGCGGCAGCGGGTGGCCCTGGCGCGGGCGATCGCGGTTGAGCCGCGCGTGTTACTGCTCGATGAGCCATTTGGCGCGCTCGATGCGCAGGTTCGCCGCGAGCTTCGCCGCTGGCTGCGGCGTCTGCATGATGAACTGAAGATCACCAGCGTTTTTGTGACGCATGATCAGGAGGAGGCGCTGGAGGTCGCAGATCGAATCGTGATTATGCGGAATGGAAAGATCGAGCAGGTCGGTACGCCGCAGGAAGTCTACGAGCGGCCGGCAACGCCGTTTGTGTATCGATTCCTGGGTCATGTGAATCTCTTTCACGGCCGCCTCGAGGATGGCCGCCTGCGCGTCGGCTCCGCCGGCACGGAAGCCAACGGAGACAGCCACCCTGCCGGCGCCGACGGCGTCGCATTCGTCCGCCCGCACGAAGTCGAGATCTCGCGGCAAGCCAGCCAAAACTCAATTCCCGCGCGCATTAAACACGCCGGCTTTGGCGGACCATTCATTCATGTGTTGCTCGAGCGAACCGACAACGCCGACCCGATTGAGGCTGCTGTTCCCAGAGAGCGATGGGAAAGCCTGGAGTTGAAAGCGACGGATGAGGTATTCGTGGAGTTTCGCCGAGCGCGGATTTTCTCCGAAGATTATTCGATTTGATATATAGGACTTGGGCGGCACAGATTATCCGAG
>DATBDZ010000198.1:0-10373 GCA_036276235.1 Humisphaera sp. | reverse complement strand
AAACCCAGGACCAATTGATTACAGTCTGTCATGCGACGAACCTTTTTGTTGATAGTGCGATTGCGTGGTAACTCTCGACACTAACAGCAGAAAGGTCGTCGCGCTATAGGGAACTCCACAAAAATGGGTGAGAAATGCGGGTTAGAGGCAACCGCTCTGCCAATTGAGCTACAGGCACAGGACAGGCAATATTCTCGCGAGCGCGAGTCGCGTTGCCAACCGCCGCGCCGGATGCACTACACTCGGGAGTAGCGGCGTCCCCTGATTTCCTCTGCGCTGACTCGTGAGTCGAGGAAGATAGCGCCAAGGAGCCAAGACGCCGAGATGCCAAGAAGAAATTTGGAGAGTCACATTGAGCGGGAACCTATGGCGTGATCGATGAAATTCCTCTTTGCGCTCTTGGCGTCTTGGCCTCTTGGCGCAGAGAACGACCTCCCCCTTCGCGAACGACGCGCATTGTCCGGACTTGCATCAATGGCCCAACGCTGGCCGGCCCGTCGGGCGATCATTGGGACGATGAGTGCTGGGCAGTGCTTCAAATCCCCGGAACTGCTTTTGCCGACGGGCGACCATCGTGCCGCTCAGGCGATCGAGCAACGTGCGGCGTGAGGGGAAAACGATCAGCAAATAACCGAGCATGAGAATGGTCATCAACACCATCCCCTCCGCTATGAATCGGATGGCGAACAACGGCGGCATGGTCACGATCTCCCAGCTCATCACGTCCAGATGACACGCCGCCAGCAGGCGGTCGATCGCCGCCACGACCAATGCTTCGAGCGTGTTGGGATATCGCGCGAGAATGGTGTGCACGAACGGCTTCTCTCCCAGGTAAATCGTGAGGAGTCTCAGGACCAATGCCGCAAACCACGGCGACGACTTGATCGCCCACCGGAGCATCCGACGCCGTTTTGTCCCGTCGGTCCCATCCTTCGCAACGATCGCCACGCCGAAGATGCGCTTGCCGAGACTGCGCTGGCCGAATACTTCGCTCAGAAAATAGATGGGCATGACGAAGTAGATCGCGCCCATTACCGCCGCCACCAGTTTCTCTCGCTCCGAATAAAAGAGTGACAAAGCGGCAACATACCCGCCAAAGGCCAGGCCCATCCAGACAAACCCGTCGAAGACGGTGGCAAGCAGATGTCGCAAGCGCGAAGCCGGCTGAGCGGTTGGGATGATCGAATCATTGGCTGCCGTGAGATTGGAGTCCTTCATCACTTCTTCCTCAAACGAGCAACAGTGCAATAAACCGACAAACTCAGCCGCGACGGCGCGGCCTCGCTTCGCTTAAAGGGCAAATCTTGTGCTAAGTAAGCGAGAACATCTGCCCGGCTCGGGGATTGAGTTCGATTCTTCTTTGCGCTCTTTGTCTCTTTGCGTCTTTGCGCAAGTCGAAATGCGCAAAGACGCAAAGAGACAAAGTACGCAAAGAAATTCATTAGGAACTGAGTCGGGGGGGCAGAAGAACGAAGCGGGGAATTTATAAAGTCTGGTCGTCTACCGGTCCTCAGCGATCCTTTGCTACCTCTCCCACTTCCAAGCCTCACTGCGCATAAGCATCAGCGCTTCCTCGCTGCTCATCGCGCGAAGCGCTCGCTCGCGATTCTTTTGGCGATGCATGTTGAACGCTTGCATCTCGGCATCAGGGATTACCGGCCGTGTGCATGGCGCGCGCTGGCCGACGAGGAGGGTCATGTAGCCGCCGACGGCGAATTGGTCGGCGGGGTGGAGCAGGATGCCCTGGCCCCAATAGCCGCTGGGGCCGTTTTCCTGATAAAAATTCACCAGTGATTGCGCGACGCTTAAGTCGGTCTTTTCGCGGCATTCGCGCCAGAAGGGAGTATCGAGGCGGTCGTTGAATTTGTAATGGATCGCGATGAAGCCGCGGATGGCGTCCCAGTAGTTGGCGTGATGCGTGTTGTAGCAGTTGACGAGCGTCGGTCGCACGTGGCTGTCGCCCTCGGCGAGCGTGTCGGCGAGGATGCGGCTCTGTACGGCGATCGCGCCCAGGGCAGTCGCCTCCAGCGGCTCGACGAAGCCGGTGGCGTTGCCGATCGCGACAACATTCTTCACCCACGCCCGCTCGTGCCGCCCGGAGATAAACTTCACCACGCGGGTGGGGCCGGCCTTGGGCGCCTTGCCGCGAAATTCTTTTTCGGCTTCCTCGTCGCTGATGAAAGACGAGCAATAGACATAGCCGCGATTGATGCGATTCTCGTGTTCGATCTGCCAGCACCAGCCGCTGTTCATCGTTTCACAAGTGGTGTAAGGAAGGATCGGCTCCCCCTGCCGCGGCCAGCCGCCGACCACCGCGCGATCGCAAAAGAGGCTCGGCCTGAAAGAAATGTAAGGCTCCTTAAGCGTCTTGCCTAAAAGCAGCGAGATGAAGCCGGAGCAATCGACATACAAATCGGCACAAAGCGTGCGGCCCGATTTGAGCGAAAGGCCGCTGATTCCGTTCTCATCCTGTTTCACCTCGGCGACGGTGTCTTCGACGATCTCGATGCCGCGCTCCAGCGCCAAAGCTTCCAAATATTTCACGAAGAAATCATTCTCGACGTGATAGGCGATGTACCCGTGCGGCTGCGGCAGGCCATTTGGCGCGCGCTCGAAGATGCGGTTGTACTCCATCATCGACATGTAAAGTTCCGCATCCTGCATGTCTCGCTCGCAGTAGTACCCGATCGCGCGGGGGAACTGCGCAAAGCGTGCATCCATCTGCTGCGCGCTGAAGGTGTAGAAAAAATGCGGGCGCGTTCCCCAGATGAATTTGAGGCCAAGCTTCCAGGTCGGCATCGCCGTCTCGAAGAATTTGCGCGGATCGACCTTGATGTAGTTGTGGAGGAAATCGGTGAGTGAAAGCGTGGACCCTTCGCCGACACCGATGATGCCGATATCCTTTGAGCGGATGACTGAGACGGGCATCGCTGGCAGCTTGGCGCGGAGCGCGAGCGCCGCAAGAAAGCCGGCGCTGCCGCCGCCGAGGACGATGATGCGGGTGATTTTTTTGTTGTCGGTGACTGTCATGGGGTGCCTTCGTCAATTTCACCATTCCGCTTTCAAACAACTTTTCTAACCTCCGCGGGCCGAATTGTATCTATGATATCGTCAGACTCGATGGACCGGGTCTGATGTGGAGGTGATTGTGCCGAAGATTGGCCTTGTCTGGCGGCGATTATCCGGCGTTTTGCTGGGCCTGGTGTTGGCGGGTGCGTGTGTTGCCGCCGCGCCGCGCGAGCAGCGAGTGCCGCTCAAGCAGGGGACGCTGCACGTCGCGGACCTGTCGGCGGCGGTTTGCCATGAGATGGATCTGCCGGGCCTCAGCCTGGCCAGCGGGGATGTTGTCATCAATTCGCCTCAGGGCGCGCAGCTTATCGACGCGGTCAATCTCACGCTCGGGCAGGCGGGGCATTTGAGCGTCGATGGAAATGCATTGCTGCTACGCGTCGATCCGGACAAGCTCGCGACGCGATGTGATGAGCTGGCCCGAGCCGCGCGCGTATTGGCGGCGGCCGCTTCGCCCGATGCCACGCTGCGGCAGGCCAAACGCTGGGGGCTGTTTGTGCCGCCGTCGATCAACCCGGATCGTCCGCTGATCATCCTGATTCACGGCATCGACAGCGACCGCGGCATGCTGGTGCCGCTCGCCGATCTGCTCACCCATGAGGGGGATCAGGTCGGCTACTTCAGCTACGCCGGCGATCAACCGATCGACGACAGCGCCGCCAATCTCGCGCAGCGGCTGACCGAACTTCGCGCGCTCTATCCGACGCTCCGAGTACAGATCATCGCGCACAGCATGGGCGGATTGGTCGCGCGCGATTATCTCGAAGGCGCTTCATACGTCGGCGGCGTCGATCGGCTCATCATGGTCGGCACGCCCAATGCCGGCTCGTCCTGGTCGAAGCTTCGCTTCATTCTGAGCATTCAACAGCATTACAATTTATGGCGCAATGATCCGGATTGGAGCCCAAGCTGGTACGTCACCGAAGGCGTCGGCGAAGCTGGCCGCGAGCTGGCGCCCGAATCTCCCTTCCTCAAAAAAATGGCGGCACTCCCTCGCCGCGCGGGCGTGCGATATACGGTGATCGCCGGCACGCAGCATCCGGCGTCGCGCATGAGCGCGGAATGCTTCGACGGGATGGCGGGCTGGTTTGATGGCCGCGTGGGCGGCTGGTGGGGTTTCCGGCAATGTAAAAATGGCTTGAAGAATGCCGCTGACCATTACCGGCACGACACGGGCGAGAGCGACGGACCGGTGACGGTCGCCAGTGCGAAGCTTGCCGGAGTGAACGATGTGGTTTTGCTTCCGGCGGATCACATCGCGCTGTTTCTGCCGATCGATGGGCATCCGCCCGTGGCGTGGGAAGCGATCAAAGCGCGGGTGGGGAAATAAATCTCAGCGACACAAATGGCGCGGGCCTTTCTCCCTCTCCCCTGTACTCAGGGGAGAGGGTTGGGGTGAGGGGACGAACGCGTGAACTTGCGAACAGCGCCATTTCGCAATTCGTTGTCCCCTCACCCTGCCCTCTCCCCTGAGTACAGGGGAGAGGGTTCTGAACGCACGACATCGTTACCGTTTTGCAGGGGGTGCCCGTCCGGCCCTTCCGGGCACGGCTATCATGAGTGCGGATTACTTGTGGTAGCCGTGCCCGGAAGGGCCGGACGCTCCGCATCGAGCATCGCAATCGCGCAGCACAATGCCCCGATCGCAAAAAAATAATAATTGCAAAACGCCTGCTTGTTGAATGCGAAGAACGTCAGATAGACCAACGCCAGCGCGGCTGCAACCCCACCTGCAGTTCGCGGTGCTTTCCACATCGACCACGCGAGCGCCAGGAGGGTTGCCACAAATGGCAGGAACGGCATCCACGCCCGTCGCAGATAATCTGAATTGCGAAGTCCCAGGTAGACTTGATAGCTGAGCGCGTCCCACCGAAACGGCGCTTTTTGCTGGACCGTGAAAAGCGAGAACCAGCATTGCCGCCAGTCGCGCAGGGCCAGGGGCAGCGTGACGACAGCCGCGACGATTGCCGCGAAAAACAACAACCGCAACCAACTCATCCAGCTGGCCCGCGATCTTGGATCGAAAGGATCGCGCAACAGCAAAAACGTCAGCGGCACGGCGAAGATCAGATATTGCTTGGACGCCAGAAATAATCCCAGCGCGATCGGCAGCCAGCGGGACTTTCGGGCCGCGCAAAAGATCACCGCCGCCAGCAGCATGACGACGAATGGCTCGGTCCATGCCCGCCCGACGATGAAGAGAATGCGAGGCGTAAACAGGAGCATCGCCGCCGCGTGTTTCGGTACGATTCCGCGCCGCGCGTATCCGATGAAGAAGCCCCCGAGCGCGTGGGCCGCCGCTTGAGCGTAGCGAATATCGCCGGCGAGTTTGTAGCCGAGTGTCGCCAGCAGCAAACTCAAAGGCGGATAGGGAAAACCAAATTGAAGCTGATCGTCCTTCGACATTCCCGGCCCGTACACTTCCTGCCGACCCGGCTGGGTGCTGTGATAGATGTCGGGATATTTGATTTGGTCGGCGACGTAGGGGTTGATGCCTCGAAGTAGCCCGTCGGCTCCCTGCTGCTGAAAGACCCAGACATCAATGTGCGGAGTAGGGGAGGAGCGGATCATCCAGATGCTCAACAGCAGATGCACGATGAGCAAGCCGGCAAACCACCAGCGCTGGAGGAATCGGATTCTCGTAATGCCGAGGATGACGAGGAGCGCAGCAATCGCGAGCGTGCCAAGATAAATCGCGCGATTTTGCGGAGAGACGATAGTCTGATCGATACCGGCGGGCCAGGTCCAGAAGAGTATTGCGAATTGGATCAGCAGCGCCGCGAGGAGGGTCACTGTTAGAGTGAAATCTCGTTCGGATGCGCGCTCTGTCAGCCGCTTGCGGCTTCGCGATGCTAGTGGCGCAGTTGACTCGCGAAGCCGCAAGCGGCTGACCCACACAGAGCAACCAACACTAACGACTGCGCAAACCAGCGCCACCGTCACCAGCAAAATAGCGTGCGGAGTGTATTCCCCATCAAGCTGATGGATCGCGAGGCCGACAGCGAGCGCCCCAAGCGTCGCCGCGATCGGCGCAATCATCGGTCCCGCGCTGAACTCGTCGCGGGAATATTGCAGCTTCGTTTTATCCATTAGGAACTCCGCGGATGTTACCGCACCGAAACCCCGCGCCAATATCCCGCGTCATGTCATGCCACGAACAACGCTCGCCCGTGAACCACAGTTATGCGATATGATGCGTCGTAGCACCTCTCTCATGACCCGACTGCGATACATCCTCCTCAACGGACTGATCGCGATTGCGGCAGTTTTGTTCGTCGCGATCACGACACTCTGGATACGCAGCTTCTTCGTGAGCGATGGCTTTGGCTGGACCACTCCCCGCGCGGACTGGTCGCTGACAATCGGCCGCGGCCGACTCAACCTCGCCTGGCGAGAATCGCGCCAGGCGCTGAGTCCTTCCCACTATCATTCGATCATGCGCCCCGCGCAGACGATCCGAACCTACGGCGACATCGGCCGCCTCGGCGTCTATCTTGACCGTCGCGCCACCTTTAGCGGCGCACGCCGATGGTCGCTGGTCTTTCCCATCTGGCCGGCCCTCCTTCTCTCCGGGCTTCTGGCTTTTTGCGGCTTATTTTCGCCGGCCACAAGGCAATGGCGAAAACTGAAACAGCGCTGCATCGTCTGCGGCTACGATCTTCGCCAGACGCCCGAAAAATGTCCGGAATGCGGCGCAACGCCGGCGCGCAAGTCGGCAGCATGACGTTCGCCGGTTTCCGCTGGCGTCTGTCCATCGTCACGACTATTCTGCAAGCTTCACCTCGGAGGCAACATGACTCGACTCATCTCGCTGGCGTTGTTCGCACTGCTGGGAGCGTTGGCATTGGCCCCAACTCTGGGGGCGGCCGACGATCAGCCCGCCGATACCTCGCTCACCCGCAAAACCGATGACGTGAAAAACTGGCGGCTCGAGCAACACGAGCAGGCGAAGGGAGCCATCGCCGCCGTCGATGGCGCGATCGTCTTCGATGTCACCAAGGAAGACGGCACCGACTGGCACGTGCAGGCGTTCCAATCGCCGATCGCGGTCAAGGAGAATCAGGAATACACGATCACCTTCAAGGCCAAAGCCGACGCCGAGCGCCCGATCAAAGTGCAGGCCGGCATCGACGTGGACGATTGGCATCTGATCGGTCTCGATGAGGACATCACGCTGACGAAAGAGTGGAAGGATTACCAATATACGTTCACCGCGAACAACGTCTCCAAAGAGAAGAACAGGGTCGGAATCATGCTCGGGATGGCGACGGGAAAAGTTTACGTGAAGGACTTAGCGATGAAGCCGAAAAAGTAGGATCTGAATCATCGAGGTAGCAATGCATCGATATCGCGGCGGTTTGCGTCGTCCGATCTCCATCGGCACCCTCGTCATCCTCTGCATCTCATGCACTGCGCTTGCCGATGACGAGGACGGTTTCGTCTCCCTCTTCAACGGCAAAGACCTCGCCGGTTGGGTCAACGTCAATTGCGCGCCCAGCACCTTCACCGTCAAGGACAACCAGATCATCACCACCGGCATTCCCACCGGCGTGCTGCGCACCGAACGCCAATACGAAAACTTCATCCTCGAGCTGGACTGGATTCACATCGTTCCCGGCGGCAACTCGGGGCTGTTTGTCTGGAGCGACGCCATCACGGCGCCGGGGCAGCCGTTCACGCGGGCATTTGAGTGCCAGATTCTGGATGGGCATGAGACGCCTAGCTCGACGAGCCAGGGCGATGTCTTTGCGATTCATGGATCGTTCTTCGTGCCGGATCGTCCGCATCCGGCGGGGTGGATGCGTTGCCTGCCGAGCGAGGCGCGCACCAAGCCGGCCGGCCAGTGGAATCATTATCGCGTCGAATGCAACGACGGCGTGCTCAAGCTCGGGATCAACGGCAAAGTCGTCTCCGGCGGCAGCAAATCGCGCCCGCGCAAAGGATACATCTGCCTCGAGGCCGAAGGCTCCGAATGCCACTTCAAAAACTTGCGGATAAAGGAATTGCCGAGCACGAATCCAAAGCCCGAGGAAATCGCCCGCACGGATGAAGGCTTCAAATCCCTCTACAGCGGCGTCGATCTTTCCGGCTGGACCGGCGATCTTGATCACTGGAGTCCGAAGGATTGGATTCTCAATAACGACGGCAAAGATGCCGCCGACAAAACGCTCTGGAGCGAAAAGGAGTACGGAGATTTCCAGATGATCGCCGACTGGCGCTTGCCCGCCGGCAAGAGCGCGATCCTTCTGCGCGGGAGTCCAAAAGCCACGATCGAGCTTCACTCTCCCGCCGGCGCTGGGTCGGGCACGCTGTCGGCCATCGATGCTGCGCCCAAAGTAAAAGCCGACAATCGTGCCGGCCAATGGAATCGGTTTGTCGTCACGATGAAGAAGAATCGCGTGACGATTGAGTTGAACGGGAAGACGGTCATCGAGAATGCGCAGATCGCCAGTGTTGCGGACAAGGGACGGATCGGGCTGCGGGCCCAGGGGAGCGCGGTGCAGTTCGGGAATATCTACGTTCGGGAACTGCAACAAGCGAAGTGAGAAAACGCGCACCTCAGTGGTAAACGCACGCCGGGGCAGAGCAGCGGCCGCACCCGCCGCCTTTGCCAAGTACCGTTTCCGCTGCGCCGCCCCGGATCTCCCAGCGCCGCACGATCGCGCTAGCAGCTTCCCTTTCCGCGCCCTCTTCCTATCATCTCCCAACGACACCTTTGAAGAGAGGCTACCCCAATGCAATCCGTCATCACCGGCAAGGCATACGTGCTCGGCGACAACATCGACACCGACCAGATCATCCCCGCGCAGTGGCTCAAGCTCAGCACGACCGACCCGCAGGAACGCCGCTATTATGGCGCGTATGCGATGAGCAGCGTTCCCGAGGGCAAGCGCGGCTTGCCGCAGGGAGATGTGCCGTTCATCCCTGAAGGACAATTCAAGAGCCAGTTTACCATCGTGGTCGGCGGAAAAAATTTCGGCTCCGGCTCCAGCCGCGAGCACGCGCCGCTGGCGATGGCCGAGGCGGGCGTGACGTGCGTCATCGCCGAGTTCTACGCACGAATCTTCTTCCGCAATAGCGTCAACGGCGGCTACCTCGTGCCCTTGGAATCCGAGCAACGCCTGGTCGATAAAATCCGCACCGGCGACGAATTGGAAGTGCATCTGCTCGACGGCTACGTCATCAACAAAACGCAAAACCAGCGCTACGGCCTTAAGCCGCTAGGCGACGTTCTGCCGATCATCGAGGCGGGTGGGGTGTTCAATTATGCGAAAGCGGCCGGAATGTTGAAATAGTGCGCCGTCGACGGACACTCTTGCGGAATTCGGATTGCTGATCCACGACTCCAGGCATATACTTGGCCGGTCAAGCCGATGAACTCCATCTATCTTATAGTTTTATAATCAGATCTTTTTTGAGGAGATTCATCATGAACACGGCGTCGGTCGAAAAATTGCGTAATGTGCCAGGCGGACCAATGTCAGAGAACGAGGCGGGTTTTTGTCAATCGCTTCGCTTATTGATCCAAGCGGTGATCGAAGGGCGAGTTCCGTTCAACGTGGCGATGCGGCAAGCCGCTGACGATCTGCTTCAGGTTCGAAGCCATGATTTGAGCCTGGACTCTGCAATAGCGTCGGGACATAAGCTGTGGGTGGAAAGCCTTGTGGATCACTTCTCGGCAGCGCCTCCGCGAGTAGCAGTTTCGGCGGCCGACCTGGAGTTCCTAAAGGATCTTGATGCCATTCTCGATTTTGCCCTTCGAAATGGCTTGACATTCAACTCGGTCCTATTGTTCATCATGCATGACATTCCGACAATCGCTAAATACGGGAGCGTTCAGGAGGCAGCGGATAAGGATTTTTTCACTCCGAAACTGAAGGGTTGGGCCCAGACGAATATTGACGAAGTGGGAGACGTGATTGAGTCCTCGGGGTGAACCGTGGCCGACGACAGAATTAGACGGGGGGAAATATATTTCGTGCATCTCGATCCGGCATTCGGAAGAGAAGCCGGCGGCTATAAGGCGCGTCCCGTTGTTGTCGTATCCATCGACGACGTTCATCAAAGAACGCGCCTGGTAACAGTAGTTCCAGGCACGACCACGCCTCCGAGAGCGCATTTTCGGAACTTCATCGAAGTTCTGAGGGATTCCACGAACAATTTGTCCGAAAAAACATACTTCCAGTGTCACCAAATTCGCGCGCTTGATCAGGGGAGAATGACGGCACAACCCATTGGTTCGCTCGCTCCGCGCGACCTGCGTAGGATCGAAGAGGCACTGCGCTTTATCCTTGGTCTCCCAG
>DATBDZ010000197.1:0-1608 GCA_036276235.1 Humisphaera sp. | reverse complement strand
GGATTGGATCAACCGGATACCGCAACGGACGTCAGAACGGGTTATGCGCTCGTTAACGGCCTGCGTCTGTATTACGAGCTTCATGGCGCGGGCGAACCACTGATTCTGCTGCATGGAGGCGTCGGCTCCACGAAGATTTTCGGCGAACTGCTGCCGGCACTGTGCCCATTGCGGCAGGTGATCGCAGTCGACTTACAAGCCCACGGGCGCACGGCGGACATCGATCGACCGCTCCGTTTTGAAGCGATGGCGGACGACATTGCGGGATTGCTGAAGCATCTCGGAATCGATAGAGCGGACATGATGGGGTACTCGCTGGGCGGCGGTGTGGCGCTGCGAACCGCGATTCAGCACGGTGATGCCGTCAAGAAGCTCGTCGTGGTGGCTTTCGCGTATAAGCGGTCGGGCTGGTATCCGGAAATTCGGGACGCGATGGTGCAGCGAGATCCGGAAAAGATCGAACGGATGAAAGAAAGCAGCCTATACAAGGCTTACGCGGAGATTGCGCCGCGGCCGGGCGATTGGCCGGTGCTATTTCAGAAGCTGACCGAATTGCTGGGGCGTGAGTACGATTGGTCGAATGAGATCGCGAGCGTGAAAGCGCCCACGCTTTTGGCGTTTGGCGATGCCGATTCAGTGAGCCCGCAACACGCGGCGGAATTTTTCGAACTGCTAGGCGGCGGGAAGAAGGACGGCGGCTGGAGCGGCGCGGGAATGTGCGATTCGCAGCTTGCGATCGTGCCAGGCACGACGCATTACAACATTGTGTCGTCGCCATTGCTGCTTAGGGCGGTAAAGCAATTCCTGGGCGGTTCGGCAGGATCGGCATAGGCGGCGAAAGAGTACGACCTCGCTGCGGGCAACAGCGACGGCCGTGGGTGAGGTTTGTCGTTTTAGCTCCTGTATTCTGCTTGCATGCCGGGCCAAAGTTTCAGCAGACGCCAGTTTGTTAAAAGCGCGAGCGCGATTACGGCGTTGGGAGCCGCGCGGGCGGGCGGCGGAATCTCAATCGTCGCGACGCCGGACGATGCGGTTGCAGGCACAGCACCTGTCCAGTGGGCCATTTCGGAACTGGCGCGGAGCCTTGAAGGGCGGGGGATTTCCGTTTTCCGGTGCGAATCGGTTTCACAAGCGAAGGCGGGGGATGTGTGCGTGGTTGCGGCGGGAGCGGCATCGGACGCAGCGGTGAGCGCTTTCAAAGGTTGGCGCGGCGAAACGCCGAGTTCGGCTGAAGCGTTGGGGATCCTGCCTACGGTGGTTGATAAACGGCGTGTGATTCTTGCATGCGGCTATGACGTGCGCGGATTGGTGTACGCCCTGCTCGAATTGGCGGACCGTGTGCAAAACACGGCGGAGCCGGTGGCCGCGTTGTCGACGAGCGCGGCGATTGTCGAGGGCCCGGTGAATTCTGTACGCGGGATCAACCGGCTATTCACGAGCGATGTAGAAGATAAGCCGTGGTACAACGACCGCGAGATGTGGCCGCAGTATCTCACGCTGCTCGCGAGCCAGCGGTTCAACCGTTTCAGCCTGGCTTTTGGGATCGGCTACGATTTTATCCGGCAAGTCACGGATGCCTATTTTCTGTTTGCTTATCCGTTTTTGCTG
>DATBDZ010000196.1:0-39944 GCA_036276235.1 Humisphaera sp. | reverse complement strand
AACGCGGCGGGCAGTGCCCGCCCTACGGGAATGCGGCGCGTAGGGCGGGCACTGCCCGCCGCCTTCGCTCGATCGCAATGGAAGCAGTTAAGATGACATCCACCTTTTTAAAAAGGTGGATGTCACGTGGATGTCACCTTAACAGCCTTCGTCTCAGCCTTTTCAAGAATTGCCGCCCGCAGACTTGATCCATTCTCCGCGCCCATCGACGATTTGTGGCATGAAGATTTACACCCGTACCGGGGACGACGGCACGACCGGCCTGGTCGGCGGCGAGCGCCTCAGCAAATCCGATCCGCGCATCGATTGTTATGGAACGGTCGATGAACTGAACGCGGCGATCGGTCTGGCGGCGGTGTGCGCGACGGGCGTTGCCGCGCCGCTGTTTGAATCGCTGCGGGAAATCCAGGACGAGCTGTTTGTGATTGGATCGCATCTGGCCACGCCCGACCACAGCCCGCGCAAATCCACGCTGCCGATGTTGGAAGATGCAATGGTGTCGCGCCTGGAGATGCAAATCGACACGGCAGCCGAGCAGCTTCCAGAGCTGCGAAACTTCATTCTCCCCGGCGGCTCGGAACTGGCGGCCCGCCTGCATCTGGCGCGCACAATTTGCCGGCGCGCGGAAAGATTGCTGGTCGCCTTTAGCCTTGATCGCCCGCTGCCGGCTATTCTGATCACGTATCTCAATCGTCTGAGCGATTGGCTTTTCGTCCAGGCGCGATGGGCCAATCACGTTCAGGGAATTGAAGACGTGGCGTGGAAGCCATGATTGATGGAGCAATTTGAGGATGGAAGATGGAACTGCGGGCCGCAGGTCCCGGTACTCCAAACCATCACACGGCTGTGCCGCGCACCGACAAAAGCCGGCGGGCAGTGCCCGCCCTACGGGCAAATGCATTGCGTAGGGCGGCATTGCCCGCCGCATTTTCGGCGCAGACGTGCGCCTTCGGGTGTAACTTTTATTTGTGGCGATACTTGTGGGGAAGGTGTTCAGGTCAGAATAACCGTCATGCTTCGGAGTACCTCAGCATGACGGGTTGCGCGTGGAGGGAAAACTCAAATCCAACTTGATCTGCCCATCATTGCCGTTCGCCACACTTAGCGCCACACCCTGCGCCTTCAGACTTGCGGCACTTGCGAAATCCCTCGCTAGATCGCACCTTATCACCCGCCATGGACAAACAGATTAAAGTTTTGCCGGATGTCGCCGCCATTGCGCACGAGGCGGCTGAGGTGATCGTCGAATCGGCCGCTCAGGCGGTTGCCCGCGAAGGTCGCTTTTCGATCGCGCTTTCGGGTGGTCATACACCCGAAACGCTTTTCGCATTGCTCGCCGATGAACCGTATCGATCGAAGATCGATTGGTCGAAGGTTGAGATTTTTTTTGGCGATGAGCGCTGCGTGCCTCCCGATTCGCCGCAGAGCAACTACGGGATGGCAAAGCGCACGATGCTCGATCGGCTCCCGATCCCGCCCGATCAGATTCACCGCATGCGCGGCGAGATCGATCCGCAAGAAGCCGCCAAGGAATATGGTCAGATGCTCAAGGAAAAGTTTGGCGACGGCGGGCTTGATCTTGTGCTGCTGGGGATGGGGGATGACGGCCATACCGCAAGCTTGTTTCCGGGAACCGACGCCCTGCACGAACGGCAGCATCGGTGCGTTGCCAATCACGTCCCAAAACTGAATACCTGGCGGATTACGCTGAGCGCGCCGTTTATCAATCGGGCGCGATGCGTGGTAATTCTGGTTGCCGGCGCGGATAAATCCGACCGATTGACGCAGGTTTTAGAGGGCCCGCGCGATCCGGATAACCTTCCCATCCAGCTTATTCAACCCGAAAACGGCCATTTGCTGTGGCTAATCGACGCTGCCGCGGCCGGTATGAGCGGAGAATGAGAGCACCGCACCCAACCGTGCTTTTGGTCGTATAGGGGTTAGAATTGATCACTCGGGCAGTGCCCTGGAGCGGAGTCATGCCCCACCCCGAGGAACGCATTCCATAACGAGGTTGATATCGATGCTCTTTGACCGCCATTGCACTGGTTCGTTCACGACTCGCACACAAAACTCAGGCCAAAAGAAGACGACGCGTCGCAGCGCGCTTCGATCCGCCAGTACGGCGGCAGTCGAACGGCTCGAGCAGCGAGCGTTGTTTTCGATCGGCCTGGGCCTGCCCCAAACCATCACCTTCGGCAGCACTCCCCACCTGGGAGGGATCGTGTTCGGAGATGTGAATGGCGATGGCTTGCCTGATGCCGTCGTCTCCGACATCACCAATGCCGGCACAAACGTTGACTACATCCTGACCAGCGGCACGGACGGCAGTGTCCAGAACGGCGGCTTCGTAACGCTCCCCAACACACTGCTCAATACCAGCGCGCTGCAGCTTGTGGATGTGAACAATGATGGCCACCTCGACATCGTCCAGGCGATGGAAGCAACCGACCACGCGAGCGGACAGCTGATCGTGATGGTCAACCGAGGTGACGGCACGTTTTTTAACGAGGGCACCTTCCCGTCCATCGGCAGCAACCCGCTCTCGGTCACCTTCGGCGACGCCAACAACGACAACCACGTTGATCTGCTTTCCTCCAGCGCCAGCAACGGAGGAGCCGACCGTCCCACCACCGATCAACTGGATGGAAATGGCGACGCCACCTTTACCGGCGCGCCGGGATTTACCAACGACAATATCTTCGAAACGATTGTCGCCAGCGATTACAACGGCGACCAGAAGCTCGATATCGCCACGCCCTTTGGCATCCAATATGGCCGCGGCGACGGCAGCTTTAATACCGTACTTCCCTACGCCGCGGGCAACGGCGACGATTTGGTGATCGCCGCCGATTTCAACAAGGACGGCTTCGTCGATATCGCCCTGGCACCCGGCGCCGATCAGGCGGGCCAGGCCGGAGTCATCACGGTACTCATCAATCAGCACAACAACGGCTCGTTCACGCCGACCAGCGTTTCCCTGGGAACCGGCGTCAATCAGATCGTCTCGCTGACCGCCGCCGATTTTGACGGCGATGGTATCTTTGATCTGGCCGCCAGCATTGGTCCTAACAGCACGGCCCACGCCAATACGGTTGCGATCCTGCGCGGCCATGGTGACGGCACCTACGATGCGCCGCTCTTTTTCGATTCCGGCGGCGTTGCCGGCCCCATCGTCGCCACGCCCTTTACCAACGGCGTGCGCGCCGATGTGCTGGTGGTTGATCCGGTCAATCAGGTGGTGCATTTGCTCGCCAACGCCAGCAGCACCGCCAGCACGACGACCGTGACCTCGAACATGGCAACATCCGTGCAGGGGCAGGTCGTTCAGCTGATCGCCACCGTGAGCGGCCAGCCTGGCCTCACCCCCGCAGGCACGGTGACTTTCTTCGACGGCGCATCACCCATCGGAAGCGGCACGCTGATCAACGGCCTGGCAACTCTGGCGACCTCGCAGCTTGGTGTCGGCGATCATGCCATCACTGCGCAGTTCAGCGGCAGCAGCCAATATCAGGTCTCTAACTCGCAGCCGATCACGCAAACCGTGATCGCCAGTGCCGCGGCGAACAGCCCGGCCATCGACGTTCAGATCTCCAGTATCAAGATTCCCGCGGTCGCCGTTCCCGGCGACAAAGTCAGTGCGAAGCTGGTCATTGCCGACCATGGCAATCTTGCCGGCGCGGGCCAGGTCGCCGTCAAGCTGTACGCCTCGAGCAATGGCATCATTGATGGCTCGTCCCTCCAGCTTCCAGTTCCTTCATTGGCCAGTCACTCGATCAAGCTCACGCCCGGCAAGAGCTTGCAGCTGTCCGCGAATTTCGTGATCCCGTTGACGATGCCCGATGGGTTTTATCAGATTCTGGCTCAACTGACGCCGATTTCCGGCCTGACCAGCAGCGATGTTTCTGCCGGCTTCGGCCCTGCGCCGCAATCGTTCCAAGTCGTTCACCAGTTTGGAACGGTCGGCGCCCGCCACAATGTGAAGCTTCAACAGACAACCTCTGAGGGCGGCCTGGTCACCTATTCCATCAGCGGGGCGGGAACCGGATCCGTCACTGGAATCGGCGCCATCATCACCACCAACGGCACCACCGCCGCCAGCAAGATCAACATGACCAAGAAGGGCGGCAACGGCTTTGTTGCGCCCGGACAGATCAACGTCAACGGCTCGCTTTCCAGCTTCGGCAACAGCAAAATATTGCTGGGCATCTCGCTGAACATCACCGGCACGCTCAAGACCTTGACGCTGGGAGCTCTCAGCAACAACCACATCACGATCGGCGGCTCGGGCGTGCCGACGAAGATGACTTTTGGCAGCGTCGATACCGTCACGCTCATCACCGCGTCGCCTATCACGTCCATGAAGATGAAAGCCTGGACGGGAACAAACCCCGGCCTGATTTCCGCCCCGACGATCGGCACGATCAGTTGTCTGGGCGATTTTGATCCGGTGATGTCGCTGACCGCCCCGGGGCTCGATATCAAGAGCGTCACGGCTGGCGGCATCGACGGCGGCCTGTGGGGGACCGTCGGCAACGTCGGACGCGTGGTCGTCAAAGGAAACGGCTGGATCAACGGCGGAATCCTCGCCGGCACCGGCTTCGGCGCCGACCACTTCAAAGGCGGCGGCGACGACACCTTCGGCGCAGCCGTCATCAGCTCGGTTTCCGTCGCCGGCCCGGTCAGCACCTGCCTCTTCGCCGCCGGCCTCAATCCAGAGAATGGACAATATCTGGATGGCGATGATGTTCTGATCGCCGGCAGTTCAATCGGCAAGTTCTTCGTCGGCGGCACAATGGAAAGCGGCAGCCGCATCCTCGCCGCCAACTTGCCGGCCGTGGTCCAGATCCAAACGACGCTGGTCAACACGGCAACTGATCCGAGGTTCAAGCCAATTTAAGCGCGGAGTTTCAGGTTTGATCATTCACGGCATGCGACCGCTACAATCGAGGGACATGGCGAACGTGCTCGTCGAGGGCTGGCGGTTTCTGCCGCACTCCTACTCGCTGGTGAACCAGTTCCAATGCCTGGAGATGCTCCAGCGCCAAAGCGTCACGCTGTATCACCGCGACGCTCCGCTCGCGCACCCTGACTGGCGGCAAACGCGCGGGATATTCGCCGCCGAGGCCGAGCAGAGCCTGGCGGCAATCTCGCCGCCGCCGCCAGGGCAGCAGCTCGACGCCACTTTTCGTATCGCATTTCCTTACGATATGCGCCCGTCGTCGGCGTCGCGCACGGCGGTCTTTGCCACCGTGCAATCGGCGCTGCGGCCGAATTATTTCGTGGGCGCCGTGAGCGTCCGGGAGGCGATGCAGCAATCAGATGCTCTCATCGTTACGCCTTCCAACTGGTCGCGCGATCGGCTGATCGAGAGCGGCGTGGCGTCATCGCGAATCGCGGTGGTGCCGCATGGCATCGACCCGGCGATCTTTCATCCGCCGTCACCACCGGCGCGCGAGTCCATTCGGCGAAAGGCCGGCTGCGAGCATGATTTCGTATTCCTTCACATCGGCGCCATGACCGCAAATAAGAACATCGGCCTGCTGCTTCGAGCGTTCGCCGCCGTTGTGGCGCGGCATCCCCGCGCGCGGCTGGCGCTCAAGGGCATCGACCCGCTGTTCGGATCGGCCAATCTCCTCAAGGAGGCGGCAAAGGAGCTGACGGAGGCACAGATCGCGCTCGTGCAGCCGCGCCTCGGCTACTGGGGCGGCGTCTGGCCCATGGCGCGCATGGCGGAGCTCAATCAATCCGCCGACGTTTATGTAAGCCCGTACAACGCCGAAGGATTCAATCTCCCGGCGCTGGAGGCCGCCGCCTGCGGCCTCCCGCTCATCTGCACCGCTGGAGGGCCGACCGATGAATTCACGAACGACAATTTTCGCCTGAAAATTGAATCAACGACGGAAGCAACTCCGGACGCTCAGCCGGGCCGGCTGCTTGTCCCCAATTTCGACAGCTTGTTCGCGCACATGTGCAGAGTGTTGGAAGACCAGAGCTTTACACAACAGGCCAGGGCGGCCGGTCCGGAATATGTCGCTTCGCGCTTCACATGGAGATTAGTGGTCGATCAACTGCTGGCAACGTTAACGGGCAGTGGTTCAGGTTGAGATTTATCTTGTCGGCACCGGCTCGGCCCCGCACTCCGGGCATCGAAGTGGCGTCGCGCGGAGGTCATAGCCACAAGCGCAGCGCCCTCGACGACGAACCCGGCGCTTTTCAATGAAGCCGGGGCCGGCGATCACAATCCAGCTTACAGGCAGGACCGCACTGATGATCGCCAACAGCCACCAATCGACTATGATCACGCTATAGCCGACGTGCTCCCGGCCTCCGCGCAAATCGAACGGGCTTGAAAACAGCGTGATCCCTGGAATCATCCAATGACGAATGTCTTTATCCGAGCGATTGAACGTCTCCGTTGTCCATGTGCGATCGTACGGCGGGATGACCAACGCCTTTCCAGCTCGATAATTCCTCTGAATCTGCAATCGCCCGCCCTCGGAGCCCACAAACAAAAACGATGACACGGGGGCAGACAAAGACTCGCCGACATATTCCGGTTCATGTCGCGCCGCGATGCCGACCGATTCGCCGACCACAAAGCTTCGCAGCCCAAAGACGGCAACCGCCAAACAAAGTGCCGCCGACACGACCGCCAGCCCGTTGAAGAGGATGCGCCGCGCGGGTTTCTGTTGTGGGTCATCCTCTATCATTCCAACACATGCACCTTCTCCGCCGGCGCGCACACATAGTCACACTCGGTGCGGCTGGTGCTGTCCCAGATCTTGACGTCAAATGACGGAAGGGGGGCGAAGGAACGGATTTCCTGGTCGTCTTCTGTCTTCTGAATGCGGAAGACCCGATAGTCCAGGGCCTTCAGGATTGCACTCATTTCGCTGACTCTTTCGGAGAAGTCCGGCAGTCTTTCCGCATTGGCGGCGTGCAAAACCTCGACGATGATCATTGGCCGATCGCTCGTGACGGACTGCCTCATGCCTCTGAAGACTTCCCGCTCGGCGCCTTCGACATCAATTTTGATGATCCCGATCTTCGGCAATTGCATGTGGTTTCGGATGAGATCCAGCGTTGCCACAGGAATGCATTTCTTGACGCCGGTCGCGTTCCCCGGCCGCAGGTTCTCGACGGTCGAGGCACAAGTATCCGATTCGTCCTCCGAATAGAATTCCAGCCACAGCAGTCCCTCGCGATCCGAAGCGCCCACCGGAACGATGTCGGAATTCCGGAAGGTGTTTTCGACGATCAATCGATGGACGTAGTTGATGCACACGCTGTTTGGCTCGATGCCGACGTATCGCACCTGATCGTCGATTGATTTTACCTTGAGAAGAGTCTGGCCGGTGTTGACGCCGATGTCCACGAAAACGCCCGGACTGGCGCGAAGCAGCTTGCGAATGAGCACGGACATCCACTTCTCGCCAAAGTTCTTTGGCCAAATACCATTGACGACGGGGATCCTGAATCGCTTCCCATCGACATCGTGCGTGAAGCTGTTGAATCGGCGATCAACAAAATCCACGATGTGCCGCTTCACCTTTGCTCTAAGCTTTTTCATTTTTAGTGCCCAATCCTGGCTCAATGCGCGCTGTCTTTTCGTTGGCAGCAAGCATATGGAGGGGTTGTGAGCCGTGCAACCGCAACACGCCTATGATCCCTTCCCATGGACTTTTTGCGGCTTCCAATTTTCGACGAGCTTTGTGACGCCCGCAACGTCTTGATCGGCGGGGCGGGCGGCGGGTTTGATGTGTTTAGCGGCCTGCCGCTTTATTTTGGTCTGCGCGCGGCGGGCAAGAACGTCACGCTGGCCAACCTTTCGTTTTCGAAAGTTCCTGTTCTCTGGGAAAGGCAGGTGACGCCATTTCTTGCTGAAGTTCGGGCGGATTCGGACAACGGGCAGAATTATTTCCCCGAGAAGCACCTTTCGGCATGGTTTGCAAAGCGCGGCGAGCAGGTGCCCGTTTATTGCTTTCATCTCGTCGGCCCGAAGCGGCTGGCGGAAGGATATCGCGCGCTGGTTCAGAAACACGAGATCGACACGATCATCCTCGCCGACGGCGGCACCGACAGCCTCATGCGCGGCGACGAAGAGGGCCTGGGCACGCCGGTCGAAGACATGAGCAGCATCTGCGCCGTCGATCAGATCGACGTTCCGCGAAAGATGCTCGTCTGCCTCGGCTTTGGCATCGATACGTTTCATGGCGTCTGCCATGCGCATGTTCTTGAGGCGGTTGCAGATTTGAGCCGAGCCGGCGGATACCTCGGCGCCTTCTCGCTGACGGCACAGATGCCCGAAGCGCAGCAGTTTGTGGAAGCGACGGAGTATGTGCTGGCCGAAACCGCCGAGCGCCCGAGCATCGTCCTCACATCGATTCTCTCGGCGCTGGAAGGCCGCTTCGGCAACTTCCATCGCGTCGAACGAACGACAGGCAGCGAGCTATTCATCAACCCGCTGATGTCGATGTATTGGTGCTTCCGGCTCGAGCAGGTAGCCCGGCGAATCCAATACCTCGACGCCCTGCGCGATTTGGCCAGTTACGATCAAGTGAGCGATGTGATCGAAACTCACCACTTCAGTAAGACGAACGTGATGAGGAAATGGCGCGGCTTGCCGATGTGACGTGGCGAGCGACCACACTATTCGAGATTCGTAACTGTTTACCGTGCCGCGCCCGTTAAGGTCCCGGGCCGCCGAAGGGGGTCGGGAGTACTTCTGCTGGACCGACGGCTGGAGAGTGTCTCGTGGCCGCCGAAGGGGGTCGGGAGTCCTTCTTGTGGACCAGCAGCGTAACTGGAGAGTGTCTTGTGCGAGCCTCGCGCCCAGCATTGAAACCAACAGTTGCTCAACAAGAAGGACTCCCGACCCCCTTCCGTCGCCCAAGGGTGGAGATCGGCAGCTGCCCAATGGGAAGGACTCCCGACCCCCTTCCGTCGCTCGCCACTTCAGCCAAACGAACGTGATGAGGAAGCCGCGCAGATTGCCGAGGGGAGAATGCACGCAGCTTCGAACCGAGCGTTTGCTTTAACGTGGAGGTGAGCCGCTACTCAACAATATCTCCGCTCCCGAGATTAGAGCAGTCGGCGTCGGATTGGTAATGGTTTTGAAGCAGGCGGGATTGTGCCGCTAGCAGATGGCGGCGCTGTTCAACGGACCTGCCCAGAATCCGGCGGCGAACGATGTGGACCATCCCGTGGTCATCATGCTGCTCGTGCACGCTGACACTGATCGCAGCGCCCTCCGGCAAGCGCGCAGGCTGATCGGGCACAATCTGCCCCGTTTCTGTTATGCCCGCTCTAAGTCATCGCGGTTCCCCACACAATATCAATCCAATCCAAATCCATCCTGCATCGCGGCAGATGATGAACCGCCCGCGCGGTCGTTCGTTGAAGAAGATCCCGCTTCTCCGGCTTGCGTCGGAACAGCCGGCGGCGTCGGCGGCGCGATTGGCTTTTCGCGGATTACTTCCACTTCTCTCGGATCAACCAGCAATTTATCGACAATCGTTTTGCTTATGGTCTTTACATTGCCGCGCTTGTCCTGGCCGACGACGATATCTTTGGCGCTGATGGTGTGAAGCTGGCCGCATTGCGGGCAGGCGTGATGGAAAATCGCGAACCAGCGATTCGCTCCTTCCGGCGATGGGCCTTGCGCATCCAGATAGGACCAGTCGCGCGCTTCTAGTCGGCGGCGCAGGTCTTCGGTGTCGCCGGCTTGTATCCTGCGAATCTTGGTGCCGACCGGGCACCAGGCGGAGCACGTTTCGCAGAAGGGCGTTTCGCCGCGCTGCGCGACCGCCACCAGCCAGGCACACGCAAAAATCCCCGCTGCCTCGACCAGCCACACGACGTCCAGTGCGATTCCGGAGACAGGCGTTTCGCCTTTGCTCATCGACCAGATTCCCGTTTCATTCACCAACTTGAGCAGCTCCACCACGGCCCTGGGGTGAGCAAGCAGAAAGCCGAGCGGAAACCGTTGATGCGAGATGGCGACCAGCCACACAACCCAGTGCAGATAATAGCAGACGGCGGTGACAATCATCGCGACGCCGACCATCGCCGACACGCTAGTGACTTTTCCCTTCCGCATGGCGTAAGCCGGCACAAACCCAAGAGCCGCGCCGAAGAGGCCGACTAGGATGAGGTTGAGATAGATGATCGGAATGTAGGCGATCGAATACGCATACACCGCGGCCGCCACCGCGCCGACGCCAAGCCCGACGATCAGCGCGTTGATCACCGCCAACGGCGGAACTCGCGTGGGATAGCGGTAATAAAGTTCTTGCTGACCAGCACCCGATGGGCCGAAATAACTGACGGTTGACATGAGACTCCCCGGTTAGGGCATTTCTCCGCTAAGCCGGCTGAGGCCTCAGCGGTTCTTCGCCGCTGCGATGGCTGTTCCTTGCCGAAGTGACGCTTGCGTGTTTTACCGGGTTTGGCCTCATTATCGCAAACACTTTTGCGAATTTTGGAATCAAAATCGGTTGCCGACCGCAAAGCAGCAACCCGCATCAGTAGGTTACAGTAATGTGCACGGTCAAAATACTTCCCAGCGGCTCTATCGCTGCACCGTCGGCGAAGGCCTGTGCTCGAATCGTGTGCTGGCCAGGGGTGATCGAACCGAAGAAGTACCTGCCGGCGGTGTCGCCAAAAAGAGAGTAGGGCGCGCCGCGCTCGAGTCGGAAGCGCGAGTTGGCATCCAGGCCGAAGAGAACGCTGGCGATTTGTTTTCCCGCAACGACAGCGACAACGTTCAGATGCTGGGGGAGTTTTGACAGATCGAGTGTTGCGCCGTCTGAAAGGCTTATGATTGTCTGCCCAGTATCGGCGTCGATCAGGAGCAGGCCGGTCACGTGCGACTGAAACTCAACGGCGCCGATGTCAACCACGCCATCAATGATGCGCGGCAAGCCGCGCTGATCGGTGGTGATCTTTGCGGGGATCAGCGCGTTGGAGCCGCGATCGATGGCGGGGCTGCTAGGAAGCGGCGGCATCGTTTGAGTGGGGCCGCCATAATTTCCCAGCGGCGCGAGCATGGCGTTCAGCGGATGAGCGGCAGTGCCGGTCAGATCGGATGCTGCCCAACCGCTGCTGCCGTTGGTTTGTCCGATGAGATTGTGGCCGCGCGAATGGAAGGCACCGGCGACGTCAGGGACGACTCCGGTATCAGCCAGCGTGCTGTTGGCGGCGACGATGCTATTGCTGATGGTCGTGACGCCGCCGACAGCTGTAAAGTTATAGATGCCGCCGCTGTCGGCTACCGCGGCATTGCCAGAGATTGTCGAATTACAGACGGAAAGGTTGCCGCTGTTACGAATGCCGCCGCCGAATCCGATGGGCATGAGGAAATCGTCAAGTCCGCTGGCGATGTTCCCGGCAATGGTGACATTGACGAGGGAAGCTTCTCCAAACAGATTCTCGACTCCGCCGCCCGAGAAACCGGCATCGTTGGAAAGAAAGGCGCTGTTAATAACGGTGGCCGTCGTGAGGTTGAGCAGCCCGGCGCCTGTGTCGGAACTATTATTTGAGAAGGTGGAACCTCGAACGATTGCGGTCTTGAAGTTATAGAGCCCGCCTCCCTGGCTGCCGCGGCCGTCAGTTTTGTTGAGGCTGAGTGTGCAGTTTCGCAACTGGATATTGCCGAAGTTTGCGATGCCGCCGCCGTCACTGCCGGAGAGTTCGTCGCCGAACGCCTCGTTACTTGAAACGGTCACACCGACGAGAGTGGCAGTTCCGTCGTTGTGAAGTCCGGCGCCACCTCCGCCGGAAAATGCGGTGCTGTTATTCGAGAGGATCGAGTGGTTGAGGTTCAGCAGACCGGAGTTGGAGATTCCTCCGCCATGAAACCCGGCAAAACTCCTCGTGACGGTGATGTGGTCGAGGGTTGCGACACCGGAACTGGCGATCCCTCCGCCAAAACGTTCGGCCGTGTTTGAGGTAAGGCTGACGTTGCTCAGATTCAGCGATCCCGTATTAGCGATCCCGCCGCCGTCCACTTTGGCTTGGTTGCCGGAAATATCGCTGTTGGTGATCGTCAATTGGCCAGCGTTGGCGATCCCGCTGTCCAGACAATCCAAGACATTGATCCGCGAAAAGCTGGCCTGCACGCGGGCGTCGATGGTGAAGCCGCCGCCTTGCGGGTTGCTGATCGTCACGCCCGCCGACGGGCCATGGATGGTGGTGGCGTGATTTGCATTCGTCAGATGAAGCGCGCCTTGAGTGAACGTGATGGTTTGCGATATCGCGAATAACTTTGTGTCGAACGCAATCGTTATGGGTGTCGCACTGTTGTCGGCAATAGCGATGGCATCGCGCAAGCTCATGACGCCGCTACTTGGAGAAGAGGGCAGATCGTCGCCCGTCGTGTTGACGACGACGGTGCTGAGTAATCGTCGGGGCTCCAGCCGCTCGACAGGTTGGCTTCGCGGCGCGCGGCGATCATCATGCTTAGTGCGAGACATGCGATTTGCTCCCGGTCTCCGCGGTGCCGCGGTTATATCTGACTTACCCGGGCAAATCGCTTCCTGTTGAGCTTAATCAAGCGTTGTCACGGCGGTTTGCAACGTCGGACTGGCGGCGGCTTTGATTGCCAGCATGCGATCCAGCGCGACCAGCGCCCACTTGCGCGTTGTTTCGTCCACCTTGATCTCGTTGACGACCTTTCCCTCCACCAGATTCTCCAACGTCCAGCAGAGGTGCGGCAAATCGATCCGATACATCGTCGTGCAGAGGCATTGGCAATCGCTGAGGACAATGATCTTCTGATCCGGATGCTCGCGGGCGAGGCGGTTGATCAGATGCACCTCGGTGCCGACCGCCCATTGGCTGCCGGGCGGGGCGGCTTCGATCGTCTTCACGATGTGCGCGGTGCTGCCGGTCATATCAGATTTTTGCACCACTTCCCAGCGGCACTCCGGATGCACGATCACCTTCATCTTCGGATACTTCGCCCGCACCTGATCGACATGCTCGGGGCGGAAAAGCTGATGCACCGAGCAATGGCCTTTCCATAGGACAAAGTCGGCGTTGCGAAGCGAGTGCGCATCGTTGCCGCCCAAGTCTTCGCGCGGGTCCCAGACGACCATGCGATCGAGCGGATAGCCCATCGAGTAAGCCGTGTTGCGGCCAAGGTGCTGATCGGGGAAGAAGAGGATTTTCGTGGGAGGGTTCAGGGTTCGGGGTTCAGGGTTCAGTGGGGAAACGGCGGCGCCGTCCTGAACCCTGAACCCTGAACCCTGAACCCTTCGGCTGAACCCTGAACCCTGAATCCCACCCAACGCCCATTCGAGAACATTGCGGCAATTACTGCTCGTGCAGACGGCTCCGCCGTGCTCTCCGACGAAGGCTTTGATGGCGGCGGAACTGTTCATGTACGTGATCGGAACAATCCGCTGGCCGGGGCAGGTTTGCTGGAGCTGCTCCCAGCATTCCAGGGTCTGATCGAGATTCGCCATGTCGGCCATCGAGCAGCCGGCGCCAAGGTCCGGCAAGATCACGCGCACCTGCGGCGGCGTGAGGATATCCGCCGACTCGGCCATGAAATGCACGCCGCAGAAGATGACGAATTCGATGTCGCGCTGCTCGGCGGCTTTGCGCGAAAGCTCAAAGCTGTCGCCGGTGAAGTCGGCAAATTCGATGATGCCATCCTGCTGATAATGATGGCCAAGAATCACCAGCCGCCTACCCAGATGATCCTTGGCAGACTGGATGCGCACGCGCAGTTCGGCTTCGGAAAGCTGGTTGTAAATCGAAGGAAGTGGTTGCTGCCAAACGGCCATCGGATGTTGCCTCACGAATTAATAATGGAACGTGAGATTGTAGCCGGCCGGCGGGAAGTGGGCGAGCGCGGGGCAAGACGGTCAGATCGGTGGAGCGGTCGACTGGAGCAAAGTGATTTGAGGGGCAGACAAGAATAAACTTTTTGCACGACGACAATCATGCTGAGGTACTCCGAAGTATCTGGCCTACTCGCGCAATCCAGCCAGATGCTTCGGAGTACCTCAGCATGACGGTTGTGATGACTTCTGAATTGGAGTTGCGGATCGCGATTCGAGTTCGAGCGTTCACGCAAACGTTGACGAATATTTGCCCCACAGCATTTCGCCACAAGTGAAAGTTACACCGCGCCGATCAGAGTCTTTCCCCAATTATTTCTTCATGGTCGCCAAAAGGCGTTCCATCGGCAGTTGGCTTACGCGGATCAAGCCGCGGCCGGGTTGGTTGAGGTCGAGAATTACGTAGATGACCATTCCGAAGAGCAGGACGAGGCTAATTGTTCCGAGGTACTGTGACCGGCCCCTGGCGCCGTGCCGCAAGCCGTTGAGGAACATCGTCAGGATCGTGCTGAGAAACAGCAGCCCGATCACGCTGGTTGGCACACGGTCCTCAATCGCGAACAATCGTAACGCCTTGGAGCTGGTTACTTCATTGAGCGTGTTGGTGAGCGGCACCGCGACGGGCGTGCCGCGCTCAATCGACTCGCGGACCAATGCGGTCATAACGTCGATCCGTTGATCCAGTTCCGCCAGCGACGCGGTGGAATCCCCGCCGCTGTGCACAATCTCGGCGATGTGGAGATGCAGTTTGGTGTAATCGCGGATTGCTATCTGGAGCGCGGTGCGGCCGGGCTCGGGGAGAAGCGTGGCGCAGGTGTAAAAGTCGCCGATCGAATTACTTTCACTGACGACCATCGCGCGTCGCTGATCGTGCCGCTGCAGCGACATCCCAAAGGTAAACGCGACAAGCAGCGCGAGCACGGCAAAACTGGCGTCGCTGAACTTTTCGCCGGGCGGCTCCCCTTCGGCGGATTGCTGCCGGCGGCTGGTGCGCCAGCCGGCGATCCATGCGCAGAGCATCAGCGCCGCAAGAGCCGTCGCGGAGATCCACGCATCGATCTCGCCAAATATCCCGCCGTTGCCCATGCGAAAGTTCCTCGCTCAGATTCGACCAGCGCCACTGCCAATTGGTTCTTCAGAAGTTCGACGCAGCCACCGCCGCGACGCACATCGATAGCTAAAGATCACGATGGCGGGGCAGAGACACCCGACAACGATAACGATGATCCCGCAGATCGTCGCCTGATTCAGAATGCGTTTGCTGCTGTCGGTGGCGGTAACGACCGTCTGCGCGGCATTGGAGTTGACCGACGATGCCGCATCGCGGGCGACGATAATGGAATTTCGCACGTCCCCCAGGATTGCATGCACCTGATTGGTCTTGGAGTCCACCTCCTGAAATATTGCCTGTCGCTGTTGAGTGACGGCGGCGTTCATCTCCTGAATCACCGCCTGTCGCTGTTGAGTCGCGGCGGCATTGAATTGATCGATGGCGGTCTTGGTGGCCTGCGAATACATGCCCGGATATTTCGCGGCGATGTCGTTGAATCGATCGACGATGGTGGCGTATTTCTCGCTCGTGGACAGCGCGCGTTGAATGTCCGGCGTCCTTACAACAGTGTCGGTCGCTGCTTCCACCTGCCATTGCATGATGATGGGCGAGCGCAGGGCGATATATACGATTCTTTCGGTAAGCATTCTGTAGCGCGCGGCTTCCTGCGTCACCGGATCGAGCCCCGCAAGGGGATTGACATTCAAGATGGCCAGCAGACTGCTCGGTAGAGTCAGCGCATTGTTGGCCGCAGTCGGCCGGCCGAAGGTGTCGGCAAATTTCACGAACCCCGTGGAAGAACTTGCGGCGTTCTGCTTCTTCCACTTGGCGAGCAGGTCCTTCAGATCGGCGATTTGTTGTGCGGTGAATGTTTGCGCGACCAGCGCCCACGCATCCGCTTCGCTCTGTTTGTAAGCGGCGAGCAAGTCCAGCCCGTCCGCATGCAGGAGGAAGGGAACCCAGTATTCGTCCAGGCTTCGGGTCTGCAAGGAAATCTGAACAACAAGATTGAGCAGATTTGCGGACGGCACTGGGCCGGTCGCGTTGCTGACGGTTGCCAGCGCCTGGCCAACCCGCGTCTGGAGCGCCCAGGACCGTACTTCTGGCGTCTTCGCGGTGGCAACGATCTGATTATAGGGTGCCGCCACGCGCGTCATGGACGTGTCGGCCAACCCCAGGACGCGCGTGTCCACTTCGTTGGCCGTAAGAATCGCCTGCGTGTCCGGTCCAGCGGCGCGGCTGCTCTCCTGGTGGTTATTCGGGGCACACCCCACAAGACAAACGATCGCCAGGAGAAGGACAGCCCGTAGAACCGTAGCCCGCCAGTAACCGGCGGAAACCAGTTCGCAACCGTCGGCCGGAGTTAGAAAATTGCACAATTGATTTGCAGTCACGATTAGGGGACGGTGGACTTTATCAGGCTCGCATTTCCGCCGACACAGAAAAATTCCCGGCGAAACGTCCGTATTTCTACGGAGAACTTGAGAAAAGAAACACTCAGCCGATAAACTACCAGTTCTCAGTTGTGGGCCAAAAATGTTCTCAAATATAAGCTGCAAGCTGGCAGTTATCAGTCAAAACCAGGACGAGGAATTAAGCTCATATCCAAGTTAGTGCGTCTTTTAAGCATATTGCTGGCAACGTGTTACGAGCATTAGAACGATCCCATATTGGATCATCCATACGATTGCCCAATCTTTCGACATTCCCTTACGTCCGATAAATGAAATGCCTTACTAATGCGCGCTTGGCGCGGAATATAGGGGGTATTTGTTTTAGGACGTGTTAATGAATTAAGGCGATTTTGCCTGATACGCCGACAATGGGTAGCGTTGGCTGACACTGGCACCCGCTTTGTTATCGAGCGTGCGGGTTGTGGGCCAAGTCTCGGATCATGCCCATTTTCTGCCTTAACAGGCAAGGAGTTGATATGCTGGATTGGAAAGGCGTGGCGGGTGCGGCTGCGGTAGCCGTGCTGGCCGTCGCGGGGTTGGCCCGCGCAGAGGATACTTCGGGGAGCGATGCGATCCCGCGATTCTTACCCGCGGAGCGCCCGCTGTTCCTGGAAGATGCGACGACCGCCCCCGCAACAGGACCGTCGACCACACCCGCCCCGGCGCCCGTGGTCAAGCGCCCCTTGATGGCGCTACTGGCCGGGACGGCAGTTGGGGACTTCCTGGATAAGGCGAACATCAACATCTTCGGGTATGTGGAGGGTGGCTACACGTTCTCCTTCAGCAACCCGCCTAACGGCACCATCAACGGCAACGTATTCAACACTGCACAGGCTCGCGTCAAGCTGGATGCGATCGATTTAAACATCCAGCGCACGGTGGATCCTGCCGCCGCGGCCAAGAATCACACGTTTGATGTCGGCGGCCAGATTGAAATGATGTACGGCTACGACATGGCCAAGATCCACTCCAACGGCATGGGGATCTACGGCGGCGGGGGCTTCTCGGCCTCCGGACAGCAGCAGCCGGAAAATCAATTCGACCCGACGCAGTTGTTTGTCGACGTGGCGTTGCCGGTCGGCAATGGGTTGCAGATCCGCGCAGGTAAGTTTGTGACCCTGCTGGGATACGAAGTGATCGCCGGTCCAGGGAACCCGCTGTATTCACATAGCTATTTGTTCGGCTACGCCATCCCATTCACGCAGACGGGCATTCTGGGCACGTATGCGTTCAATGATCAGTTCACGGCGACAGCCGGAATCACCCGCGGTTGGAATCAGTCAACCAAGGATAACAACGGCGCCATTGACTTTTTGGGCGAGCTGAAATGGACGCCGACGCCCAATGATACGGGCTACCTCAATCTCTCCTGGGGCCCTCAGGCCGCTGGTGATGACAGTGACTATTGGACGGTGGTGGACTTGGTCTTCAGCCACAAGTTCAATGAGAAGCTCACCGGTGTGGTGAATGCCGACTACGGCGACGCGCCTCACGCGCTGGCCTCGGGAAGCTCGGCCCAGTGGTACGGCATCGCTGGATACGGGCAGTACGTGCTCAGCGACTACATTACCGTCAACGGCCGCGTTGAGTGGTACAACGACCAGGACGGCTTCACCATCGCGGGTGTCAACACGCAGTTCTACGAAGCGACGCTCGGCCTGGCGATTACGCCGATGCCCAGCCACGACATCCTCAAGAACCTGGTCATTCGCCCCGAGCTTCGCGGCGACTACGCCAGCACCAAGTTCTTCGATGCCGGAACCGATCACTATCAGTTCCAGTTCGCGATCGATGCGTACTTCAACTTCTAAGAGCTGATTCGCCAGGGGCGATCAACTCAAGAGTTTGAATCAACGGGCATCGCGGCGTTAATTACGCCGCGATGCTCTTTTTCATGGCGCGGCACAAGTGTGCCTTCTCGCGGCTGAATGACCTTCAGCCGACCAAGCCCGTAGCGTTCACGCGCTGGAGACTGTCGCCGACCCGCCCGTCCCAACCCGCTTTTTACCCTGCCAGTGCGGTTTCTCCCATCTTTCGCGGGACAAAATGGGGCGCGCAAAACAGACGGGATTTGTCGATATATTGCTATATAGTTTTCATAACGCCATGTGACCTCTGGACTTATCACATGGACATCGGCGGGGCGCTTCGGGCGGGATGACCATCACTGCCCCATGACGTTTGTCAATCTATTTTGCAGTTTATTCGTGGCGGATTCCGCGGGACCGACTTGATTCGCATTTGATCATTTTGGTATTTTCCCGCCATGCACAACTTTTCCCTAACGGGAGGGCCTCGGTCCCCTCAGGTCCCTTTGGCGACTGTTATCGACAACACTTCGAATCCTCGCCTTTGCGGCTTTCTGGCACGTACGACGATTGTCCCGCTCAGTCGATCAAGCAACGTGCGATGCGATGGGAGAAGAACAAGCATTTCTCCAATCGCCAGGATCGTCAGCGGAACCATCCCCAATGCCAGGAAGCGAATGGCAAACAACGGTGGAAATAGCACGATTTCCCATTCCATCCCGATCGCGTCATACAGCGGCTGGACCGTGACGCTTTCAATCGCCTTTGGGTAATCGACCAATACCTTGTTTATCAAGATGCTATCAGGAATCTTTGATGCGACGCAGGTCAGCGCAAGCGACATGAACCAGGGCGAAGAGTTTGAATATAGAATCGATCAGAATTACGAAGTCGTCATGACAAACGCGGTCGTTCCCATCGGGTCTCTGCTCGCTGTGGTGGCCTTGTTTGGTGTCCTCGCATCGGAAAGAATTTCTGCTTCGGGGGCAAGCCACGCGTGGTGGTGCATTTGTCATCCACGTCGCTACCACCATCGCATCCGCTCCAATACCGGTGTCCGAGCCCACGCAGTCCATGGCGCGCTGTTAATTGAACCGTTCCCGGGCTGGACCTCTGTCTCATATCATTTCGGTAATGCGTCGTCTGCTCGCACTATTTCTAGCGGCCGTCTCGCTTGTGCTGTTTCTCGCAATCGCGGGACAAATGTGATTAGCCAACTTGATTCGCATTTGATCATTTTCGTATTTTCCCGCCATGCAAAACTTTTCCCTAACGGGAGGGGCTAAGTCCCCTCAGGTCCCTGTTTCGTCCCAACCCCAGACCCAGCCCGCCGCGCCTCAAGCGACGGCTCGTAGCGCGCCCGCGCCGCAATCGGGCTTGGCGGTGCCGATGAAGCCGCCGCAGCAACCGCTTGCCGATTACATGGCCGATGCGCCGGTCACGTCCGAGCCGACTTGCAATCCCCTCATTGAGGACAAGCTCTCCCAATCGCAGATGCAGGTTCTGCAGGCGATCATGGCGGGCAAGAGCATCTCCGCCGCGGCTGCGTCGGCGGGCGTCAGCCGCTCCTCGGTCTACCGCTGGCAGAACGATGACGCCAACTACATCGCCGCCCTCAATGCCTGGAAGCAGCAAACCGAAGATTCGGTCCGTCATCGGTTGCTGGCGATGGCCGACCGCGCCGTCATCGCGATCAACAACGCGCTCCTGACGTGCGACGCCAGGGTGGGCTTCGCGCTGCTCAAGGGGATGGGCTTGCTGGCGCCGCCGCAAAAGTCCAGCGCCGACCCCGCCATTGTTGCGAAGCAGCTGCAGTTAAAGCGCGAGAAGATTGCCTGCCATCAGGCCGAGCAAGCGCAGAAACTTCGAAAACGCGCCCGGTGGGCCCAAGATTGAATCTGATCTTTCGTGCCCGGGCGTTCCAGCGCCAGCGCTGGAACGCCCGCTGGGCGTGCTTCGTATGACCCTCGTTCGATTGTACGTCGCTGAGCGAAAGCGCCGCTGCGGAGGTCGTGGACGAAAGCCGCCGTAGCTTGCTCGTGCGTGCCCATCGCATATTCGGCGTTAGCGCTAGGCCGGACGGGACCCTAAAATCGACCTATGAGAGGCGTGCGGTACAGCTTGCTGACTCGGATCGCAATAATCCTTACGGTAATCTTTGTCCTCAGCGGCGCTCTGTGGATACGGAGCTTTCTCGTCAGTGAAGCGATCATGTGGGCTCCGAATGAGCGGGCACACCGCTTCGAGCTCCTCATCACACGGGGACAGATGAGATTTAGTTACTGTTCGAGAAACGAGGACGGCGGAGGATTCGATCATTGGTATTATGACCAGCCCATCGATATCGGCGGAATGCCGCGCGTCGCAAGGATTTCTCTAGTCTTTTGGCGATTTGGCCGGCGCGAAACTCTATTCTCAGTCGAGGCCAGGTGTTGGTTCATCAGTGCGTGTTTCGGTTTCGGCTCTCTGCTCGCGAGCGCGATGTCACTGCTACAGCATCGTCGCCGGACGGCGGCTCGAGAAAAAATATGCCAACGGTGCGGCTACGATCTTCGTGCGTCGCCAACGAGGTGCCCGGAATGCGGATTGACGATCAGTCGGGACACGCAGAGGCCTTGGGCGCCCGCTAATTGATCCGTTCCCAATTCGCATTTGCGGATCCTATGATTTCTGCAATGCGCCGGCTGGTCGCACGATTCATGGCGGCATGCCCGAAGAAGCAAACGCTGTCGACTGCCTTTGTAGTGCTGTCCCTCGGTGCGGCAATGGTGGTTGCCGTGTTTTGGGTACGCGGCCGCTCCTGTGAAGACGCCTTCTTCCTCGTCCCGTACCGCGACACAGAGTATCGCTATCGCTTCTTCCTGAGGAGCGTCGGTGGAGGAGTTGGCGTGAGCTACGTTCGACTGCCTGCTTCGTGGGGGAATGATCCTGGCTACTTCGGACATGCTTCGTTCAAACCCAAGGTTCTTAGTTATCCGGCTGAGATCCCGACGCGCGCAAGTCGCAACATGCCCTTGCCGTTCCCGCACCCATCGACGCTGAATATGCTTGGCTTCATATTCACCTGCGACCGCATCGAGCCGACGCTGCTAAGCATAGACACCGCGGCACCTTGCTGGAGCGTCATTCTTATATTTCTGGCTCCGCCGACGGCTTGGGCGTATCGCCGCATCTTGCGACGCGGTCAGCCCGGGAGAGGATTTGAGTGTCGAACGATCGCGCGGCAAATGACTCGCGATCAGGCATAACGCCAAATTTGGCGATGGTCAGGGGGGACTCGATCCGGTAGTGCCGCTCGCGAGCTTGCGGCTGGCGCGGAAACGATGGAGGTAGACGCTTGTCACCAAGCCACCGCGCGGATAGACCTTGGGCTTGAAGGGAACCCGAATGCCGAGCAACAAACCGATATCGATCGCAATCCTGTCTTTCGCACTCTTCATCGCGGCGCGAGGCTTCGCCGCTGATGGGACCAATGACATTCCGTTTCACCAGGACAAGCCGCCGGGGCCGGCGCTTTCTGCTGGTGAGGCGATGGCGAAGATGCAATTGCCGCCGGGGTTTAAGATTGAATGCGTGGCGCATGAGCCGGAGGTGATCAACCCGACTTCGTTTACCTTTGACGATCGCGGGCGGATCTGGGTGACCGAGTCGTTTGAGTATCCGCGGGCGGATGCGGGGCCGGGGCAGGATCGTGTGAAGATCCTGGAATCGACGAAGCATGATGGCAATTTCGATAAAATCACGATCTTCAAGGAAGGGCTGAATATTCCGTGCGGCATCGCCATCGGGAACGGCGGCGTTTACATCACCAACTCGCCCGACATTCTTTTTCTGAAAGACTCCAGCGGCAGCGGCCATGCCGATTCTCAGCAGGTGATTCTCAGCGGCTTTGGCCGCGCCGATCGGCATGAGTTGCCAAACAGTCTCACGTGGGGACCGGACGGCTGGCTCTATGGAATGAACGGCGTTTTCAATGATGCGCACGTTTCATTCGACGGAAAGAACTACGACTTTAGCTGTGCCGTCTGGCGGTATCATCCGACGCTGAAAAAGTTTGAGCTGTTCGCGCAAGGGACGAGCAATCCGTGGGGGCTGGATTACAACCGGCAGGGTGATTGGTTTGTTTCCTGCTGCGTGATCGATCATCTGTTTCATATCACGCAGAGCGGCTACTACCAGCGGCAGGGCGGGCCCTATCCGCCGCAAACGCATTGGCTCCCTTCCATCACCACCGAGCGCCATCAGATGGCGGCGTACGCGGGGCTTTGCGTCTACGACGCCGACAACTTCCCCGCCGAGTATCGCGGCTCGCTGCTGATGGGAAACCTCCACGGCAGCGCCCTCAATCGCGATACGCTCACCCGCAAAGGTGCCACGTATGTTCAGCATAACGCCGAGGATTTCGCGCAGGCCAATGACGCCTGGTTCATTCCCGTCTCGCAGAAGATCGGCCCGGACGGCTGCCTGTATGTGCTCGATTGGTATGACCGCTATCACTGCTATCAGGACGCCAATCGCGATCCGAAAGGCGTCGATCGCGAGCGCGGGCGGATCTATCGAATCTCGTATGGCGATCCGCCGCACTATGGCGCGTTCGATCTGCAAAAATCTTCGACTGATGAGCTGATCAAGCTGCTGGATCATCCGAATGTCTGGTGGCGGCGGACGGCGCAGCGAATCCTCAATGAGAAGTTCCAGCCGGCGATGATTCCGCAGTTGCAGCAGCTCGCGCTGAACACCGGCGATCAAAACAATGGCCACATGCATGCACTGTGGCTGCTGGTGAGCCAGCGGGCGATCGATCCGCAGTCGCATGCCAGGCTGATGGAAAGCGCTGATGCCCCGACGCGCAACTGGGCCGTGCGCGCGATCGGTGAAATGGGCGATGTAACCGATCCCATTTACGCAAAGCTCACGGCACTGGCGGCCGATCCGTCGCCGGACGTACGCGTGCAGGTCGCGATAGCGGCGGGGCGATTGACCAAGCGCGATCCCTGGCCGCTGCTGCAGGCGATGCTCCATAATCCCGCCAACGCCGACGATCCGCTGATTCCATCGATCATCTATAGCAACCTCAAGCCGCTGCTCGCTCTTCGCGGGAGTCAGATCTCCGATCTGCTGGATAACGACGCCGTTGCGCAGAAAAACTTCGACCAGAGCGTCGTTAAATGGGTGCACGATGCGGTCAGCGCGCTTCTTCGCACGCCGCAACAAACGGTGGCGGCGCTAGGCAAGCATCTGGATGAGCTGGCGAACAATCCGCGGCGGAACATCGCCGCCGATCTGGAGGAGACGATTGATGGCTTCGCAAATGCCGCAGTCGCGCCAGCCGAGCGGGCGAAATATTTCGATGAGGCGATCCGGGCGAAGATCGTCGCGCTCGTGAAGAAAACCGGTACGGCCCGCGTGCCGGCGACGACGATCGCCCTCTGGTGGTCTGACCCGGCGGCCATCGAAGAAGCGCGGCGGATCATCGCCGACAAAAGTCAGAAGGCCGTCACCAGAGCCGCGCTTCTGCGCGGGCTGGCGGAAAAGAAAGATACCGGCGATATCCCCGCCTTCGCGGCGTTCATAGAAGATGCAACCGCGCCGGTTCTTTTGCGGCAGCAGGCGGTCGATGCCCTGGGCGCGATGGACGATGCCGGCGCGGCAGCGGTGCTCATCGAGGCGTATCCGAATCTAACGCCGCTCGATTTGCGGCCGATGACGATCGACGCGCTGGTTCGCACCAAATCCGGTGCATCCGCGGTGCTCGATGCGCTCAAGGCGAAGCAAATCCCGGTCAGCCAGGTCAATGAGAATCAGGCCCGTGCGATTGCAAACCTGAATGACCCAAGCTTGTCGGATCGTCTGACGCACGAATGGGGCAGCATCCGCGCCGAGCGCGATCCAGCTCGCGCGCAGCTTGTCGAGCAGTACAAGAAGATGATTACGAGCCATGCCGCGGGCGACCCCGCCGCCGGCATGAAAGTCTTCGCGGCCCGGTGTGCTCAGTGTCATACGATCTACGGAAAGGGCGGCACCGTCGGCCCTGATCTCACCGGCGTCGGCCGCGATAATCTCGATCTGCTGCTAAGCAACGTGCTCGATCCAAACCTTGTCGTCGGCAAGCCGTATTTTCAATGGATCATCCGCCAGAAGGATGGCACCGTCGCCAACGGCCTGCTCGTCGAGGAATCCGAACGGCGCGTGGTGCTGAAGGATGGCTCGCAGCAGATCATCATCCCGCGCGATCAGATCGACCGGATGAAAGAGACAACGCTATCCATGATGCCCGAAGGCCTGGAAAAAACGATGAGCGAGCAGGAGTTTGTGGATCTGGTGGCGTTTTTGCTGACGAAGCAGGCGCCGAAGCCATAGTCATTATGTTCAAAAACGCCCTAATCGAATCAGCGATCCGGCGGATCGCGGAGCGGCGGATCGAGGAGGCGATCCGTGCTGGGAAATTCAACAACCTCAAGGGGGCGGGCAAGCCGATCGATCCGGCTGGGCCCGAAGAAGACGCGCTGCGCGAGTCCGTGCGGCGCGATCTGGGTTTGTATCAGATGCCTTTTTCGAGCAAGATGTCGCGCCATGATTGATCTGATCATTCCGGCTTACAACTTCAATTTGTTTTACGCGCAGCGGCTGTTGGCCGAGGTTCCAGATGCGCAGCTTGCCGCCCAGCCCGTGCCCGGCCGCGTGATGAATCACGCCGCGTTTATTCTGGGCCATCTCGCGTGGGCCAGCGATAACGGGCTGACGCTTTTGGGCCAGCCGCACATATTGCCGTCCGATTGGCAGGACGCGTACGGCAGGGGAGTCACGCCGGTCGAAGACCGCGCGCGATACCTGGACAAGGCGACGTTGCTCAAGCTGCTCGAAGAGACACACACGGCCCTCTCCACCACGCTGATGCGCGCGGCCAACGATATCTTTAAACAGCCCGCGCCCGAGCAATTGCAAAAGTGGTTCCCGTCGCTGGGCCACATGCTGATGGGACTGATGACCACGCACGAAGCCCATCACCTCGGCCAGCTTTCCGCCTGGCGGCGAGCAATGGGATGGGGACAAGTCTTGTAGGGGCGAACCTCGTGTTCGCCCTGCATTGCTCGCGAGAGACACGGGTGAACACAAGGTTCACCCCTACGGCGCGGAGGCCATTGTAGGGGCGAACCTTGTGTTCGCCCGGCGCCGCCCGCGCGAGACAAGGGCGAACACAAGGTTCGCCCCTACGAAGGCAAAGGTATGCGCGAACGCTTCCAGCGAGCCACGGCGGTGATGAAACAGGCGGGGGTTGATCTGCTTCTGCTCACGCCGGGCGCTGATTTATTTTACCTGACGGGCTTCGAGCACGGCCACGCCGCCGAGCGGCTGCTCGCGCTGGCATTGCGCGCGGATGGGTCGGCGACGTGGATCGCGCCGGCGATGAATGTGCCACAGGTCGAAGAGCATGCTGTAGCGGGTGAAGTCGTGCGCGGGTGGTCGGATACGCAATGGTATTTGCCGGCACTCGTCGAAGCCGTGAAGGACGCGCGGACGATCGCGTTCGACGATGAAGCCCGCAGCGCGTTTATGCTTGATCTGCTGGGCGTCGCTCCAAAATCGCGCGTCGTCGGATCAGGCACCATTATGCGTAGCTTGCGGCTGCGCAAGGACGCCGCGGAGCTAGCGCTGCTCCGCAAAGCCGCGGCGCAGGTGGATCGAACAATTCCGCTGGCGGCGGCCATGTGCCGGCCGGGTCATACCGAATCGCAAATCGATCGGGAGCTGCGCGAAGCGCTGCAGGCGGCCGACCCCGTCAGCGCGATTGCATTTACGATTATCGCCTCGGGCTCCAACGCGGCTCTGCCTCACCATGAGACGGGCAATCGAAAGATGGAAGCGGGGGATGTCGTCATCATCGATTTCGGCACGCGCGTGCCGATGAGCGTCCAGGGCCGGCATGGCGCGCAGCTCAGCCGCCTCTATGGATATCACAGCGATATCACGATCACCTGCAGCGTCGGCAATCCGAAGGATCGTGAGGTCAGCACGGTTTACAAAACGGTCTTCGAAGCCCAGCGCGCCGCGATCAACGCGGTGCGGCCGGGCGCGCGGTGTGAAGAGATCGACAACGCCGCGCGGTCTGTTATCGAATCCGCGGGCTACGGCCCGCAGTTTCTGCATCGCACGGGTCATGGGCTAGGCTTGCAAGTCCACGAAGCGCCGTACCTGAAGAGCGGGAATGCCGAGCTTCTTGAGCCGGGAATGGTCTTCAGCATCGAGCCGGGGATTTATCTGCCGGGCCGATTCGGCGTACGGCTGGAAGTAATCGTGAGCGTCGGGGAAGCGGGTTGCGATCCGATCAACGCGCCGAGTTCGCCGGAGATTCTGGTTGGAAAATGAATGGACTCCCTCTCCCTTATACTCAGGGGAGAGGGTTGGGGTGAGGGGACGAACGCATCGACTTGCGAACCGCGCCATATCGCGACACGCTGTCCCCTCACCCTGCCCTCTCCCCTGAGTACAGGGGAGAGGGTTCAAAGCCACGGTTACTCCCGCACATAAAGCTTCGCATCCTCAATCCGATTCGCATCGCCGTTGATTGGGTCCCAGAACATTTCGGTCGCTGTCGCAAACGGGCCTTGAAACGATCGGCTGCATCCCAACGGCTGCGCGCGGCCGTCGGGCGTGACGATTGTCGCGCTGACGCGATATGTACCGAGCGGGATGCCGCGCAGATAAGCGCCAAGGTTTGCGTCGTGTGCCATCGCTTCCACCACAAAGGGCGGCCGTCGCGAGCCGTCGATTAGCGCGCCGGTGGGCGTGAAGGTCATTCGCACTTTGCCGTTGGGATGGTGTTTCTCGAGGTCGCCGAAGGTGGGGTCGGTCAGGTTGATCACGCCGCCGTAGTAGGAGTATGTGCCCTTGGGGTCGGCTCCGGGCCGCAGGCCGGAAATCATCACGCGGTAATCGCGCACGATGCCTTCATCCGATGATTGATCGACGCGATCCGCTTTGCCATCGACGGGGATCAGATCGACCGGCACGCGATGCCCGTCGAGATTCACGATGCACGTCACCTGGATATTGTAGATCCCATCCGGAATCTTCTGCTCGAAGTGGCCGTTTGCGTCCGCCTCGATCTCATAATGTGTCCGCTCGGCGGCGATGGTCGTGCCTTTTACGTAGAGCGTGCACGCGACCATATTGGGAACGGGTTTGCCATTGAGCAGCAGAATGTCGCCGAGAATGGTGTGCGGCTTTCGGCGGCCGGCAAGGTCGGCGTTGAATTTGTCCCGTGCCCGGGCAAGAAGCTGCGCTTCATCGCCGGGATTAGCTGCGTTTGCTGCGCCGGCGGTTCCCGCGCCGGCATTCTCCTGCTGATTGCCCGGAAGCGACGCGGCCAGCTTCTGCTGCTGCGCTTCGATGTCCGCGAGCTTTCGCGCCAGTTCCTGCTTCTGCATCTCCAACGCCTCGATCTGCGCTTTGATCTTTGCAACATCCTCCGCATTGGCCATCGCCGGCACGGCAAAGCTGACGCTTCCCAGCAACGCATCCATCGCGGCCTGATGCTGCTTGAACAGATCGGGGCTGTTCGCCATCAGGCTGAAGCCGACCATGCGGCTATTCACATTGGCGGCGGTCATTCGCAAAAACAGCCGCTGGCCGTTCGCGCTTTCGCTCACGAGCGTTTGTGTAAGGGCCTGGAATCCCTGGCGCGTTTGGGCCGATGAGACTTCGCCGCGCTCGACGATGCGGCTGGTTCCGGTCGTCTGCTTGATCGTCGCGTCAAAGGCGCTACGCAGATCCAGATTCGCCTGCGGCTGGCCAAGCAAGATAACGATAAATGTCTGCTGAACGGCGTTCGTCCCCGGCGCGGCATAAATCTTCGCCGGCCCCGGACGCTCCACCAATTGCCAGCCGGGAGGCGCGTTGTATTGGATGATGTCGAAGGTTGTGTTGCCGGGCGGGCGAGTGTCGTCCGCCGCAAGGACTGATATCGCCACCAGCAAACAAGACAGCCCCGCGACCCAACCCCCGCGCGCCATCCCAACCAGCCTTTTCATCGCGTTCTCCCTTTCAGACAACGGCTCACGCCTGAAATGCAGGGTGGGTGTACTCGCCCACCGCTTGCCGCTCGCGGGAGGCAAGTACACGCGAGTACACCCACTCTACAACGATCAATCCCTGACATAAACAGTCGGATCCGCTCTCTGAATCAGGTATTGGCCCGTGCTATCCCAGAAAATCTGCACCGAATCGCCGTATTGATTGGTTGTGCCCAATGAGCATGCCAGCCGGCGGGACGCACCGTTCGCCTCGATCAGGTCGATGGTGGTTTGATAGACGCCCAGCGGAATGCCGCGGAAGCGATAACCGTATGCGATGGAGGCGACCGGCGTATCGAGCGCAAATGCCGGCCGCTTGCGGCCATCGACCTGCGGGCCTTGTGGCGTGAAAGTCACGCGGACCTTCGCATTCGGATGGCGGTTGCTGATGTTGCCGGTCGTCGGCGTGTAGGTCGGATCGGACACCGTGAAGATGCCGCCGAAATACGCGTTGCGATCGTCGGGACTGATGTCAGGTTTGAGGCTCTGCATCACCAGCCGATAGTCCTTGACGATCCCGCCGGCCGACGCGATATCGACGCCCTGTTGCTTTCCGTCCAGGCACAGAAATTCCAGCGGCACGCGCTTGCCGCCCACGTTCACCACGCACTCCACGCTCATCTTGTAAAGACCGTCCGGCACCTGCTGCTCGAAATGGCCGTTAGCATCCACCTCCAGGCCATAATGCGTCCTCTCCGCCGCGATCGTCGTACCTCCGACATTCACGGTACAGGAGATGACATTGGGCACTGGCTTGCCGTCCAGGCAAAGCACATCGCCGAGAATCGTGTGCGGCTTATGCCGGGCGCCGACATCCTTGGCGAATTTCTCCTTGGCCGCCGCGATCGCCTTGCCTTCCTCATCCGGTGCCGCGCCGGCTTCCGCGACATTGCCCGCCGCCGCGGGGGCGGCGGCGCTGGGCGCGATCTGCCGTTGCTTGGCTTCAATCTCGGCGACCTTCTTGAGCAGGTCCTGCTTCTCGCGCTCGAGTGCCGCGTATTCCGCGTTGGCGTTCGCATTCGCGATCGGCGGTGCCGCATCCGCGAAGCTCACGCTGCCCAGCAGATCATCCATATCCCCCTGATGCTTCTGAAACATGTCGGCGGTGTTGGAGAGATAGCAAAACGTTGCCATGCGGTTATGAACATTGGCCCCGACCAGGCGGGCCCACGTCCGCTGCCCATTCGCGGCTTCCGCGACGACCGATTGCGACAGCGCGTCAAACCCTTGCCGCGTCTTGGCGGCCGAAGCCTCGCCCGGCTCCACGAGCTTTCCGCCGCCGGTCATCTGCTTGACTGCGTTCTCAAACGCCGCCTTCAAGTCCAGATTATCCTGCGCCGGCGTAAGCAAAACGACGATCATCGCCTGCTGCTGGGTATTGGAATCCGGCGCGGTAAAAATCTTCGCCTGCCCCTGCTTATCGTTCACCTGCCACCCGGCGGGCGCCTTGAAATGAATGACATCAAGCGTCGTGTCCTGAGCCGCAACTGAGGCAGCCAACGGCCCCAGGATTAGAAAGGCCAGCAACCCGGCCAACGCGTGATGCGGGACACGCCCGAGAGATTTGAGTGATTCCATCGCAACCTCCTGTAAGCATTGTCGCGCGAACGGGAGCCTGTCGCAAGATGACAGTCGGCCCCTTGCCAGAGAGTTTGCCGCGAGCTCGCGCCATTGGGAACTGGCCTTGCGACCGCCGACAGCGCATGATTGCTTCGGCGGCCTCAACTGTTACCATCTCTACTTCAACGTCACTGCGGGTTTCTCGATTGCAATTCCGAAAGCCAAGCCAAATACTGTTGTTAAAGGCGCGTCAGGAGTTGGATGCCTGTCGAGTCTACGTTGACAAGTATTTTGACGGGCCAGTCACCCCGGTGTCTATCGATGCAAAGGCAGTGGCCGTTAAGGCCATGCGGCGTCTGGCTTTGGCAATCAGAAGGAAAAACGCTCGTCAAATTGAGGAAGCTGCGGATTTGATGGCGGGCGTTATGGTATACTTGTGGGCGGTAAAACAGTTTCGCGACAAGGACCGCAAGCCATGAAGTTCAACCTTGAAATAAGCAAGCGAATCGTGACACTGCTCGAGTCATCTGGCATCAGCGATCAAGATTGGTCCACGCGATTGGGAATCACGCCGGCGCGCCTTGCAAATCTTCGCTCAGGCATAGCATCACTGACGAGCAAAGAATCAAAAGCAATTCTCGACCGGCTCGGCGACAATTCTCCGCTCACCTTGGAAACCAAGCGGCGGCATCGCGGCCTTAGCTCGGTGGCGCGAGCGGCGCGTAAGACCACAAAGCCGGCCCGCGGCGGGTTACATCGATCGCTGACGTAGCAATTCCGATCGACCCGAGATGATCCGTGCGCGCCGCAAAACTTGGGAAGGGATTTACTCCACCTCGCCACCCATCACGGCGGCATTGCCGCGCCCCAGACTTTGAGCGACTTCACATGATCTTGCCTGTCGAATTCGACGTTGATGATGACGACGGGCCGCGATCCCGGGCATCCGCCATTCACTTCGCGCGAGAGTTGTGCGCTGGTTTCAGTCGAATAGTCATACGAGAACGCGTGTGATTGCGCAAAGCGCCTGACGTCTTCAGCGGAACTCGCCTTCGGCAGCTCGGATGCAACCCACGCCTGAACTTCATTTGTATTCGGGTTGGTCGGCGGGCAGCAGCCGCTAAGAACTGCGCTGATCGCCACGATTGCCAATTTGAAGGAATTGCGCATGCGAGATCTCGCAAACTGCAAGCGACGAACAAGACTGTAAGCACGGCAACCCGAACCGCCCGCTCAATCCATCCCGCACGATCCTGGCGCGCCGCCGCAGCGGCCGCAGGTGGGGTCGGCGGACGCCCTGGCCGACTCAGCGCCGACGGCGAAGACGCTCAGTGTTCGCGCGGTTTTTTCGGAGCCGCATTTGGGGCAGCGAGATTTCGCCTCGCTGCTCATGCTGCGAACCAGTTGCTCGAATTTGCTGCTGCACTTCTGACAGATGTACTCGTAGATCGGCATAAGGCGTATTATAGCACGCCGGAATGAGTAGGCAGAAGGCAGTAGGCAGAACAAACTCGGACCCATTTTCTGGCTACTACCTACTGCCTTCTGCATACTTATTCACCCGGGAAGGAGATCGCCTATGGTTCGCGCGCGTTGGATCGCAGTGGTTCTGCTGGGGATAGCGGCGGCGGCTTTTGCCCAAGAAAAGGATCCGATCTACGGCTTCACCGCCGACAGCTCGCGGACGCAGCGGGAATGGGAAGCGAAGTTCAAGGCGCTGCCCAGCCCGCAGATTATCCGCGAGACGATGCAACGCCTCAGCGCGCGGCCACATCATGTGGGGTCGGAGTATGACAAGCAGAATGCGCAGTGGATTCTGTCGCAATTCCAGGCGTGGGGGTTGGATGCGAAGATTGAGAGTTACGATGTGCTCTTCCCGACGCCGCGCGAGCGGCTGGTGGAGCTGCTGGAGCCGACGCATTTTGTGGCCAAGCTGCAGGAGCCTGCGGTTGGCGTCGATCCGACGTCAAATCAGCAGAGCGAGCAACTGCCGACTTACAACGCTTATTCGATCGATGGAGACGTGACCGGCCCGCTGGTTTATGTGAATTTTGGTGTGCCGAAGGATTACGAGGCATTGGATCGGCTGGGCATTTCTGTGAAAGGTGCGATCGTGATCGCCCGCTACGGCGGCTCTTGGCGCGGCATCAAGCCGAAAGTCGCCGCCGAGCATGGGGCGATCGGGTGCATCATCTATTCCGATCCGCACGAGGATGGGTTTGCCGCCGAGAAGGTTTTCCCGGATGGCCCGATGCGCAACGAGGATGGCGCGCAGCGCGGGAGCGTGATGGATATGCCGCTGCATCCGGGCGATCCGCTCACGCCGGGCGTCGCCGCCAAGGGAAATGTAAAACGGCTTGACATTAAAGAGACGGGCGTGATCACGAAGATTCCGGTGCTGCCAATCTCTTATGGCGATGCCAAGCCGCTGCTGGCGGCACTGGCCGGGTCAATGGCACCGGAGGATTTTCGCGGTGGGTTGCCCATCACCTATCACATCGGCCCCGGCCCCGCGAAGGTGCATCTGAAAGTCGCCAGCAATTGGGACATCAAGCCGATTTATGACGTGATCGCGAGGATCAACGGCTCGGAGTCTCCCGATCAGTGGATCATCCGCGGCAATCATCACGACGCTTGGGTCAACGGCGCGTGGGACCCGATCTCCGGGCAAGCTCCCATGCTCGAAGAAGCGCGCGGGCTGGCGGAGCTCGTGAAACAAGGCTGGAAGCCGAAACGCACGATCATCTTCTGCGCCTGGGACGGCGAAGAGCCGGGCCTGCTCGGCTCAACCGAATGGGTCGAGGACCACGCCGACGAGCTGGCGAAGAATGCGGCGATCTACGTCAACACCGATGACAGCGAGCGCGGGTTTCTGCACGCCGAGGGTTCACATGCGCTGGAAAAATTCGTCAACGGCGTCGCCCGCGAAATCAACGATCCGGAAAAGAACATTTCCATCTGGAAACGCAGCCAGGCGCATCGCCTGCTCAATGGCAAAGCCGATGAAAAGAAGGAAGCCCGCTCGCGCGCGGATTTGCGCATCGCCCCGCTCGGCTCCGGCAGCGATTACACGGCGTTCATCGACCACGTCGGCGTCCCGTCGCTCAACCTCTCCTTCAGCGGCGAAGATCCGCAGGGGATTTATCACTCCGTTTACGATGACTTCTACTGGTTCACGCATTTTGCCGACACGGAGTTCGTCTACGAGCGGGCCCTGGCCCAAACATGCGGCGTCATGTTGATGCGTTTTGCGGATGCGGATGTGCTGCCTTACGACTTCGCGGATTTTGCCGACACGATGGGGGTGTACACGAAGGAACTCAAAACCCTCCTCAGCGACAAGCAGGAGGAAATCCGCGAACAGAACAAGGCGATCGAGGAAAACTTGTTCGATGCGGTTTCCGATCCGCGCCATCCGACGACCGCGCCGGCGAAGGATGAGGTGCCGCCGTTCCTGAATTTCGCGCCGTTGGAGAATGCAGCGGCAGCGGTCACGCGAAGCGCCGATCGTTACAAAGCCGCGATGAAGAAAGTATCGGACAAGGGTGCGGGCTTGTCGGCGCAGTCGGTGGCGGCGCTGAACGCGCAGCTTTTGCAGACAGAGCGATTGCTGACCAGCGCGCAGGGTTTGCCGCGCCGGCCGTGGTTTCGGCATCTGATCTATGCGCCCGGGTTCTATACGGGCTACGGCGCCAAGACGATTCCCGGTGTTCGTGAAGCCATCGAGCAAAAGCAATACGCCGAGGCCGAGGCGGAAATCGGGCGGGTGGCCAAGGCGCTGCAGGATTATGCAAACGCAATCGACGCGGCGGCGAAGGAATTGGAAAGCATCGGCAACTAGCGCGGGTGAAGGATGAATTGAACGCCAAGACGCCGAGACGCCAAGGAAGAAACGCCGAGAGATTTTTGAAGCGAAAGGTCGCGCTCAGTTTCCTTAGGGTGTGCTTTAGCACACGCGGTTCGAACGGCGACCGCTTTCCGCGTGCGCTAAAGCGCACCCTACGGCACTGAGAACCCTCTCCCCTGTACTCAGGGGAGAGGGCAGGGTGAGGGGACGAACGCGTAGACTTGCGAGCCGCGCCATATCGCGACACGCTGTCCCCTCACCCCAACCCTCTCCCCTGACTACAGGGGAGAGGGGGCAATGCCGCACCGTTATTCCCCAAGATTCTGCATTGTTCGCGCGCGCGGTTACGGGCTAGATTCGCGATTCTGGGCTGAAGGTCCCGGAGGTGTCGCGATATGCCCCTCACGCTCGATTGGTCTCAGATTTCGCTGCGCCTTGGTCTTACCGTGCTGGCGGGTCTGATCATCGGCATCAATCGCGGCGAGCATGGCCGGCCGGCGGGGATGCGCACCACGCTTCTGGTTTGCCTTGCCGCTTCGCTTTCCATGATCGCGGCCAATCGACTGCTCAATACCACCGGGAAAGCGGCCAACTCATTTGTCGTCATGGATCCGATGCGGCTGCCGCTGGGGGTTCTTTCGGGGATGGGGTTTATCGGGGCGGGTGCGATTTTGCGGAAGGATAATCTGGTGCTCGGCGTGACGACCGCCGCCACCCTTTGGTTTACCACGGTCATGGGCATCTGCTTCGGCAGCGGGCAACTGGGGCTGGGCGGGGCCGCCCTTGGGCTGGCGGTCGCGACGCTTTGGTGGCTGAAATATGTTGAAGCTGCGATCAACCAGGACATCCGGGCAACGCTCTCGATGACGATTGCTCGCGACGGACCGTCGGAACAAGATGTCCGCGAAGCCATCACGCATGGCGGCTGCAAGATTATCGCGTGGGGCGTTTCTTACGCGGATCAAGGCGAGTCGGTCGAATTGCTCGGCGAGATCCAGCGCCGCGTCCGCGCAGGGGAAACCGAGCCGCCGGCGTTTGTTGAGCAGCTTGGACGGCACCCGCTGGTTCGACGCCTGAAATGGCATCCGCAGGGAATCTCCAGCAGCGGGCAATCGCAGCAATCTGCCATACCGGGCACGCCAATCGCGATCTCTCCACCAAAGAATAAATGAAAAGACCAGACGTCATCATCCTGGGCGCGGGCGCGGCAGGGCTTGCCGCCGCGCGAGCATTGTCAGATGCCGGCCGCTCGGTACTCATCCTCGAAGCGCGCAACCGCATCGGCGGCCGAATTCATACTGTGCGCGATTCGGCATTCGGCGCGCCGGTGGAGCTGGGCGCGGAATTCATTCACGGCCGGCCCGATGTCACGTGGAACCTCGTGCATGAGGCAAAGCTTACGGCGATCGATCTGCCATTCGATCATCGCCATCGTCATGCGGGGCATTTGGCGCATATGGATGACATCTCGGCGGAGCTGGCGAAGGTGATGGGCGGGCTAGTGCATCTGGGAAAGCGCGACATGAGTTTTGCGGAGTATCTTCGCCAGCGGCATTCGTCGCCGGCCCTGCGCGACGCGCGGCGGTTTGCGATCAACTTCGTGGAAGGATTCGACGCCGCCGATCCGGAGCGCATCAGTGCCAAATCGCTCGCTGAAGAGCAGGAAGGCATCGGCGATGTGGGGGATGAAACGCAGTTTCGCCTGCTGGATGGATATGGCGCTGTGATCGATCACCTGCGGAAATCGCTCGATCCGCGGCGAGTGAAAATAGTTCTGCGCACGCGCGCCGCCGAAGTGATTTGGCATCGGCATCAGGTGATCGTGAAAACCGATCATCCAAAATCGGCAATCTTCCGCGCAGCGCGGCTGCTGATCACGCTGCCGGTGGGCATCCTGCAAATCCCGCCGGAAGTCAGCGGCGCGATTCGATTCTCTCCCGATATTCCGCAGAAGCGCGAGGCGGCATCGCAGCTTGGCTCGGGGCCGATCGTCAAGGCAGTTCTCAAATTTCGCGAGGCGTTTTGGGAAACCGAGAAAGCCGCCCGCGCGGCCCGCAGCGATCAGGGCCTTCGCGACGCGGCTTTCATGCATGACCCAGACGCAGCATTTCCGACGCTCTGGACGAGCCGCCCGTTGCGGCTGCCGATCCTCACCGCCTGGGCCGGCGGGCCCAAAGCCGTGGCGCTGAGCGGACGCTCGAAGCGAGAATTGCAGCAAGCCGCGGTTACATCGATCGCCAAAGTTTTCGGTCAGCGACCGGCGAAGCTAACTTCCATGCTGGAGCGATTTCACGTTTATGATTGGGCAGCCGACCCCTTCGCGCACGGAGCCTACAGCTACGTCACCGTCGGCGGCTCACGCGCCCGCGCGGCGTTGGCCAAGCCAATCGATCAAACCCTCTTCTTCGCCGGCGAGGCAACCGATACCTCCGGCCAGGCCAGCACCGTCGCCGGGGCATTGGCCAGCGGCCAGCGCGCAGCGCGGGAATTGATCGCACGAAAGTAGGGTGGGTGTACTCGCGATCGTTCGCGAGGAGCGGTGGGTGAGCACACCCGCCCTACGGGATGGGGATCTGAGCACCCTCTCCCCTGTACTCAGGGGAGAGGGCAGGGTGAGGGGACAGCGACTTGCAAAACAGCGCGGTTCGCAAGTTGATGCCTTCAGCCCTCACCCCGTCCGTAGGGTGCGCTTTACACCGGATTAATCACCACGGAAGCACGGAGACACGGAAGCGCGATCGGGTGGCGCGAGGTCATTCAAAGTGCTCCCCCTCGACGCAAGTCGAGATGAGCCGCGCACGCAGCGGTACTCTGCGGAGTAAGCGGTGATTGCGCTTCACCCGTTCCCGCTTACTCCAGGAGTACCTTCCGTGCGCCCTCGACGCGAGTCGAGAAGAGCAGCGCACGCAGCGGTACTCCGCGCAGTAAGCGGTGATTGCGCTTCACCCCGTTCCCGCTTACTCCAGGAGTACCTTCCGTGCGCGGCTCCTTTTCTTGGCATCCTGGCGTGCCCCAGCCCCCTCCCCTGAGTACGACTCGACTGAGCTCGTCGAAGTCAGGAGAGAGGGAGAATGCGCACCTTCGTGTCTGGCGGATAGAGCGCGCGGAACGGCCGTGGCCAGCCATGTTCGGCCGATTATGAATTCCTGCTTCTGCCGTCACCGCCCCCGAGGAGCTTCTGATAATCCTCCGGCGTATCCGCATCCAGCGCGGCCTCGGGGCAGCGGACCGTGCAAAGCTGCTCGGGATGATCTGTCCAGACTTTTTTCGCGCCGGCATGATCGGGGAGCTCGAGCAGGGCGGGGAACAGCGTGCGATCCACCAGCACCGGCGGGCCGATCGTCTCCGCAAACGAACAGACGCAAACCGGCTTGCCCGACTCTTTGCGGGCGTTAAGCAACTTCTCAAATGTCGCGGATGCAACAAGCGGCTGATCGCAGAGATGGATAAACGTCGCGATCGTGTCGGGCTGACGAGCGAGAACTTCGCGGACCCCGGCGCGGATCGAGGTACCGATGCCGCGCGGCCAATCGGAATTCTCGACCGGGTGAACCGCCAAACTCGTCAAGTCGGCGAGCATCGCTGAAGCATGGTTCCCGATGACGATGACGATCGGGTCGCACTTCGCATCGATCGCGACGCTCGCGGCGCGACGTAACAAGGATTGCCCCTGAAACTGAAGCAGTTGCTTGGGCCGGCCCATGCGCGTTGAGCCGCCGGCGGCGAGGATGATCGCGCCTATACCGCGCATGCCGAGCTCACCTGCTGCGAAGTGCGCGGGCGCGGCTCATCTTCTGCGCGCGGATGAATCGGACCGGGCCGATCGCGCAGCGATTTTGAGGTGGCGCTATGCGTCACCGCCTGAATCTCGGCGACGATCGAGAGCGCGATCTCCTCCGGCGTTTGCGCGCCAAGGTCCAGGCCCACCGGCGCGAAGGCGCGGCTGAGTCCCGCCGGCTCACCCATCTCGGCAAAGATGCGCTCCGTGCGGAATCGCGGGCCCAGGATTCCCAAATATCGCACCGACGGGGGAACGCGCTCCAGAATCGCGCGGTCGCGGGCGAGATTGTGCGTCATGACGACGACCGCGCAATCCGAAGGAAGCTCGACGCCTTCGGTCGGCGCCTCGGAGCCGGTCACGCGCAGCGCATCCGCCGTCGGAAAAAGCTGCGGCATCGCCGACGCCGGCCGCGTGCCGACGACCGTCACATGCCAACCCAGCGTCTTGGCGATCGTCACCAGCGGCACCGCATCCGGCCCCGCGCCGAAAATGACAATCGCCTGCGGCGGCTGAAGATGCTCGATGAACAGATCAGCCGAGCCGCCCGATGCGGTGTGCCTGATTATGCGCGGCCATTTTGCGTCTGCTGGAGACACATCGATTGCCGATCGCGCGCCTTGGCGAAGAGGTTCGTGATTGCTCGTCTGCTCCGAAGATGCTGCGGGCAGTGCCCGCCCCACGCGCTGCCTTACTTCGTAGGGCGGGCAGTGCCCGCCATCTTCGTGCTGTGGTTGTACGGCGCAGCCGCGTGAAGACTCGGGAGTCGGGTCATCCTCAACGGCCAGACAGGTACCTTCCGATCCGACAAGCGATCCATCCGCGCGAACGACGGTTGCGATCGTGATCGGCTGGCGCAAGTTCAAGAGTCGCGCCAATTGCGGAAGAGGCCCCGGAAACGCCCGCGAAATTGGTTGGATAAGCAACTCGACCGCACCGCCGCAACCGGTCGAGGCCCCGACGGAAGGGACTTCATCATCACCGGTATCATAGCGGCAAACGATCGCCCGCCCCGTGGCGATCACGCCCCGCCCCCGGGCGGCGACATCGCGCTCCAGGCATCCGCCGCTCACCCCGCCCCAAATGCGGCCATCCTCGGCGATCAACATGCGGGCGCCGGGCCGCCGATAGGACGATCCCTCGACGCTGATCACAGTCGCGAGCGCGGCAGATTTACCGGCGGCACAAAGCGCCTCAAACGCGGCGACGATTTCTGAGAATTCTTTCATGAGCTTTGTGCGAGGGCTAAAGACGATGCTTCAGCACTCCATCTGATATACTAATGAAAGCGGCAGGGAGTTGTCATGGCTATGGCTGCATAATTCGAAAGCAAGGGGAGTGAATAGATGGACCGGTATAAAACATTCTCGAAGGCCGATCATATGGCGGTGGACTTAGCTTGGGTGGTCGGACGTTGCGTCAAGAGCGTGGAGAAAAAGGATTATTCTTGGTTCTTCACGCTCGATGACTTAAGCATCATCGACACAGAATCAGACTGGCGGCTTATGGCGGAACGAATTCTCATCACATCCCAAGATGACGGCCAATTATTTGGCCATGAATCTCCAGTAAACGCAGCAAAGGCCGTGGAGACAAGCGTTAACAAGAGCGCGGTGAGCGGGTTTCAGCTCGATGAACGAACAGGCGACCTGTTCCTCAACTTTCAGAATGGCTGCACGATCCAGTTCGTTACTCTTTCTTCTGGCTACGAAGGATGGCGGGTAGGACATGGCGATCAGTGCATCGTTTGCTTGGGCGGCGGCGAGTTGGCAATTGGGCCACGATAATCATCTTTAGGCGGCGGCTTTTATGTTCGGTTCCCATCTCTCCATCGCCGGCGGCATGCATAAGGCTCTGCTCGAAGCGGAGCGGCTTGGCTTCGACTCCGTGCAGGTCTTCACCAAGAACCAGCAGCAATGGCGGGTGCCGCCGCTGGGGGAGGAGGCGGTTGCGCAATGGTCAGAGCATCGCGATCGGCTGAAGTTTAAGCATACCGTCAGTCATGACAGCTATCTGATCAATCTGGCTTCGCCGGACAGTGCGCTGCGTGAGAAGAGCATCGATCTATTCGTCGAGGAGCTTCGCCGATGCATGGCTCTGGGAATTCCGTATCTGGTGACGCATCCCGGCGCCCATGTCGGGCAGGGAGAGGAAGCCGGTCTGCGGCAGGTTGCAAAATCGCTTGACGAAATACATAACCGTTTGCCGCCGGATGGCGTCATGACGTGTCTGGAGATCACCGCCGGCCAGGGGAGTTCGCTCGGATATCGGCTGGAACATCTGGCGAGCATCATCGAGCAAGTGAAATCGCCGGAGCGGCTCGGCGTCTGCCTCGATACGGCGCACCTCTTCGCCGCGGGTTATGATTTTCGCGGGCGAAAGTACACGGGCTTCCGAAAATCACTGGATTCGATCGTTGGCCTGAAGCGCGTGAAGGTCTGGCATTTGAATGATTCGAAGAAGGAGCTTGGCAGCCGCGTTGATCGGCATGATCACATCGGGCGCGGAAAGATTGGCTTAAGC
>DATBDZ010000195.1:0-21010 GCA_036276235.1 Humisphaera sp. | reverse complement strand
GCGCAAGCCGGGGCAGTTGCAGGGCCGATTGTGGATTTCCGCGCTCATCAGAGCGCGGCCCCATTGAAGCATGCCCGTAGTAGAGCATCGCCATTTCCCACCGTTCCTGCAATGATGCCGCTCGCTGCATTCCGGCGCGCTGTCGGAGCATCCATCCAGCCCAGCTCGTAGCCCACCAATGCGTAGGCAATTGACGTCACGCCGCCGACGACGATGCCACCGGCTGCGTTGGTGAGCAATGAAGTGCTCGGAATTCCCAACGCGCCCGCTGTTCGTTGGGCAAACTGAATTAGAATCTCGTTGCGGGTGATGACGAAGACGGTGGACTGGCCAGCGAAGACGCCGGCCGCCGTCGATACGAAGGTCGTCGCAGCGGAATCCGCCAACCGCCAGTCATCCCCAGTCGCGCGCTGTTGAACTTGGTCTCTGCGACCAGGAGCTTCCTGGGTTTGCGATTTTCATGAAGCTTGACCAGTATCCCGCCGATCCCCTGAGCGCCAATCCGTGGACGGATCATTCGCCAATCTCCGCTGCTCTCCAGCTGACGTAACAGCCGCCCGTTGACCAAGGTTTCCGAAACTTCTCCCCGCAAGAGATTCGGTGTGATCAGAGAACGGGCCAAAGCCACATCAGCGCGCGACAGCACGACGGTGGTGGCCGAAACCGTGCTGGCTACAACAGGCGGTGTGAATACAGGTTGCCTTGGCCGCACGACCGCAGAGCGAAGCCGGGGAGCCAACGGCCCCGACGACGTCGAACACTTCGTCCCGCGATCCGAGCGTGCCCCCCATCAGATCGAGCACGCCGCTGTGGTTGGCGTAATGAATCAGTTCGGCTGCCGGCGTGCGGCCTCCATTTGTTCGCGCAATAGTTGCCGCGCGCGATGGAGGCGGGTCTTCACGTTGCCGGTTGTTGTGCCGATGATGCCGGCGGTTTCTTCGGTGTTCAATTCCTCGATGTCGCGAAGCATCAGCACCGTCCGATACGGCTCGGGAATGCGGTCGATGCAGGCTCTCACCTGCGCGCGGGTTTCTTCGGATTCCAGACGCGCAAAGCCTTCATCCCAGCGCGACACCGGCCGCGCATGGTGGCCGCTCTGATCGAACTGCGGCAGCATCTCTTCAATCGACATCGCGCTCTTGCGGCTGCGCGAGCGGATCATCATCAGGCACGCGTTCACAGTCACTCGATGCAGCCAGGTCGATAGGCTTGAATTACCCGCGAAGCTGTGGATCGACTGAAACGCCGACACGAAGGCTTCCTGCACGGCGTCTGCGCTATCCTGCGGACAAGGCAGCAACCGCTTGGCGACGGCGAGCATTCGCGCGCCATGCTCGCGAACGAGCATCTCATACGCCCGCTCATCTCCTTGGCGCAATCGGCGGACGAGCTCCGATTCGCTGGAACCAGGCCCACCGGGCAGCATCGTATTGGCCGTCTGGATGTCGGCTGAATTGTTCATGGCTTGTTCCAATGCAGTAGTTCAGCGACGAAATTGGAGCAGGCGATGATCGATGCGCCGCCGGCCATTAAATCGGCCAGGGCATCGGTTCCGGCGGCATCGACGAACGATACCGCAGCCAAATCCAAATGCAGATTAGCTTCGCCCGACCCGCTTTCAAGGCAGACCTTCCGAAACTCGCCAACCCATGGCTCCAGCAGCTTTCCTTCAAGCTTGAGCGTGATCGACGAACCCTTCTGAATACGACTGATTCTGAGCATGCCAGCACTAAAGCGAGGCATGTGCCACGATCGGGGCGACGCCAGGAATGACTCTAAACGTTTGTTAATTCAACGGTTGCAGAGTTGCGGAAAATTGCCGGAGCGGCGCGAAATCTCGTGGGCTTGGTGGTCTCCACGAAATATCGTGGATAACTACGAAGCTTCGTGAGCGGCGCGGGTAAGACCCAGCTTCTTCAGGCGGCTGCGGAGGGTATTGGGGTGCAAATCGAGAATCTTCGCGGCACCAGAAGGGCCATCGATGACCCAATTCGTTCGCTTCAAAACGTTCAAGACGTGATTGCGCTCCATTAACTCAAGAGACTGTGGATTGCTAAGCGACGAGTCGGCGGCGACGTGCGGCGCTGTATCCGATGCAGGATGCGACGCCGGTCCAGCACCGGAAGTCGCCTCGGAATGGTGCCCACCAAAAACCTCGGCGTCGATTTCGAGCACCGGGCCATTAGATAGGATGATCGCCCGCTCCAGCACATTCTCCAGTTCGCGAATATTGCCCGGCCAGCGGTAAGCGTTGAGCCGCTCCATGGTGGCGGGGTGTATGGATTCGATCGGCCTCCCGATGCGCCCCGCAAATTTCGAAACCAGGAATTGCACAAGCAATGGAACGTCGCCAGTGCGCATTCGAAGCGGCGGAAGCACCAGCGGAAACACATTCAACCGGTAATACAAATCCTCGCGAAATTTTCCGGCGCGGATTGCCGCCGGCAGATCGCGATTGGTAGCGGCGATGATCCGCACATCCGCCTTGATCGGCTCTGACCCGCCCACACGCTCAAACTCGCGCTCCTGCAGGATGCGCAGCAGCTTGACCTGCACCTCCATCGGCACTTCGCCGATCTCGTCGAGGAAGATCGTCCCGCCGTTGGCAAGCTCGAAGCGGCCGATGCGCCGGTTAATCGCGCCGGAGAATGCGCCCTTTTCATGGCCGAACAATTCCGATTCCACCAGGCTTGTCGGAAGCGCCGCACAATTGAGCTTGATGAGCGGCTTATCATGCCGGCGGCTTGCCGAATGAATCGCGCGGGCAAACAGCTCCTTGCCCGTTCCCGTCTCGCCGGTGATCAAAACCGAGGCATCGGTCTTGGCGACGCGATTTACCTTCTCAATCGATTCGAGGATTGCCGGACTGCGCCCGACGATTTCCTCGAAGTTGTGCAGCGACTTGATTTCTTCCTGGAGATAATTGTTTTGCGCCGTAAGGCGAGCCTTTTCCTGCTCGGCCAGCACGCGCGCGGTGATGTCAACGAACATCGTGCGGGTGTAGCTTCCGCTCGGATCGGGCCGCGACCACCATTGGATCCAGATTGGCTTGCCGTTGTCCTTGCGCCGCAGCTCGAGCACGACGCCGCTTGTATCGGTCCCCTTGCCGATCGACGCGAATGCTTCATCAAAGTGACGCCGCGCTTCAGGGGTATCGGGAATGAACGAATGGCCGTATGTGCCCTCCACCTGTTCCGGCGTGATCCCAAGCGTTCGCATCGCGGCGCGATTGGCGCGAAGAAACTTCGATTGAATGTCCTCGTGAACGTAGGCGATTGGCGCTTCGTCAAACAGGTCTCGCAGCCGATCTTCGCTTTCGCGAAGCTGCTGCTCGGCCCGCAGCCGCGCCAGCTCGGCACCCGCGCGAGCCGCGAAGATCTGAAACATCATGATCTTGCGAGGGTCGGCAGGCATCGGCCGCGTATCAAAGACAGCCAGGTGCCCCATATGGCGGCCATCCGCGGCACGCAGCGGAACGCCCAGATAACTGTCGATTCCCCACTGAACCAACGGCTCATCCTTGGGGAATTTTTGGCTGACACCCGTTTCGTGATGGCAGAAGTTCCCCTTCACCACCTCTTCGCACGGAGTGTCGATCAAATCCCATTCAATCGTTTGTTCAAACCCGTGAGGCTTCCAATACGCAAGCGTCCGCGCGCGAAACTCGCCGGAAAATTCCGCGACGAACGCGTAGCCGACGTCCATCACCTTCGCCAGGTGAAAGACCAGCTTGCGGAAAAACTCATCGCCGACGGCCGACGCCGTCCCCTCGACGATCGCGCGCAGAACTTCCACTTCGCTTGGAGCGGCTGTCGAAACCCCGGATGTCTGATCGATGGAGCCCATGCCTCTATGCCAGGGAACGCGGTGGATGCTGTTTCATGCTATCACTTTTGCTCGTCTTCTTCATCCGCATGCTGCACGGCAGCATTCCAGGACTGCGTTGACTGAAATTGCACTGCCCCCTTCGATACTGCCCAGACAACAAATTCTTTCGGGGCATTCTTGATGCCGTCGATATTGGCCAGGTTCATCGACTCGATCGATTGCCACTCCTTCACGCCAGAGAAATCAGCGCCGCGCAGATCCGCTTTTGCAAAATTGACTCCGTGAAGATTTGCCCCAGCCAGGTTCACGTCTTCCATATCACAATCGATGAATTCCGCGCTGCTTAGATCAGCATTGCGTAAATCCGCGCCACGCAAATTGGCAGACCTAAAGGAAGCATCTTCAATTTTCGCGGCTTTGAAGTGGGCATTGCGAAGATCGGCCGCCCGAAAAGACGCGCGGCGAAGCTCCGCCTTTTCCAGCTTGATGTCCTGCAAATACGCCTCGGCGACATCAACGCCGACCAAAGGCACATGATCTTCATTGAGCTGCTCGAGCGCATCGAGCCGCCCGCCGCTACCGCCTTTGCCTTGCGCCGTGTTAATCACCTGCCACGCCTGGTAATGCCGCTGCTGCGTGCGCTCCGGCGCCTCAGCGACCCAGAAGATCACCGCGACGAGAATGGAAAAGCTGCCTGCGTGTTCCAGAACACGCAGGATCGACCAGCGGCCGACGCGATACGCCACATGCGCGCACGCCCAGTCGATCGCATAGAACGGCAACGCCCAGGAATATCTCGTCGTGGCCCGATATTCCGCCCACGGCTTAGGCGGGTCATGATGCTTCGCAGCGGTATCCATGTGAACCTCGGTTCGATTGTGATGGTGAAGTTCCATGATACCTCTCCGGAGCAAGCTCAAGGGAGTCTATCGGTTTCCACCGAATATTTGTGGGCAGACATCCTTGTTTGCCCAACGAATTTCATTCCTCGGATGCGGGGGAGAGCAGCGGGTTACGGAAAGTTCGCCGTTTCACACGTTTTGTGAAACCTCCTCGCCCCGTTTTGCATCTAAATCCCCGTTGACCAGTTGCCGACAGGCCGATAGCAAGGGAAGATTGTGCAGACCGCTCAGCCGCTGCTGAGTGGTGCGTGAAAGAAGCGAGCCATGACCTGCCGAGACGTCACCGAGTTCCTCGACCGCTATCTCGACGGCGACCTTCCCCGGCGTCAGCAACTGAGCTTCCGCTTTCATCTGCTGCTGTGTGGCAATTGCCGCAACTATCTGCGCTCCTACAAAATGACCATCCGCGCCGCCAAGGCGGCCATGACAAACTCCAACGGCCCTCCCCCCGCAGGCATGCCAGAAGAATTAGTCCAGGCAATCCTCGCCGCGCGGCGGAAATCGTAAGCCCGCTATCTGCAATCTGAAACCGCAAGCCTTCGGTCCGCATCTCACTCCTGTATATGATGGGAATGGTGTTGCTGGTGAACCGCTCGCCGCGGTTTCTCATACGCATCATGATGAAGAGCATGGCCATGCATCCGAGCGCGTATCGCGCCAGGATGCGCAGCCGATGGCGATGCCGCTGGCCGGATGATCCTTGAAAAAATTAATGTAACCGCCGCACGTGACGCGGCATCTGAAAGGCGTGATGAATCGGTAATGGATCGATCATCACAACGATTCAAATCGAATCACCTGTTTCACAACCCCGCGAGCCCGGCTCGCAGAAAGGCACTGTTATGAAGTCCACCAAGATGATGATCGCGGCCGCCGCGATGACCGGGCTGCTGGCCGGCTCCGCCGCCCGCAGCCTCGCCGCCACCGTTCCCGCATCGAGCGGCGCATCGGCCAAGAAGGTCGCGATCGATTCCAAGGCCGGCGCCAAGGCGCTTGCCGCCGACGACAAGGACAAGGGCAAGCACGATTGCAAAGGCAAGAACGAGTGCAAGGGCCAGGGCGGCTGCAAGACCGGCGACAACGGTTGCAAAGGCAAAAACACCTGCAAAGGCCACGGCGGCTGCTCGACCAAGGACGAGAAGAAGGACAAGTAAGCCGCAGCGATCCTTCCCAATTCCCCCAGCGTCGAGGGCCCGATCTACCCGCGGGCCCTCGACTCATTTTTTCAATCCATTCGAGATCTGAAATCTGAGATTTGAAAATTCAGACGTGAAAACAGATTTGCAATTTGAGATTTCAGACTTCGGATTTGGAATTTGAGATTTCAAATTTGGAATTTGAGATTTGGAATTTGAGCTTGAGATTTGAAATCTCGCAAACCGGAGCCATCATGAACATCACAAACATTATTCCATCACGCTTCATCCATCGCTACGACTCCCTGGTCGATCGCTCCAGCCCACTGCAATCATTTGTGCTGCTGGCTCTGCGTCTGACCTGGGGTTGGCAGCTTCTTGAATCCGGCTACGGCCATCTGACGCACGTTCAGAAAACCGTCGAAGCCTTCAAAGGGTGGGGCGTGCCGCTGCCGGAATTGAATGTCTATATCTCCGGCACCACGGAACTTGTTGGCGGCGCGCTGCTGGTGCTCGGCCTTGCGACGCGACTCATATCAGTGCCTCTGGTCTTCAATTTCTTAGTAGCTTTCGCAACCGCAAGCCGCGACACGCTGCGCCAACTCTTCGCCGGCCCCAATCGGCTCGACGGATACGATTCGTTCATCAATGACAGCGCCTTCCCGATGCTCATCCTCGCGATCACGATGATTGCCTTCGGCCCAGGAAGCCTGTCGATGGACCGCCTGATCAGGCGCAACCTCTTGCCCGGACCAGACAAGAAAGAGAAACGCCCGCGGCTCCAAACGATGGACGTCGCGGAAGGATGCGCCCGATGGTGACTTTCGCCCCAGTCGCTTTGGCGATGTAACGCACAAGGTGTGGCGGCTGGACTTCATCGATTCGCTACAAAAAGATGCATACGAAGCAGGTCGGAGCAGATTGAGATGATCGATCGGCACTGACGCCACACGCGGCCTTGCCGCAAGCACCAGATGCTGAGGATGATCCTCCCCATCGCGCCAAACCCGCTTTTTGACCCCGCCAAGGCTGATCAGCGCCCGATTCGCGGGACAAAATGGGGCGCGCAAAACGGGCCGTTTTTGTCAGTAGATTGCTACGCGATTTCCATAACTCCTCTCCCGTTGTACACTTATCGGATTCGCTCCGGCGGGGCGCTTCTGAACGAACGACCATCACTGTCCCATGACGTTTGTCAAGCGATTTTATAAATACTCCGGGCTGAAGCGCCGCCTCGACTGGGAATCGCATGAGTGAGAAGCTGCTACGCATCGCGGCGGGGCTTTTCGTGGCGATTGCGCTCACACTCGGGATCGGATCGCTTGCCATTGGGCTCACCTTCCTGTTTTTTCCCACTGGCGGATACATGTGGCTCTTCTTGCTGGTCCCCCTCTTCTTCGCGGTTCGCCGGCTCCAAAGAAGGCGGCAAATCCATGACTGGGAACGCGAAGGGCTCTGCCCAAATTGCGGGTACGACCTCCGAGCCACGCCCGACCGCTGCCCGGAATTCGGCGATTGATCTGGCAGCAGCCGCCCCGGCATGTCCTCACAGCACGCTTACCTACTACGAGGACACCAATGCCAGAGTACTTTCCAACCGAGTTTCCCTCCCAGAGCCCATCAGACTTTTGGGGTTTCGACCCGGTTCTGGTCATGGTCTTGTCATTCATCATCGTGCCGCTCGCGCTAGCGGCTCTTGTACTAATAGCCGCCGCGCTGGCGCGGCTTCTACGCGCAAGGACCCGCGACGAATCACCCGCCCGACCTGTCACAAAGCGATTCGACGTAACACAGCGGCTTGGAACTCGCATCAGCTTCGGCGCGCGGAGACATTTATTGGCTCCTCTGGACACTTACGCAGTCCGCCCCTTCCATCAACGCCACCGGCTGACCGTTCGACGAGTCAACCAACGCGGACGCTGGCGACGCACATGATGCTCAGAAGCCGGGCGTCATCGGTCAGAGGTCACTAGCGAGCGGCCATCCTTGCCGGAAGCTATCTCATTGCGCTGCTTTGGTCGTCGCGGCGGCATCCATCCTTGCCCAAAGGTCAGCCCACGCCGCTTGCTCTTCTGATGAAAACTTCTGGAGCCGTGCGGGGTCGTGGAGGGGGGCTAGATCGGGGGACTTTTGCAAGACGGCGAGATTCGTTCGGGCGGCGGTTGCCGCTTGGTCAGCGGGTGCGGGGGGCGATGGTGTGGGGGCGGGTGATGCGGCCGCCAACTCTGCTGCGAGCCATTCGCGGGCCTGGTCTCGCCAGGCTTGGCGCTGGGGGTCGCTGAGACTCGTCGCGTCGGCGCCTTGTCCGCAGCCGGCGAGGGAGGCGGTGGCGATTGCCCATCTCCGGTACTTTGCGGCTTCGGCGGAGTTGCTTGAGAAGACCGCCGTCCAGAGATTGGCGCCGGCGACGGTTCGCCGCGCGGCCTGGCAGGCGCCGGTCATCGCGATCCGCTCGTCATTATCTTGCGGATCGTATTGGCCATCCAGAAAAGCCTGCAGGTTTGTGAGCACCAGCGTTTCGGCCTCGCGACGGAAGTCGTGGTAGAGCCACATGTCCTGGAAATCCGGATCGCGCAGCGTCCAGTCGTAGCGGAGGATGCCCTGGGCCAGCGCGTGGCGCGCGGCGGCGGATTGGCCCAGTTTCGCATGGGCCATCGCGCACAGCAGCTTGGGGCATGGCCCCAAAACGGCGGCGGAGGGGCCTTCGCAGACATCGAGAACCGCCGCGTAATTTGCGGCGCGATAGTCGGCCAGCGCGGCGGCAAACAGGTAGTACGGATGCAGCCAGGTGGGCGGGCTCGCGTCGGAGGCCAGGGCCGCCTTCACGAGGGCGGTGGCGCGCTGGAGCTCCTGGCCATCTGCTGGCCCAAGCAAGTACGTGCGGCCCACGCGTTCCTGCACGCGGGGGTTTTTGCTGTTGCCAAACTTTTCCAGCATGTGTCGCCGCGCGGCGGCGTAATCATCGCGGCGATCCAGATACAGACATAGCTCAGCATACCCTTTCCAGCTTGTGTCATCGCTTGTGGATGGGGACAAAAGCTGATCGCGCACCAGATCGCAAAATGCATCGAGACGTCCGACATGGAATAGCGCGGTCTTGCGATCGCCGAGAGTTTCCAGGTCCTTGGGATTGCCGGAGAGAGCGCGGGTGAATGCGGCCGTCGCCTCGGGTTCGCGGCCGAGCACGGCCATGCTCTGGCCGCGCGCGACATTCATGGCGACATCATTGGGCTTGAGGCGCAGGCCCTCGTCGAACTCGCGCACCGCATCGACATGCTGCCCCTGCCAGGCGAGCAGACGGCCAATGTGCGCGTGGGCGATGGGAAGGTCGGGATTAATCCGCACTGCCTCGCGAAATTCACTGATCGCCTGGGCATAGTAATCCGGGCCTATGCTGGCCAGAGCCGTACCGAGGTTGGTGCGGGTAATGTCATAGTCGGGGCGGAGCGAAACTGCTGCCTGCAAAAATCGGGCGGCGTTTTGCATTTCCGTGTGGTCGCCGCTTTGAAGGCCGCGTACGCCGTAGGCATAGCCAAGATACGCGTTGGCCCAGAAGTCATCGGGATGCTCACTCTGTACTTCTTGGAGCAGCGGAATGACGAGCGGCTGAATGTTTTTGTTGTACTGCAATCGCGAAGCCAGCAGAAGCAAAACACTGGTGGGCTGGCGGCTGACGGCGGGGTCGTTGAGAAGAACGGACGCGTTGGCCAGTGATGCCCAGGCGGCGGGGTTGCGGGCGCGCTCGCGCCAGCCGCTGGGATCCGGATCGGCAAGCCGCGCAACCGCCAGCACCCATGTCAGGCGAGGCTCCGTATCGTAGGTCGCCCAGGAATCCAACGCCGCGATCAGCTCCGCGCGAATCGGCGAAGCCTGAACCCGTTGGGCAACCGTGGTGGCCGGGATGCCCGGATCGCCCACGCCCGCGCTGCCAAACGCCGCCGCGAAATCGGCGGCGAGAATATTCTCAGAGAGAGGTTGTCTTAGCGTCCCAGCGCCGCGGGCACGAAGCGCTTCGAGAGTTCGGACGGTCGCCTGATTCCGCCGCACGCTGTCCAGTTCCACGCGAAGCGCGGCCGGAGCAAGAAAATGCGTGAGGCGGCCGACGGCGCGGTTGGTGGCGGCGTCGGCGGAATCCCAGTGCGCCTGCCGCTGCTGCGCAACCGCGTCGCGCAAATCGTCGGTCGCGGCGCGCGAGATGGCGGCGCGCGTGAGCAGCGCCCAGCAGACACCGCTCACCGACGCGCCGGCGATCAGCAGGGCCAAGCCCGCCGCCGCCGCCACCGAGGGCCGGCGACGTGCCCACTTGACCACGCGCTCGGCACGGCCGGCCCGTCGAGCCCGGATCGGCAGGCCCTCACGAAATCGCCGCAATTCATTCACGACCGCCGACGCCGACCCGTATCGATGCGCCGGCTCTTTGGCGAGGCATTTCAGGCAGATGGTTTCCAGATCACGCGCCACGCGCGAGTTCAGCCGCGTCGGCGACACTGGATCATCACTGAGCAATTGGCGTTCGGTTTCGGCGGGCGAGTCGCCGCTGAATGGCGGGCGACCGGTGAGCGTCTCGTAAAGTATCGCGCCGATTCCGTACACATCCGTGAGCGGGCCGACCGCGCCCCATCGCGGCGACGCCTGCTCCGGCGCCATGTAGCTGGGCGTCCCCAGACGCTGGCCGGTGAGCGTCAGCGGGTTTTCATCACCCGCCACCTCTTCATAGGACTGGACCAGGCCAAAGTCGCTGACTTTGGGAGTCGCATCGGTCGTCAGCAAAACATTGGCGGGCTTGAGATCGCGATGAATGATCCCCGCATCGTGCGCCGCCTGCACGGCTGCGCCGACTGCTTCGACGATGCGCGCCGCTTCGGCCGAGGGGAGCGGCGCGGCGGCCAGTCTCTTGGACAGACTTCCGCCTTCAACCAGCTCCATCGTGAAGTACGGCTGGCCGCCCAGTTCGCCGGCGTCATAAACGGGCACGACGTGCGGATGCCGCAACGAAGCCAGTGCGCGTCCCTCGCGCAAAAACCGCGTGCGCTCCGCGTGGGTGGCATACATTCCGCGACGCAGTGTCTTGAGCGCGACGACACGGTTGAGACGAAGATTCACCGCCCGGTAAACGACCCCCATGCCGCCGCGCCCCATTGTCGCTTCGATGCGGTAACCGGGAAGATTGGGGAATGCGTCGGCGTCGGCCCGGTCGCCGACATCTTTATCTGAGTCATCGATGTCCGACGAGTCGTTGATTTGTGACGTAGATGGAGCGTTTGGCGGAAACAAACCATTGAGGAGCGCCGCCATCCGGTGGCATTCGGCCAATCGCGCGCGCACCTCCGCCAGCGCCTCCGGTGTGTCGCGGCACGCCTGCTCCGCCGACAGCCCTTCCTGAAAGGCCTCTTCGACAAGCTCCGTGATGCGCGCCTCGCTGATCGCCGGTGATCGCATCCGCCCAAACCCTTTCGCCCCGTCGGGGCACCCGGAGCATTCGCGGATAGGCCAGCCAGATCGTCAGATATCGCTGCGCCGCCGCAGTGAAACGTCCGGCGTCCGCCCGGCCGCAATATACGAATATTCTAAGCGTAAGTCATGGACAATGCCTCCCGTTCGGTCGCCGGAGCGGGTGCCCCATTTTTTGGGCAGACATTCTTAATCTGGTGGGACAGACATTCTTGTCTGTCCGAGTCTGGGAGTGGCGGCATTCTTGCCACCCGAGCAGACTCGAATCCGTTCGGGGGACAGGAATGTCCCCACTCACGGATTCGAAACAGACAAGAATGTCTGCTCCACCAGAATGTCCGGTCGATCCGCTTAAGAGAGGGAAGAAGGAGAGACGCCATGAAACGGATCGTTTTCTTGCTGATTGCAGCGGCCCTTGTCGCAATCGCTGTTGCCGCGACGGCCCCAACATCCGATCGAGCCAATGACGCGGCGGCGGCGATTGCCGCTGGCAAACTTCCCGAGAGCTACCGCGATTGGCGGTTGATCTCCGTGGCTCGGGAGGAGGGGAAGCTTGATGACATCCGGGCCATTCTCGGCAATGACATCGCGATCAAAGCCTATCGCGAAGGAGTGCGGCCGTTCCCTGAGGGAGCGATCATCGCGCGGCTAGCGTGGAGCTATGGGCCGTCGGAGGACAACAACAAGCTTTTTGGCAGCGTTCAATCGTTCGTGGCGGGGCCGCCGAAGAATGGCGTTCAGTTCATAGTCAAGGACTCCGTGAAATACGCCTCCACCGGTGGCTGGCGATACGCGCAATTCAACGACGGCAAACCTGTCGAAGCGGCGATGCTCAATAGCTGCTTCCAGTGCCACCAGGCGTTTAAGGATCGCGAGCATGATTATGTCTTCACACACTATGCCCCGTGAAGTGGCGCTCGATGAAGCGGCGGCCTTAAGCAGATGGAGGTGTCAGATGTTGGCGGAAACTAACCATGATCGTCGCCGTTTTCTCGCCCGGTCGGCATTGGCCGTTGTGGCGGCTCAGTGTGGCCTGGCGTCTGACAATGCAGGATTGCGCGCGGCGGAACCTGCCAGCGCGAACAATGCCAAGGCAGAGGGAAACATGCCCTTTGATTCCATCAAGCAGATCGACGCGGGAGTTTTAAGCGTCGCATACGCCGAAGCTGGCCCGGCCGACGGCAAGCCGGTAATTCTCCTGCACGGCTGGCCCTATGACATTCACAGCTTTATCGAGGTGACGCCGATGCTCGCGTCACAAGGCTTCCGCGTCATCGTTCCGTATGTGCGCGGCTATGGGCCGACACGCTTTCTTTCCGGTGACACGTTTCGCAACGGCCAACCTTCGGCGGTCGCGCTTGATACGATTGCTTTGATGGACGCGCTGAAGATCCAGAAAGCAACGCTCGCCGGCTTCGACTGGGGGGCACGCACCGCGAACATCATTGCGGCGCTTTGGTCACAGCGCTGCAAGGGCATCGTGTCCGTCAGCGGCTATCTCATCGGCAGCCAGGCAAGCGGCAAGGTCCCGCTGCCGCCCAAGGCGGAATTGCAATGGTGGTATCAATTCTACTTCGCGACAGAGCGCGGCGCCGCGGGGTACGAGAAGTACCGCCATGACTTCAACAAGCTCATTTGGCAACTGGCGTCCCCCAAGTGGAACTTCGATGATGCCACGTTCGATCGCAGCGCGCAATCGTTCGACAACCCGGATCACGTCACCGTTGTGATGCACAATTACCGCTGGCGCCTGGGTCTGGCGGATGGGGAGCGGAAATATGACGAGCTGGACAAGAAGCTGGCGGAAAGTCCCGCGATAGGCGTGCCGACCATCACCCTGGAAGGAGATTCCAACGGAGCGCCGCATCCGGAGCCAATCGCCTACGCGAAGAAGTTCGCGGGCAAGTACGCACACCGCACAATCGGCGGCGGCGTCGGGCACAATTTGCCGCAGGAAGCGCCGCTAGCTTTCGCCGACGCGGTGATTGAAGTGAGTGGCTGGTAATCGCGCGGCGCGCCGAAGGGAACTTGTACTGTTCCATCTTGATAAAGGTGCACGATGACAATCGCACGTCGGCTCATCCGCCTCCCCAGCGCCATCCTGTTGTGCGTCCTCATATCCAGCGCGTGTGCAGGCAATGATCGGCCAACGACCGATCCTGGCTCGGGCGCGGCGGAGCATCGGCCGGACGCCGACGCAGCATCGGCAATGATGAACGCGATGGCAAAGATGGATCGCGATATGGCGGGCGCGGCGATGAGCGGCGAGGCCGATCACGACTTTGCCGCCATGATGATTCCGCACCACCAGGGTGCTATCGACATGGCCAAGGTCTACCTGGTTGAGGGGAAGGATCCGGCGCTGCGTCGCCTGGCCCAGGAGATCATTGTCACGCAGGCGCAGGAGATCGAGGTGATGCGCCTCGGCTGGCGGCGCTTCAAGCCGAAGCGAAGGATCTCCCGGCAAATCATGCGACGCTGGCGGCGGACGCGACACCGGCGGTAACAAGCCATGACCGCGTCTACACTGGCGATCAGACTTCCAACACCATTTCTGTCATTGACCCCAGTGCCAATAAGTTGCTGGGCGTAATCCGCCTGGGTGACCCGGTTCCCGGCGCACTGAGCCCGCTGTACAAAGGGCAGCTGCTTGTGCACGGGCTTGGCTTCTCGCCGGACCATCACACCTTGGCCGCAGTCTCGATCGGATCGAACGCAGTGACATTCATTGACACTGCGACCAATGCCATCAAAGGAGTGGTTTACATCGGCCGTTCGCCGCACGAGGCATTCTTCACACCCGATGGACACGAGCTGTGGGCGGCGGTGCGCGGCGAGGATTACGTCTCGGTGATCGATCCCGTGAAAATGGTGGAGACGCGCCGAGTGAAGACGGCCAGCGGACCGGCGATGGTTTTGTTCCGTCCCGATGGGCGCTATGCGTTCGTCCCTTCAAGCTTCACGCCCGAGGTGGATGTCGTGGACACGCACACGTACGAGGTCATCGCGCGTGTGCCGCAGGCCAGTCCGTTCTGCCCAAACCTGGCGGTAAGCCGCGACGGCACGGAAGTTTGGTTCACGTTGAAAGATTCAGGCAAGACGCAGGTGATGAGCGCGATGGAGCCGTTCGGCATCCTCTCGACGCTCGACACCGGACCGCTCAGCAATCACGTCGCGCTGGTGGAAAATGCGGATGGCAAGTTCGCCTATATCACGGTCGGCGGAGAAAACGCGGTGAAAGTTTTTCGCCGCGGCGAGCGGCCGCAGCTCATCGTGACGATCCCGACCGGCGATCTGCCCCATGGCGTGTGGGGCTCCGGTGATGGCTCGCGCATCTACGTCGGACTGGAAAATCAGGACGCGGTGATCGCGATCGACACGCATAGTAACAAGGTCATCGCGACGATATCGGCCGGGCAACAGCCGCAGGCGCTGATCTACGTTCCCGATGCCGTGCCGCAAGGCGAGGGGACGGCGAATCTCGTACCGCTGGGCGAATCCGGCAAAGCCGCGCACCTGACGCTCGTGGCCCCCGTGAAGGGAGATCGCAGCGCGGCGCATGCGACTGTGTCCGTCAATTCGCTGGGGGCGCTGGACCTATTGCAGATCGCCGTCTCTGGACTCAAGCCAGGGCAAAGTTATACGCTTTGGCTCGTTACGTCTCGGACGGCGCCTTTTGGAAAGAAGGAAGCGCTGGTGACCTTCAAGATCAACGCCGCCGGCGCGCAGATCGCCCAGGCGGTCGGTCCGCTGCGTCGGGTTCTGACGGGGCCGGCGGGCCAGAGCGCCCCTGAGCCGGATGAACGCTTCCTTCTGGTGACGGAGCTGGACGGCACGACGCCACAACTGATCCAGCGCGAGCGCGTTCCCGGCGAATGAGCAGTGTGATGCGTAACGCGCGTCCGACGGCTGCTTGGACGTGAAGCTTTCGATTCCCGGGAGTCAGCCGAAGCGGCCAAGTGGGTGGCGCAATCTCAAGTTGGAGACCACAATGAGCAATACTCCTCTTTCAACACGGCAGAAAGCATTGGCAATAAATCTCGCGGCCAAGTGGTATGGCACCATCGCCGAGATCGGCGGCGGGCAGGAGGTGGGACGATGGTTTTTCCGAGCCGGCGCGGCGGCGGGAACCGTCGCCAAAACGATCTCGGCGTACGACATGGCGATTAGCGACGGGGTATACGGCTCGGCCAAGCGATATGTCAGCCGCGAGCGGCTTATCGCCATGCTCGAACTGGAATTCGATCAGGTCCATCGTCAACTGCGCGAATCGCGCGGGAACGATAAGAGCTTCTTCGCGTTTGCGAACACCGTTGCGACCCGCCGCTTTCATAGTGCGGAGCATGGCCGCGGGTGGATTGGCATTCGCTTTCAAAGTCGCCCGCAGGAGGAGCCATCGCAAATTACGCTGCATGCGCATCTCCACGATTCGCTCGTGGCCCTGGAACAGGAAGCACTGGGGGTGCTCGGCGTGAACCTGGTTTACGCGGCATTTTACCTGCACGAAAAGCCGGCGGAGCTCGTGGCCAGTTTGATGGACGATTTGTCGCGCGAGCGCGTCGAGATCGACATGATCAAATTTTCCGGCCCCGCGTTTGGCCAGCTGGATAACCGCGCGATGAGCCTTCAACTGGTGGAGCGCGGGTTCACCGACGCCGCGATGTTCACCGCCGATGGAGAGGTCGTGCAGCCGTCGGAGGTGCTCTACAAGCGGCCGATCCTCGTCGAGCGCGGCAGCTTTCGACCGATCACGAATGCGACGTTCGATCTTCTGGAGCAGGCGCGCAAGGCGTTTGTGAACGAGCCGGATGTGCAGAATCAGGAACCGGTTGTCGTCGCCGAAATCTCGCTCCGTCATGTGACGCCCGATCCTGATCTGGGTTGCGGCGACTTTCTGGCCCGGGCCGATATTCTGGGCGCGTTGGGATTCGACGTGCTGATTTCCCGCTTCGAGCGGGATTATCAGGTCGCTGAATACTTGGCGGGATACACCGATAAACGGATCGGCTTTGCCGTCGGCCTGCCGACCGTCAAGCAACTCGTGCAGGAGCAGTTCTACACCGGGCTATCGGGCGGCGTACTTGAGGCGGTCGGTCGGCTCTACAAGCGATCGGTCAAGTCATACGTCTATCCCACGCGCGATCCGAAAACAGGGCGGATCGAGACAATCGACGACATTACCCTGCCCGGCCCCTGGCAACACCTGAACCATTTGCTGCGGGAGCTCGGACAGATCCAGCCCATCCAACCATCGAACGAACAATGGCTCTCAATCTCGACCCCAGATGTGTTAGCGCGAATTGAACGAGACGATTCCTCTTGGGAATCAATGGTACCTGAAAAGGTCGCGCAGCTCATTAAGGCCAAGCGTCTGTTTCGCCCAGAGCAACGATCTGCTGTCGACCCGACCGCGCTGCAGATTGCTTAAGGTCGCGCGCCCGTTGCGGCGCAAATGCACATTGAGCCACGGCTCGATTATTGCCTCCTCACATACTCACAAGTTTGACGAAAGGCAGGAAAGTCCCATGACCACAAACGAAACGATTCTTGTAACTGGGGCAGCCGGCAAAGTCGGGGCAGTTGGACGAACGGTGACGGAGTTGCTGCTGGAGCGCGGGCTTACGGTTCGCGCGATGGCCCGCCGCGAGGACGACCGGGCGGCGGCGCTGCGGGCCGCCGGTGCTGAGGTGGTCGTCGGCGATCTGCTCGAGCCGGCCGATGTCTACCGGGTCGTCAAAGGCTGTCGGCGAGTCTACTTCAGCCTGTCGGTCTCCGACCGCTACCTCGAGGCAACGGTCATCATGGCGACCATCGCACGCGAACTGGGCGTGGACGCCTTTGTCAACATGTCACAGATGACCGTCTCCCAGATGGGCATCCAAAACTCCACGCCAAGCCCTCAACAGCGGCAGCACTGGTGCAGCGAGCAGGCGCTCTCCTGGTCGGGCATACCGGTCATTATGATCCGGCCAACAGTCTTCCTGGAAGGGTTCTTTCTCCCCGTCACCGTGCCGACCGTCCGTGATCGAAGTCGCATCGAACTACCGTTCGGGCGCGGCAAGACCTCGCCCGTTGGCACGGCGGATGTAGCTCGGGTCGTGGCAACGGTGCTCGCCGATCCCAAGCCGTACATCGGTCAAATCCTTGAGCTCACCGGGCCGCGGTCGCAGGACATGGACGGCATCGCCCAAGAGTACTCCGCGGCACTTAACCGCCAGGTCACCTATTCCGACATCGTCCCCGAGGATTGGGAACAACGTCTGAAGAACGCGGGAATGCCGGAGCATCTGGCTCACCATCTAATGACGATGGCCGAGTTGAACCGCGCAAATCGTTTCGACCGAATGACAGACGGCGTTCAACGCGTGACCGGCCGGCCCGCGATGACCGTGCGCGAATTTGTGTCGCTACACGCGAAAGAGTTCGGCGGCCGTCGAAATTAAAGATCCGTCGCGCCGACGAACGCTCAAATTGTCCCTTGGCATCATCGGGCACGATTAACTCTGCCTCGTTCGAACTAGAGATCTGATGGCTCTGCCTTCGAAAGTCGAATCCTTCCGCGCCCGATTAATCATCCAAGTACCACGGTACATGTACGATCACGACGTTCGGATCGCCGCGCTTGCGGACTGCGCGGCGCAGGGAGGCGGCTTTGCCGCGGTGGAGGATGAATTGCCACCAGTGCGTGGGCACGAATTCGGGCACGACCACGGCGATGGCGCGACCCGGAAACTGCTGCTTGAGGCAGTCGATCTGTCTGAATAGGGGCCGCACCATATCTCGATACGGGGCTTGAGCTACGATTAATTTCGGAGGCGGGACGCCGCACGCGCGGGCGGGCCGCTCGACTTCCTGCGCCCATTGCCGCATCAGCCGCTGCTCTTCTTCGGCGGCGTCTTCGCCGTCGAGGTTTGTCAGATGCACGGCAAACAATTCTGGAGAAAGCCACATCGCGAAGCGCAGCGCCTTTTCCGTGAGCTTGTCCCATCCTTTGGTGGGCACCAGCGCGACCGGTTCCTGGTTGTTGGAAAGCACCAGCGGCTGGCGCGCGGCGGTGGCCGCGTCAAGCTTTTGATAATGGCGATGCACTTGGCGGAAAAGAATCAATAGCGCCGGCACCGCCAGCACAGTGATCCACGCGCCGTCGATGAATTTGGCGGCGACGATGATCGCCAGAGCCGCGCCGGTTGCGACCGCGCCGACACCATTGATCCAGAGGCGGAGGTGCGCGGTGAACCGGCGCTGCTCGCGCTGGCGCAGCTCACGCCGCCAATGAATCACCATGCCCGCTTGTGAAAGTGTGAAGGCGAGAAACGCGCCGACGGCAAACAGAGGAATCAGACGGTCGGTGATGCCGCGGAAGACGATCAATAACGTCGCCGCGCAGGCGGCCAGGAAAAGGATGCCGACCGAGTAGACCAATCTTCGGCCGACGATGGCGAACTGGCGCGGCAGAAAATCATCGCGCGCGATCAGGCGGCAGAGGCGCGGAAATCCGACGAAGCTGGTGTTGGCCGAGAGGCACAGCGTGCTGAGGATGCCGCCGATCGTGACGTAATAAAACCAACCGCGCCCTGCGACGGCGGAAGTGAGCTGCGAGAGCACGCTCTGGTATCCCGGCTTGTCCTGGTCCATCGCACCGATGTGATACGACTGCGCCAGGTAAGCCACCCCGCCCAGAAAAGTTGTCAGGAGGATGACGATCCATGTGAGCGTCCGCTGCGCGCGGGGGACGCTGGGGGGCTTGAACGCGCTGACGCCGTTGCTGACGGCTTCGACGCCGGTCATGGCGGCGCAGCCGCTGGCGAAGGAGCGCAGCAGCAGCCATAAGCTGGTCGCTTCCATGGCCGCGGGCAATGCCGGGGGCGGGAGGATCGGCCGCGGATGTCCGCCGGCGCGCATGGCGTGCCACGCGCCGATGCACACTACGCCAAGCATCGTGGCGATAAACAGGTAGGTCGGTATCGCGAAGGCCAACCCCGCTTCGCCGGTCCCGCGCAGATTCATCAGCGTGATGATCGCCAGGACGCCCAAACAAAGCGGCAGCATGTAATGGTGCAGAACCGGGGCGGCGGAAACCAGCGCCGCCACACCGGCGGAGATACCGACGGCGACATTCAGCACGTAGTCGATCATCAGCGCCGCCGCGGCCAGCAGGCCGGCCCACGTGCCCAGGTTTTCGCGAGCGACGGTGTAGGATCCGCCGTTGACCGGATACGCGGCGATGGTCTGGCGATAGCTGAAATACAGCATCGCCAGCAGCGCCAGCATGATCAATGTAAGGGGGCCAATATAATGGAGGCCCGCCGCCCCCAGGGGAAGCAGGATGGTCAGCGCCGCTTCGGGGCCGTAGGCCGACGAGGTGAGTCCGTCCAGCCCCATGGCGGGTACGCCCGCGGCCACGCCGATCTTCACGTCTTCCTGCTCGTTGGATGCCAGCGGCCGACCCAGGATGACGTCGATCCATTTCACGCACCGCTCCAGCGTTTGGGCTTCACCGGCTGGCCCGTCCGCGCCGATTCATAAATCGCGTCCACCAATTCGCTGTGCACGATCCCGTTGAACGGCGACGTGCGCGGCTCATCGCGCCCCAGGATCGCATCGACAAAATTATCCACCGGCGACGTCGCTCCGCTGCTCAGATCCGCCTGCACTTCGTAGTTGCCGTGCCAGCAGCGAATCCATTTGGAGTACCACCCATCTACATCGATCTTGCCGTTGTCGAAAAAGAAGCTGAGCGCGCCGTGATCGACCGGGCAGTTGCCGTTGATGATGAGGCTCGCCATCACTCCGTTTTCAAAGCGCGCGTTGATGCAGGAATTCACATCCACCGCCAGGCCTTTACGATCCACCCACGCGAACACTTCTGCGATATTCGACTCGACCGACCAGCACATGCTGTTGATGAGATGCGCTCCACTGTCGTAGACCTGTCCGCCGCCGGAAAGATCAGGGTTTTGCCGCCAGGTGCCGTTGGTGTAGCGCAGCCAGTTTTGCGCCAGGTACCCGCTGATCATTTCCAGATTGCCGAAGGTCTTCTTTCGGATGATGTCGCGCACATAAACAAAGTGCGGAGTGCACGGCGTGTTGTATCCAATGATGAACGCCTTGCCGCTGGCTTTGGCTTTCTCGGCCAGTGCGTGTGCCTGCGCGGCACTGGTGACCATTGGCTTTTCCATCAGAACATGACATCCCGCCGCCAGGGCCTGAAGGCCCTGCTCAAAATGTGCCGTGTGCGGCGTGGCGATAATGACGGCATCCGGCTTTGCCTCGCGATACATCGCCGCCGGATCGGCAAACTCGGCAGGCCGCGGAGACACATCCGACCAGTTTTTTTCGATCCATTGCTGCACGAGCTCGCGGCTGACGTCGGCGGCGGCGACGAGCTCGACGCTGGGATTTCGCTTGATATTGGGCGCATGCAGAGCGGCCATGTGGCCGCAGCCGAGCAGGGCCAGGCGTATTTTTTCCATATCTTGAGATGTCCTTTCGCCAGAAACTCCAGCGGCAGCTATATCGCGAGAAGGCGGTGCGCGCCTGCGCACGAACCGTTCTAAAAAAGTCGGCGCTGCGGCAAAAATTCCCATTGCCGAGTTGATCAAAACTGGAGAGAAATAATTCCCGAAGAGCGGGTTTCGTCACGGAAAGAATAACTAGCGCGAAGGAGTGTGCGCCGCTGATTGGCACAGCCGC
>DATBDZ010000194.1:0-7160 GCA_036276235.1 Humisphaera sp. | reverse complement strand
CATTCTTGTCTGCCGCGGGCCGGGGACGGCTCGTTCCCTTTAGTGATCGGGACGCCTCGACGGTCCTTGGCGGAATGACAGACAAGAATGTCTGCCCCACCAAACCCTCCCTTGTTTTGTCGCACGGAGAATTCGGCCGGTGAGTCTTAACATCCCACACCTACCCCTCCCATTGGCAATCGGATGGGACTGGTGGCTGCCGCCTAACTATTCGGTCCACGGGCGGCAGATGGATGTGATCTTTCTGTTCATCTTCTGGATCACCACGATCATCTTCTTCGGCGTGCAGGGCGCGCTGGTCTATTTCCTGATCAAGTACCGCGGCCGACCGAATAACCGCAAAGGCATCTTCAGCCACGGCAACACGCGCCTGGAGATGGCGTGGACAATCATCCCCGCGATCATACTCATTGTGATTGCGCTCTGGACCAAGCGCGTCTGGGACGATTACCGCTATAACCCGACGGTGGCAAACGATCCCAATGTCGTGAAGATTCTGGTGATCGGCCAGCAGTTCAAGTGGAACGTGATCTATCCCGGCCCGGACGGCGAGCTGGGCCGTTATCTGCTCTACCCTAAGACGACTGATCTGAAATGGCCAAAGCTTCCGGAAGGCGCGACCTTTCAATTTCCGGCCGTGCCCGGCCCGGCCTATCTGCCCGAAGAACAAGCGCGGCAGATCATCGACAATTACATTGAAAACGTAAACCCACTGGGCAAGGATTTTGACGACCCCAACGGCACCGACGATGATTGGCGCGATTCATTCCGCGCGGTGGAAGTTCCCAAGGGCCGCTCGATCGAGGTGAACATCGGCAGCCGCGATGTGATCCACGATTTTTATCTGCCGAATTTTCGCGTGAAGCTCGATGCCGTGCCTGGCATGCGCGGGAAAATATATCTCACGGCGACCGCAAGCTGCCGCGAGAAGCAGGACCCGCCCAAGGCATACAACCTTACGGCGTTGGAGAAGGTGGTTGGGGATCTCAACAAGCAGCGACGCGAGGCCAATGCCGTCATCAACGAAAAGACGCCCGGCGCGAAACTGAAGAAGCCGCGGCGAGGCCCCAGCTTCTATTGCTATGAAGACAAGGACGGCAATACGATCCTGCGCGATGGGAATCCGGTCCAGTTGACCGACATTGCCGCGCTCAAGGCAGCGGGGATTTCCGAAGTGACAGTGTCCGTCCCCTTTTACTGGGAACTGGTCTGCGAAGAATTGTGCGGCCAGGGCCATTACACAATGCAGGATAAATTCATCGTGCTCGATGACGAGCAGATGAAGCAGGAGCCGTATACAAAGTATTTCAGACAGCCGCCGCCGAAGGTGGCGATGAAATAATGTGGCATGGGCGTCTCGCCCATGTCGTGCGATACTCCGCACGGATCGGCTGTACCCCAGCCGATTGAGCGAAGAACGCTTCGCTCTTGCTGATGTCGGCCGAGTACGGCCGACGCTTGCTGAGTACAACAAGCCATGGGCAGGATGCCCATGCCACAAAAACATGACCGCGATACCTCATTCTGACAGCTCCTCCGGTGCGCCCCACAACGGCGCCCACGCGCATGACCATGGGCACGATCATGGCCACCACGAGATCCCGTTTCTTCGCAAATACATCTTCTCCACCGATCATAAAATCATCGGCATCGAGTTCCTGTTTCTGGGTCTGACGTTTTTCGTCATCGGCGGACTGTTGGCGATGCTGATCCGCTGGCAGCTTGGATGGCCGGCCGCTCCCGAGGCCCCTTGGATTATCCGCGCGATCGGCTCCATGATGGGCTGGACCAGCGGGCCAATGCCCACCGACACCTATTCCGCCACGTTTACTATGCACGCGACGCTGATGATCTTCTTTGTGATCATCCCGATTCTCGTCGGCGCGTTTGGGAATTATCTGATCCCACTGATGATCGGTGCCGAGGACATGGCATTCCCATTCCTCAACGGCATGGCCTTCTGGGCGGCAGTGCCCGCCGGCGCGATCATGGTCGCTTCGTTTTATCTCCCCGGCCTGCCGGCACAGGCGGGTTGGACGAGCTATCCGCCGCTAAGCTCGATTCAGAGCGATCAGGTGAAGTTTCGGGGGCATGTGCCGTATCGCGGCGTGATCGATTACACCGAAGCAAAATCCGGGCTGGACATCGCGCATTTGCTGCGGCTCAAGGCACATGGCCTTGCGATGAGCGCACCGCTGGAATCGGCCGAGCCGGATGTGCTGAAGGTCAAATACACCGCCAGCTATTGGGAACTCCGCGACGCGGCCGAGACCGCCTTGATTCGTAGCGGTTTTACCCTGACGGCAGAAGACGAAGAGAGCATCACCGGGACCGCGCCGGATAAAACGCAGGCGACAATCCGCGTCGGCGGCAAAGGCGAAGGTGTCCTCAGCATCAAAGTCGGCGCCGGCGATCGCGCCAGAAGCGCGGCAGTTCTCGCGCAAATGGCCAAGGAAATGAACTGGCAGAGCGATTGGCCCCTGGCCCCCCTGCTGATGAATTTCCTGGCGCTGTTTCTGGCCATCAGCTATATCTGCGCCTACTACGTGAAGTTTGGCAACGGCGCGATCAATGCCCTCGTCAGCATCATCATCGCGCTGACCGGCGCGTTCTGGCTGTGCAAGGGCGTGCAGTATCTCACCTTTGACGGCCAAAGCTGCTGGTTTCTCAGCCTCTTCATCCTGGGCTTTTCCAGCTTGATGGGCGCGGTGAATTATCTGACTACGGTGATCAAGCTGCGCTGCCCCGGCATGACGATGTTTCGCATGCCGCTGAGCGTGTGGGCGCTGTTTATCACATCATTGCTAGTGCTGTTGGCGACGCCCGTGCTTGCCGCCACGCTCTTGTTGAATCTGCTGGATCATCATCGGCTGACCAGCTTCTTCCTCCCCTTCAACTGGACGCTTTCCAACACGCTGCAAAACAACAGCGGCGGCGGCTATCCGCTGCTTCACCAGCACCTCTTCTGGTTCTATTCGCATCCGGCCGTTTACATCATGATCCTGCCGACGATGGGCGTGGCCTCCGACATCATCGCCTGCTTCGCGCGTAAGCCGGTCTTTGGCTATCGCCCGATGGTTTATGCCATTGCCGGCATCGCCTTCCTGGGATTCATCGTCTGGGCGCATCACATGTTTGTCAGCGGCTTGAACCCGACGCTGGGCACCACCTTCGCCATCAGCACGATGTTCATCGCCGTGCCGTCGGCAATTAAAACCTTCAACTGGCTCGGCACGCTTTGGGGCGGGAACATCCGCTTCACCGCCGCCAATTGCAGCGCGATCGCCTTCGTCTCGATGTTCGTAGTCGGCGGGCTTTCGGGCATCTACATGGCCTCGACCGCGGTCGATGTGCATATTCACGATACGTACTTCATCGTCGCCCACATTCATTACGTGCTGTTTGGCTCATCGATGTTCGGCATCTTCGCGGCAATCTATTTCTGGTATCCGAAAATGTTTGGCCGCATGATGAATGAGAAACTCGGGATGACTCATTTCATCCTCTCGTTCATCACCTTCAACACCACCTTCTTCCCCATGCACATCCTCGGCCTGGGCGGCATGGCGCGGCGAATCTACGACTACCACAACTACGCCACCTTCGCGCACTTTGATCCGATGAACAAGTTCATCAGTGTCAACGCGTTCATCCTCGGCGCGGCTCAGATTCCGTTCGTCCTGAACTTCGTCGGAAGCTGGATCTTCGGCCGCAAGGCCGGCCCCAACCCATGGCACGCGACAACGCTGGAATGGGAAACTCCAAGCCCCCCGCCGCACGGCAACTTCGCCACGATCCCCGTCGTCCATCACGGGCCGTACGAATACGCGTCGCCGGATGTTGAAGAAGATTGGCTGGCGCAAACGCGCGTGGTGGGAGCGTTCCCGGTGGTGCAAGCGGAGCCTCAGACAGCTCCGTCAGCGTAGAACCAGACCGCTTAGGCTGTTAAGGTGACATCCATGTGACATCCACCTTTTCGATAAGGTGACGTGGATGTCGCCTTAACGGCTTCTATCACGTCAGCAGCTTCGCGAGTGCTTAACTCGTCGCAGACAGATTAATCAATTCAACATTTTTCCTCAATCCGAAACGAATGCGCACGCCCACAATCGCGACCGAGCGGAACAGTTCCGCGCCGTCATCAATCTCGAAACTCGCTTGAACGCCTGACAGAAAGCAACCGCGCACATGAATGCCCATTGGCGACTGAAATGCACCTGGCTTGCACTGCTCTTTGGGGTATCGCCGGTTTTGGCAAGCGGCATTTACATCACCGAATTCTGTTCTGATACGGGTCACAATGAGCATTATGAGTTTATTGAGGTCACCAACGTAAGCAGTGCATCCGTGAATATGAGCGGATGGAGCCAGGACGACAGCAGCGCACAGCCCGACAAGCATTCGCTAACCGGCCTGGGGACTCTGGCACCAGGACAATCCGGGATCATCACCGAAGCCACACCCGCGGCACTCCGAACCTATTGGGGTTTGTCCGCCTCCGTGCCCATCGTCGGTGGCTTTACAAATGATAATTTGAGCGCGACTGCCGACTCAATCACACTTTTTGACAACACCAAGACGCTGGTCGATCACCTCGATTACTCGACTACCAACGGTGGTTCCGCCGATGCCGGGGTCAGCCCATTTGCCACCCGCACGGCTCCGCGAACCGCACTCGGATTGAACAACAACGGGCTCTGGGTGAACTCTTTCATCGGTGATTCCTACGGCTCACATAGCGCCCCGGATCCCGTGGACGTCAGTCACGCGATCGGCAGCCCCGGCACTTACACTCCTGTTCTGGTTCCCGCGCCGACGATCCTGGCGCAGACAACATGTGGGCTGCTCGCATGCATGCTTATCCTCCGGCGACGCCGCCCATTCCTCAAGGGAACAGCGTTTCACGTTGCTTAATCAGATCAGCGGCTCAATCGCCCTTCGACTCGGCTCATCCAGCTCATCAACGCGCGGCATCTCATACACATTCCCGTCAGCGTCTTTGATGCGGAAGCGGCCATCGGGCAGGAAGCGGATGTCTTCGCGCTCCTGCACGCGGAATTCGATCGGGCCGCGATCGGTGGTGACATTCCATTGCTGGTAGCCGAAGCGCACATCCAGATGCTGAATTGATGTAATGCGCGGCGTGAGGCTCGTGTCCTCAAGCCAACGCTCGATCGTTTGCCGCAGCACTTCGGGAAGCGAAAGCAGATCGTCGATCAGAAGCAATTCCTTCCCCTCGGCGTCGCGCACGCTGACGTGCCGACCCGGCCCCGACCAGGGGAACGCGCGGCGAAGCCGCACGTCGGATTTGTCCTCTTCGCCAGGACGAGTGAGCGTAAGGCGGCCTTGAGCGTCGGGGGTGAGGTTGAAAGTCAATTCGGGTTCCTTTGCTCAGACAGGGCCCAATGCAAAATGTAAAGTGAAAAATGGGAACTTAAGGAGGGTCGCCCTGCTGAACATTTTTCACTTTTCATTTTTAATTTTTCATTCGCGACCCGCGCCTCCTCGCCATTTTTCATTTTTCATTTGACATTTTTCATTCGCCAAGCGCGCCGCGCCGGCGGCGGCGTGGTGGTCGTGTTCTGCGGCGCTGAGCGTCCATTCGGGGCGCGCGATGCGGGTCAGGTGCTCGCTCACGGCGGCGCGAATCTCTTCGGTCAGATGCCCCAGGCGGATGCCGATGCCGCCGGCTAGCACGATGTGATGCGGGCGATACAGCGCGTGGCAGATGCGGACGGCGCGGACGAGCGCGCGGATCGGCGGATCGTCGATCCCCAGCCGCGTCGGCGTAGCGCCGGAGCCGTAGCGCTGGCGCATCGCCGAGGCGCCGATGTAGCCTTCGAGGCCTCCCGCGCCGCCGTCGGGGCCGATGATCGGCTCATCCGCCAGCGAGACGTCGATCTGCCCGATATGGCCGGGCGAATCGCCATCGACGCGAAGGGGAACTCCATCGTCGAGAACCGCGGCGCCGACTCCGGTGCCCAGCGCGAGCACGAGCAGGCGGCCGCCGAACTTACCGACGGTGTAAATATCCCATGCGCTGGCCAGGGCGTCGTTGACGATCCGAATCGTCGCCGGCCGCTGCCCCGCGGCGGCGATCGCCAACTCCTCCAGCCGAATGTCATGCAGCCCAGGAACATTCGCCGAAAATGTGACGCGCTCGCGCCGCTCATCCAAAAGCCCCGGCACGCACAAGCCAACGCCGGCAAGATCCTGCGCCCGGCCAGCGGTTACTTCGCGCACCACTTCAAGGAGTTTGGCCCCGGTTGGCTTGCAATAATTTGCCTTGGCGGTCCAGAGCAGATTTCCGTCCCGAATCGCCGCTAGTTTCACCGAAGTTCCGCCGACATCGATTCCGAGCGTGGTCTGATCCGCCGACATGGCGGCATTGTACGGGAGGATCGGTGCGGGGCTATCTCGGTGTGGCAGACATTCTTGTCTGCTGTCTTGGGTGGAGCAGACTCGATTTACTTTGCAAACCTCTCCGGCTTTGCGTCTAATCGCGCGTCGTCCATATTTCATCTCTCGGAGGAAGGTTATGAAGAGTCGCTGGATTGTGCGCGCCGGTTTGATTGCGCTGATGTGCGTTCCAGTTTCTGCCCGAGCACAGGACGATGCGGCAGCCGCAGCTCGAAAAGCGGCGATCCTCACGCCGCCCGCGCCGATGACGCCGCGCATTAATGGGCCGCGCATTTATGGCGAGCGGACGGGCAAGCCGTTCTTCTATCACATTCCCACTACTGGCCAGCGGCCGATCGCCTTTAAGGCCGATGGCCTGCCGGCGGGGCTGACGCTCGATGCCGCCAGCGGCACGATCACTGGCCGCAGCAGCGCCGCCGGATCGCATCCGGTGAAGATCACCGCGAGTAATTCACTTGGCACTGATAGCATTACGCTGAACATTGTGATCGGCGACACGATCGCGCTCACGCCGCCGCTGGGGTGGAATAGCTGGAATCGCTTTGCCGGCCGCGTGACGGCGGAAGACGTGAAAGGCGCTGCCGACGCGATGGTCAACGCCGGCTTGATCGATCATGGCTGGACTTACATCAACATCGACGACACCTGGGAAGGCCAGCGCGACGCCAACGGCGTGCTCGCAACCAATCAAAAGTTCCCCGACATGAAGGGCCTTGCCGACTACATTCACGGCAAGGGCC
>DATBDZ010000193.1:0-3099 GCA_036276235.1 Humisphaera sp. | reverse complement strand
GGTCATGAAGCCGATCAGCCCAATACAGAACATGATCGCGCCGACCGCGAGATAATGCTGCAGATAAGGAAGAAGATCATTCATGGGACAGTTTTAAGCGGCGGCAGATCACGTCTCTGGATAATCCTTCTGTCGCGGATTGGTCGTTCCGTAAACCGGAATGCTGTGCGGGCTGTCATCCAGTGGCGTCATCGGCGCGGTCTGCACATTGGGCGCGAGCGGCGTCGCCGGCTCGAGATTGATCACCCGCTTGCGGGCGATGATGATCGCCCCGACCATGCTCAATGTCAGGATCAGGCCCGCCAATTCCAGGTTGATCGTTTGATTCTGAAAGAGATATGTCCCCAACTCCTGTGCACCGCCATGGACGGTGACACCGGCGTTTACGTCAAGCTTCGGCTTGTTCAGCCCCGGCGGCTGAACCGCCTCGGCCTTGTCGAAGATCACAAAGATCGTCATCCCCATCAGCGCAAACCCCGCGACGGCAGCAATCAGCGGATCGCGGCTCACCGTGTCATACTCCGCCAACGCTTGGGTCGGCAGCCCGCCCTCGCTGGCCTGCGAAGCGAGCATGATCACGAATACATAAGTAATAAGAATCGCGCCGGCGTAAATGATCACCAGCGCCACCGCCATGAACTCAGCGGAGAGGAGAATGAAAAGCCCCGCCGTCGCGAAGACGGTCAGGACGAAATAGAGAGCCGCGTAGACCGGCTTGGAATGGGTAACGACGCGTACGGCCGCCGCCAACGCAATCAGCGAAAAGATCCAGAAGTAGACCCCCATATGGTGCGGCGAGCGTTGAATGCCCAGCGCCGCCAGAATCACCACCGCCGCCAGCATGAGCGTCCCGCCGATGCCGCGAAATGCCGACTCCAGCTTTGAAGGCAGCAGCAGCACGGTACCGATTCCCGCCAGCACGCAAAGCGTGATGATGATGGCGGGCTCGATATAGAAAAGCCCGCCCGGCTCAGCGCCAAGAATCGCCGACAAGGGAGACAGACCCGAAATTGCCAAACCCGCAGGACCGAGCATGTTGAGAGGAGCCAAAATCATCAGCGGGCGGCCGGCCCACCGGGGCCTCCTGTCCCTTTACCCGCCAATCGAGCGGCAGAGTCTAAGAGCGCGGGTTTGGGTTTGCAAGAAGGGTGTGATTGATTTCACAGACTCCCGTGCACGTCTCACCTGTTACAATCAAGATCGAAATAAATAATGCTGGTCCGAGCGTGTCCAACTGTAAAATGTGACTTGTTCCATGCCGAGGTTGAATGAAGGATGCCGGCCCCGGATCATCCGACGTCGTTTCGCGCAAGACCCTACGGCCTATCCGCCGACGGGGCCGCAAAATTCTTGCCACCCTGTTAGTCATCTATATTTCAGTTCCACTTGCCCTTCTCCTGTACTCCGAGGCGCGCTTCCACCTCGACGTCAACGCGCGACACGACCGAGGACAGCCCGTTCTACCGCAAGACTTTGCGGTTGCTCCGATCGCTGACCAGGACAATGCAGCGACGTATCTGCACCTGGCGGCGAAGCTTCTTGAGCCAACGATTTGTCAGGATTTCTGGCTGGAAGAAGTTCGTGGACGGACGCTTGCCCCCGTGCTCGTCCAGTACGCCAGTGAAGTGATTTCCAAACGTGCGGATGCGTTCTCACTACTTCGAAAGGCACGCCAGTGTGCCGGCGTCGATTGGCACCTGAGCCTCGTCAGTCCCGTCATGGAACACGCGTTGCTCGGTCATGTCAAAGAACAGCGGGCGCTTGCACGCGTGCTATATCTGCTGGCCCTTTACCAGCACGATGCCGGAGACGACGAGGCGGCCGTTGACACCCTCCGCGACATGCTTTTTATCGCCCACGCCGTAGATCAGCAGCCGACAGGCATATCACACCTTGTTGCTGGGGACATTGAATGTTTGGCGTGCGATGCCCTCGTTCGAGTCGCGCCGTCATTGCGGATCCAAGACGTTAGGCAGAACTCGCGGCGGTTGGACGGACAAGCGGCGCGGACCGGGGTTGACGCGATCGTCGGCGAACTGCTTGATGATGCGCCGCGCCAGTCGGCCTTGCTGCGCGCGTGGGATTTTGAGCGCATGACAATCGCCGACAGCCTGCGGACCGATAGCCATTTCTCCTGGGTGGTCCGGCGCTGGGGTACTTGGGAGTCTATTGAAGTAATGCGCGAGTATGATGTCGCGGCAAGCGCGTCACGCCTTCCGAATTGGCGCGCCGCTCAAACGATCTTGAACGCAGCGCCCGAGCCGGCATCCATGATGGCGCAGATGTTCCACGGCAGCTTCAGCCGCCCAATTGAGCTTCACCTGAAGCGAGCGACCGAGCGCCACGTAGCCGCAACAGCGCTCGCGATGCGGCTCTACCAAGTCGATCACGCTGGTGCCTGGCCCGCGAAGTTGAACGATTTAGTTCCTCGCTATCTCCCTTCCGTGCCGCTGGACCCCTTCTCGCCGGACAATCGACCATTGGGCTATGTGCCTGGCAACCCACCCGCGATTTACAGCGTCGGCGTCGATGAAATTGATGGCCACGCCGATCGCACAGATGCGATAGACGACTACGGCATCTATAAGCCTTGGCTTGCGCTCGACGCCGTTTTCCCGATGGGCGGAGTGCTGATTTCCGAGGATTGGGACCCGCAACATCCGCCAAGTTCCATGCCGCCGTCTCTGCCCAGCAGCACCCCGCGCCGTCGGGAGCGATGATTAAATTCGGGAGCCCTCCCGCAGAAATCTGCCTCGGTTGTTAGAACCGCGGCTGATCCGACCGCGCGCGCTCGTTGGCGCGAACGCCATCAACGAGCTTCTTGAACTGTGCCCTCAATTTCGACGGCAACTTACCCGCAAATCGCTTGTCCAGCCCGACCGCGCGGATCAGCTCTTCAACATCGCCGATGTCTTTGCCGCGGCCTGGTTGATTTAAGCCGCAGATGAGTTTTATCGCGATCAGATCTTTGAGGCTGACGACGCGCACGCCGTCGATGATCGAAGTCTTTTCGACGGTGTGGCCGGCTTCCTCGGCGGTAACCGTGTGGATTGGAACATGTTCCAGCAGATGTTGCCGCGCGGACTTATCCCACCGCGC
>DATBDZ010000192.1:0-11471 GCA_036276235.1 Humisphaera sp. | reverse complement strand
TCGACCCACAACCAACAACCCACAACTCACAAAACATCTTTGAGAAGTTCCTTCAACTTCTTCCTTCCCTGAAACACATGCCACTTCACCGCCTCGACGCTGCACTGCAAAGCTTCAGCGACCTGCTTTTGCGGCAACTGCTCGATTGTGAACATCACCAGCGCCAGCCGCTGTTTTTCGGGGAGCTGGGCCATCGCTTCCTTGAGCTTCTGGCCCATCTCGCGGCTCTCCAGGTGATGCACCGGATCATCATCGCGGGCCGTCCATTCGCTGTTGCCGCCGGCCGGTTCGCCGGAAGGGGAGTCGCCGGCGGCCAGCAGATCATCGAGCGGCAGTTGCGATCGCGTTTTGCGGCCGCGGCGAAAGTTGAGCGAAAGGTTGGAAACGATCCGCATCAACCATCCGCCAAACGCCTCCGGCTTTTGCAGCGTCGCCAGGCTGCTGAACGCCTTGAGAAACGCCTCCTGCGTCACCTCCAGTGAATCATGCGTATTACCGAGCAGTCGATACGAAACGGCAACCGCCTGCCGCTGATATTTCCGGATCAGCGCGTCAAATGCCTCGCGCTGTCCGCCGAGCACCTGCGCAACAAGCTGGCCGTCGGTTGGCCCGACGGTGGGTGGTGTTCCGGTCTCACTGGCGCGTGGCTCCATGAATAGGACACTCTAACCGCGTGTGGGTTAGATAGTTGGAGCAATTTTCTACCCGCTGAAAAATCGGCCGATCCCGCACTGACAAACGCTGAAGCCGCCGTTACTTATAGGACGCGAGCGCCAATAACTCCCGCGTATACGCCGTCATTCGCTCGGCGGTCCCCGCCGGCCCGGTGGCGGCGTGCTGGGTTAACTGTTTCACAAAGGCCGTCCCAACGATCGCCCCGTCGGCCACGCCTGCAAGCTGCGCAATCTGCTGCGGGCGATGAATCCCAAAGCCGACGCAGACTGGTCGGTCGGTCAGGCTTTTCAGTTGGCGAACATTGGCGGCCACATCGGTCGGCAATTGATCGCGCTCGCCGGTGATTCCCGAAACCGAAAGATAATAGATGAACCCGCTGCTCAGCTTTGCAATCTCCGCCCGGCGCGCCGGCGTCGTCGTGGGCGCGACGAGCAGCGTCGTATCCAACCCCCCGGCGCGCACGATTCCGCAAACCGACTGCGCCTCGGGCGGCGGCAAATCCGGAAGGATCAACCCATCGAAGCCCGCAGATTTGGCCGCCGCCACAAAACGCTTCACCCCATATCGCCAGACAATACTGTAGCTGAGCATGCCGACGATCGGGATCGAGACGTTTTCTCGCTCGCGCGCCACGGCGGCAAAGATGTCATCCACCTTCAGCCCGGCCTTAAGCGTCTCGGTAAACGCCGCCTGAATCGTCGGCCCATCCGCGATCGGATCGGAAAAGGGAAATCCCACCTCGATCACGCTCGCGCCCCCGGCTTCCAGCGCGGGAAGCACGGCCGAGGTCGTAGCAAGATTCGGATATCCCGCCGGAATAAACGCCACCAGGCCGATCCGCTTTGCCCGCGCCAATTCGCCGAACACCTGCTCGATGCTCCGCCGTGCGGCGGTCGTTGAATTCATGCTCAATGTCCTTCGCCAAACTTCTTTTCTGACCGAATCATAAGAAACATCGTTCTCTTCTCAATGTTTGGCTCGGTGATTGCAGATCGGGAGGGTTCGGGGTTCAGGGTTCAGGGTTCAGGACATGCAGAGAAGGGTATTCGCTATGTGGCCTTCCCGTACTGAACCCCGAACCCTGAACCCCCCACATGTAGAAAGAGAGGCCAACAATGGACACCCAAAGCATTAAATCCGAAGACTGGGTCGAGTTTTTCAATCAATTCAGCCGCGATCATCTTGGCTGGCTGACGAGCGTCGAGGTGCTCGACAAGCAATCCGGCCCGCAGCGCGTCGCCGAGAACATGCCGCTGCAAGGCATCAGCTTCGATACCCGAGGCACCCGCGCCTGCGCCATCGACATCAGCCTCGGCGATGATCCCTCGAGCCATGTGAACCATGTTGTCGACATGGCCCTGCACATCCGCCGCGCCGATCCATCGGAGGATTCCGTAGACCTGCAAATCGAACCGGCACAAGGACCGGTAACGCTGATCCACTTGTCGAAGCCAAACTGACTAAATGTCAGCGACACGGGCGGCTCACCCGTGATTCGAATTCAAGAAGAGGTGGATGTCATGACATCCACCTATTTTTCATCAGGTCCCCGGCATGCAAGAGATTGAAGGGGACGCACCCCTCCACGACGGAGAATATCGAAGGGGTGCGTCCCCTTCGAAATCGCCCATGACCGAAGGGGTGCGTCCCCTTAGATATCGGAGACGGGTTTCGATTTCATACGGCCCGCCCGTGCCACTACAATTCTCTTGACATATCAGACGCCTCGTCTTACAAGTCAGACACCATGACTGATAAGCCGCGTGGCGATGTGACTGAAACCGAGCTTGCCGTGATGCAGGTGCTCTGGGAGCGGGGGGCGGCGAGCATTCGCCAGGTCACCGATCTGCTCTATCCCGGCGGCGCGACTTCGCATTACGCCACCGTGCAAAAGCTGCTGGATCGGCTGGAAGCCAAGGGGTTTGTCAGCCGCGATCGGACGCTTCATGTGCATCTGTTCAGCGCGCAGGTCGGCCGCGAAGAGCTGGTGGGTCGGCGGATCCAGCAGGTGGTCGATACGCTTTGCGAAGGATCGCTGGTGCCGGTGCTGACGCATCTAGCGGGTGCGCGCGGGCTGAGCGAGGACGAACGCCGCGCGCTGCGGCAACTGGTTCGCCGGCGCACACGCAAGAATTGAGAGGTTGGGCCATGCGCGAGCTTCTCACCCTGGCGGCGCAAAACTCCCTCGGCGCGGCAATACTCGCGCTGCTGGCGATCGTGGCGTCGCTATTTCTTCGCCGGCCGGCGCTGACGCATATTCTGTGGGTGCTGGTGCTGGTGAAGCTGATTACGCCGCCGATCTGGGCGATTCCGGTGACGATTGGGTTGGAAAAGCCGGTGACGGCATCGACCGTAGCTGCGCCGCGCATTGAAGCTGCCCAGGACCCGGCCCTCCGTTCTTACGTCGCGATTGATTCTATTGAACGCACAGCACCGCCTGTCATTTCGCCCATTGTTCAAGCCCAAAAGCCGCAAAGGGTAAACTGGGAGAACGCATCGGTCGCCGCGGTTTCGCTCTGGATTTGCGGATCGATTGTGTTTGCGACGATCGCATTGATTCGTCTGCGACGGTTCTCGAAGCTCCTGCGTTTTGCGGTTGATGTGCCGCCGGATGTCCGCAATCGAGCCGATGGTCTCGCTCGGTCGCTTGCTCTTCGCGGCGCGCCGACGGTCGCGTTTATTGCGGCGCCGATCTCGCCGATGCTGCTGGGTTTCCCACTTCCGGTGCGCCTGCTGATTCCACGCCGGCTCTGGGACCAACTGACCGATTCACAGCGCGATGCGCTCTTGCTGCATGAGCTGGCACATTATCGAAGGCGCGATCATTGGGTGCGCGGCTTGGAGCTTCTGGTCACGCTGATCCACTGGTGGAACCCGCTCACCTGGCTCGCGCGGCGGCAGCTTCGCATCGCCGAGGAATTGTGCTGCGACGCCTGGGTGACCTGGGCATTGCCGCAGTATGCGGATGATTACGCCGCCGCGTTGGTCGATGCGATCGATTTCGCCGCGTCGCGCTCGTCGCTCCCGCTACTGGCCAGCGGCGTCGGAGATTTCAAACACCTCCAGAGGAGGCTCCTCATGATCCGCAGCCGACAGGGAAACCGGAAAATGGGATGGACGGCGCTGATCGCCTGCGCGGCGATTGTCGCGTTGCCGCTCTCGCTGACGCGGGCGAAGCAGGCCGTCTCTCCTGATTCAACTGCCGGCAATCCGCCATCAGTAACGATAGCAACTCAACCGAACCGTCCGGCCGATCCGGAGGAATATACGATTTTCCGCGGGATCCAAGTGGAGGATGGGAAACCGATTGTCGTCATCGAGGATTCGCGCGACCGAAGCAACGTGAGGTTGCGCGCCGGAAGTATTGTCAGGGCTACCGGCGGAAAGATCGTTGACGCCGCCCCGGATGCCGAGGGTTCGTACGAGCTGCAATATGCCCGCCCCAGCGGCGAAGTTGTTCGCGTCAAGCTTGGCTCTGCATTGTCGAGCGGTGAAGTGCGTAAAGCGCCGCATGCGGGACCGAGCGCCGATGACCTTAAGACGCTCGATCGTGTTATTCGACAGGTGAAGTTTAGCGGGGCGAAGCTCAGAGATGCCATCAATTTCCTGGGCAACTCCGCCGCTGTAGGAATTGACGTTGACTGGGATGCGCTGCAAATCGCCAACGTCGATTCAAACACGCCAGTCACTCTCTCGTTGAAGAAGATCACATTGCGCCAGGCTCTGGACCTGACGCTCAAATCAGTACGGGATGACCAACCCGCCCTCCGTGCCGTGATGGAGCATGGTGCCATCACGGTTACGACTCAGGGTCATCTCCACATGAATCAGCGGGCCGCTGACGCCGTGCTTCTCGTCGGCCCGTTGGAGCCCGATCACCAAACCGTCGCCGCCCTCGGTCGAGTCCTGCCGGAAATCAGCTTCGACCGCACACCCTTCGGCGACGTTGTTGATTTTCTCTGCGACGTAAGTGGGCTCAATTTCGTCGTCGATTGGCATAGCTTGAAGGGCGGCGGCATCGATCGAAATTCGCCGGTGTCGATAAAGATTCAGAATTCGATCATGTCGCGGGGGCTCGAGATGATTCTTGCGAACGTCGACAAGGGCGAGAAGCTCCGATATTCCATCGATGGCAGAATTATCGTCATTGCTCGCGTCGATCAGCGAGAGTTCACGGTGCTTAGGCTCGACGGACGCAAATCGATGGAGGCGGGGGACTATGCGAATGCACTGAAAGCAGTTGACAAGCTTCTTGCGATATACCCCGAAGATGAGTGGGCAAAGGGCGTGCGTCCGCGTCTTCAAGACGAGGTTAATCTTCAAAACCAGCGCGCTGCGCTGGAGCGGCGCTTCTCCTCAACGACTCAAGCCGCGGCGCCACATCCCGCCGACGCCGTCACACGAATGCAGCGCGAGCTGGAGATCAGTAACAAGCTCGAAAAGGATTGGCCCCAGATGCACTTCAATCACGAGCATCTAAGCGATGTTCTGAATCTGATCAGCAGGGACATCAACGTCGAGATTGTCGTGGATTGGGAAGTGTTGCGGAAAGCCGGGATTTCACCCGATACCGACATCGAATTCGCCACGGCCGGTCCCGTTTCATATTTTCTAAAAACCGTCCTGAGCTTTGCGGGAGCCGGCAAGACGAAACTCGCCTACAGGATCGATCCGGAGCGCGGCGTGATTGTGATCGCTATCGCGAGCGAGCCGGCGACCAGGCCGGCGGCAAATTCACCTCCACTAGCCGATGAAGCGGATCGCCGCGTCGAGGCGCAACTTGACAAAATACTGCTTGAACTCGGCTTCGACCAAAGGGCATTTACTGATGTCATCGATAGCCTGCAACGAGTGACCGGTCTGCCGATCGTCGTCGAGTGGAAGGCACTTGACGCTGCGAAGATTGATCCAAAAACGCCTGTCACGCTGAAAGCGCACCACATAAAAATGTCAAAGGCAATCGATTGGATCCTGGCAGGCATCGGCGGAGATCCGCCGACGCTTGGATATGTCATCAGAGACGGGGCTCTCGTCATCTCGACGCAGAACGAGCTGGCCAAAGACACCCTCAATCGCATTTATGACGTTCGCGATCTGATCAACGACGCCAACGGCAAACCCGATGAGCAGCTCAAAGCAAAGCTCATCCAAGAAATCCGCAGCTCAATCGACCGGACATCATGGATCGACAACGGCGGACATGTCGGCGCCCTACGCGAGCTGAGCGGCCAATTGATCATTACCCAGACACGGGAGAACCAGCGCAAGATTATGGATTTTCTGGAGGCGCGCCGGGCAGAGCTTCGAGCCGCCGGCCGCGGCCCCGCGACACAGCAGGCGTTTCCGCTTCTCAATCCGCGCAGCGGGGTTCTGCCCGGAATCAACCCGACGGATCAGGGGAAATGATTATTGCGGGAATTCAGTTGCCGTATGATCGGGCACGGTAGAACACGTCATTAATGAGCAAGCACGAGCAAGCTCGCCTGCTCTAGATAATCCGAGTATCGCTCTCATTATCGATGCTTGGCCGCTGTGCGTAAGCGGTCGCGGCGGACGCTTCAGCCCGCGCGCCCTCGCATTTATTCAATTTTCCGAAATTCCCCTTTACAAAAATTGAAGTCCGCTTTATTATTATTGAACATGACTTTCGATTTGTTAAAGAACGAGCGTTCGGACCTTGAGGGCCACGCGCTGCTCACGCTGCCGCGGGAAGATTTGGATTTGATTGTTGAGTTGGTCCTCAAGTCCGGGTCGCTGAAGGACTTGGCGGATGCGTACGGCGTTAGCTACCCGACGATTCGCGGGCGGCTGGATCGGGTGATCGAACGCCTGTCGGCGGCTGTGAAGGGACGCGCGCCTGACCCGATCAGCGAGCTGCTCGCCCGCCTGGTCGAGCGCGGGGAGCTCTCTGCTTCCAACGCCCGCTCGATACGCGATCTGGCGCGCAAGCTCACGCGCGATGGCAAAAGCAATTCAAAATAAACGCAAAAAATTATAAAAGGAGAATGTCATGCATCCATGGTGGACCGAACAACACGCGGCATATTTTGGCGCGATCGGCGGCAGTGCATTTGGCGGCCTGGGCGGCCTGATCGGCACGCTCGCCGGCATTTACGCCCCGCGCGGCCGGCTTCGCCGAACCGTCCTGGGGCTCATGAGCGTCTCGGTGGCGGTCGGCGTCATCTTCCTGATCGGGGGCGTCATCGCATTGATCGACCATCAGCCCTACGCCGTGTGGTATCCGCTCCTGCTGCTCGGCGTAATCTCGACAGCCGTCCTGGGGGGTCTGCTGCCGATGGTCAAAAGCCGCTACCGAGAAGCGGAGAACCGCCGACTCGACGCCGAATCGCTGCGGCGAGGGTGATGCCAAAAAAAAATAATCTGCAATCTAAAGATTTGTCTTCGCCGCGCGTGTGCGCGAGGCTAAAGCGACGCGCACAACCCCTTGATTGACAATGGTTTATATCGTGGAAAATCGGAAATGGGGGTCATAATCTGTAATTCACGGTGGCGCAGCAGGTTACAAAGGGAAAAGGAAACATTTTGCTCTATAGTGAGGACCTCACTTTTTCCTGTGGCCTCTGATTGCTGACTCCTCGCTCCGTAGCGCCAAGCTCCTGGGCTCCTACAACACTATATATAATGTATGGGTTTTGTTTACATCGCCCAGAAATTGGCCGCAGAGGCCGCGGAGGACGCAGAGACGTGCTCGGAGTTCGAGCGCGTCTCGGCGCTCTTGGCGATCTCCGCGGCTTCATCCTCTAAGATTTCATCAAGATGGTGCGCCAAATGTTGAAGAATGGTGCGCGAGGAAAAAGAATTAACCGCAGATGAACGCAGATAAACGCGCCTCGACTGAGCTCGCCGAAGTCAGATCAATGCAGAAGCGGGTATTGAATGATCCGCGTTCATCCTCGTTCATCTGCGGTTGATATCTCTTTCGGTTGGAGGCAATGCAACATGCAACCATCGCAGATGCAACCGATTGGTGCAAAATTTGATGCAAAACATTACATCGCCACCCCAGATCGGGCCAGGGAGATCTCACGCGAAGGCGCAGAGCCGCAAAGAGGAATTCCCTCTGCGCCTCTGCGCCTCTGCGCCTCTGCGCCTCTGCGCCTCTGCGCCTCTGCGCCTCTGCGTGAGATAATGTTCCTCGCTTCGCGTGAGCTCGCGGCGATGCTTTTTAAAAGGAAGAGTGTCGCACGATTCGCAAACGATATGATGTCGCGTAAGGCCATGACAGCAATGAGCTTGCGACTGTAATGGTCGTCTGCGGGAATGCGACAAATGCGACACTTTCGGCGCTCCGCGAAAGTCGCTGGAAACGCAGGCCTCACCACAATATCTGGTGGACGAAAGCGCTCCCTCCGATGGATCTGCACCACAACAATCAGCAGGTTCCGCGGAGAGCCACACTTTCGCGATTTTTGGGGACCGAGCACGGTGGCCTCACGCAGAGGCGCAGAGGCGCAGAGGTCGGAATGAGAACAAGTTTTGCCCTTCGTCGTTATCTGTTCCCGCGCCGGAAAGCTCGACACAATGCGGGATGAAGCATGCACGCCTTTGCGGTCTTTGCCTCTGCGCGATTCGATTGCGCAGAGACGCATAGAAAACAATTGAAGCGGCAGGAATTTGATATCAAATCGAGATTGACTTACGTGAGTTTTTATGAGCCGCGCGACCGAGTGCAAATCACGCCAGGAGTCGCGCGGAGTCGCGCGGAGTCGCGCGGGACCCCGCTGGCAGCTCGGAAAACGGGTCGAGCGGATTGGCGGTCGCGCGGCGGAAACTGCCTTGAGATCGCCGTGAGTCGTCTACAACCTGCTGATCAACAACTCCCTCTGAAACACCATCTCCTTCGGCAGATCTCCCGCGAGTTTCAGGAAGAGCTCTTCCTGGCTGAGCAGCTCCAGCTTCACGGCTTCGTTATCCACCGTCTGGATCGCTTCGAGTTGGCTGATGTCGATGTTGAGGCCTTCGAGATCTATGTCCTGGGCGCGGGGCATCCAGCCTAGCGTGGTTTCTACTGCGTAGGCGTGGCCGTGGCAGCGGTCGATGATCCATTTGAGCACGCGCATGTTTTCCCCGAAGCCGGGCCAGAGGAAGCGGCCCTGATCGTCGCGGCGAAACCAATTCACGTGAAACACGCGCGGGCAATCGCGCATGCGCTTGCGCATGCGGAACCAATGGACGAGATAGTCTCGAATGTTGTAGCCAATGAACGGGAGCATCGCCATCGGATCGCGGCGGACGACGCCGACCTGGCCGGTGGCGGCGGCGGTGGTTTCTGAGCCGAGCGTCGCGCCAATGTACACGCCGTGATTCCAGTTGAAGGCCTGGAAAACCAGCGGAATGGTGCGCGAGCGGCGGCCGCCGAACACGATCGCGCTGACCGGCACGCCATCCGGATCATTGGCGGCGGAATCGAGCGCGGGGTTGTTGGCCATCGGCGCGGTGAAGCGGCTGTTGGCGTGGGCGGCCTTGCGGCCCTCGGCTTTTCCCGCGGCCGGCGTCCAGGGTTGGCCGGTCCAGTCGATGCATTCCTTGGGCGGCTCGTCGGTCTTTCCTTCCCACCAGACATCGCCATCGGGCAACAATCCGACATTCGTATAGATCGTGTCGTGAGACATGATGTCCATCGCGATCGGATTGGTAGCGCGATTGGTGCCGGGAAGGACGCCGAAATAGCCGGCCTCGGGATTGACGGCGCGCAGTCGGCCGGATTGCGGATCGATCCACATCCAGACGATGTCGTCGCCGACGGTTGTGATCTTCCAGCCCTGCTGCTGATACTTGGGCGGCGGGGTCATCATCGCGAAATTGGTCTTCCCGCTGGCGCTGGGAAAGGCGGCGGCGACGTAGGTCTTGCGGCCATCCGGCGATTGCGCGCCCATCAGCAGCATATGCTCGGCCATCCATTCTTCCTGGTAGCCCAGCCAGCTGGCGATACGAAGCGCAAGCGATTTTTTGCCGAGCAGGGCGTTGCCGCCATATCCGCTGCCGAAGCTCCAGATGGTGTTATCCAGCGGGAAATGGCAGATGTAGCGGCGTTCGGGATTCACATCGCCCAGGCTGTGCAGGCAGCGGGTGAATTCGTCGCCGCCGCCCAGCACATCCCACGCGACATTGCCCATGCGCGTCATGATGCCCATGCTGATGGCGACGTAGATGGAATCTGTCACCTGCACGCCGACCTTCGCCAAAGGGCAGCCGATCGGGCCCATGACAAACGGAACGACGTACATCGTGCGGCCATGCATCGAGCCTTCAAAAAGCCCGCGCAGCTTTGCATACGCGGCTTTGGTTTCCAGCCAGTTGTTGGTCGGCCCCGCCATGTCGGCACTGGGCGTGCAGATGAAGGTGCACTGCTCGGTGCGGGCGACGTCATTGGGATTGCTGCGATGCAGATAACAATTCGGCAGCTTCTGCTGATTGAGCTTGATCAGCACATGCTCCGCGACGGCGCGGGCGAGCAGTTCCTGGCGCTGCGAATCGCTGCCATCGCAGAGATAAATCGCCTCCGGCTTGCACATCTCGATGCAGCGGGAAATCCATTGGCGAACGTGAATATTGGTAACGGCGGCAAGAGTGGAAGTCGCCGGCTCTGCGGGTTGATCGATTGTTTGGGTCATTGGGTAATCCTTGGAGACAACGCGGCAGACGCGAGCGTATCTGAGCGGCGGGGGGTTTCCAAGAGGGATTTTGTTAATCGCAAAACCATCTAACAAAATCTTCTCTTGACCGTGGAAGTTTCCGGACGATATCCTAACAAAACTTGAACGCGGTTTGGCTGGAAGCCTCGGGCATGCTGTCGCAAGCCCATGCCACCCACTTTAATGCCGGGGTGCCATGTCCCACGCTTGCGTGGGCATGTATATCCAGATGCCCCAAACACATGCTCACGCAAGCGTGAGGCATGGCACCCCGGGCACCCAAATTAATGGGCCTCCGCAATGTCGGGTGGCATGGGCTCGCGACAGCGTGCCCGTGGCGAGTGGCGCAGGCGTAGGGCGGGATTTATCCCGCCGCAATTTGCGGAAGGACGGCGGGATAAATCCCGCCCTACGAATGCCCAGCTGCGAATCAATTCGTCCATGGATGGCAGAGCGAACACGGGAGTTTTGCTGTGACATCCATTTTATGCGTTTATCTGCGGGATTGGCCGATTCTTCGATATCGGCGTCGCCAGCCGCGCGTGTCTATTTCTCCCTCCTCCGGTACTCCGGGGGAGGGCTGGGGTGGGGGTTGTGTAGGACGATTGTCACTCGCGCAAACGGCCCCCACCCTAACCCTCCCCCGGAGTACCGGAGGAGGGGATAAAGACTCGTTGTCGAAGATGTCATGCACCCCACCCGACGCTCCTTCAACACAACCCCCTCCCCAGCCCTCCCCCGGAGTACCGGGGGAGGGAGTAAGGGGCAGCTCAAAGCGTGGCGCATCTCTCCAATCGCAAAAAGCAGAAAGGCCCGTCGCCATTGTTGAAACCACGAGCAATCGTCAGACGGTCGTGCGGCTCAGCGCCGAGCTTCGTCAGGCGGGCGCGCGGGTGGGGATGACGTTGGCTCAGGTTCGGGCGATTTGTCCGCAGCTGATTCATTTGCCTTATGAGCCGGCTAAAGATTTGCGCGCGCTGGAGGCGCTGGGGCGGTGGATGATGCGATTTTCGCCGGTGGTGGCGCTCGATCCGCCGGAAGGATTGCTGCTGGAGGTCGGCGGATGCGAGCGGGTGTTCGGCGGGTTGGATGTTCTGCTGGCGCGCGTCGATCAGACGCTGCGCAAGCTCGGCTTGCCAG
>DATBDZ010000191.1:0-8714 GCA_036276235.1 Humisphaera sp. | reverse complement strand
TCGAGCGCCGTCTCGTGCTTTCCTGAACCCTGAACCCCGAACCCTCCCCCGAGCACACCATTTGCGGCGCTGGCTTGCATGGCTAAAGCCCCCGCCTGTCCGACAACCTCATCCGCCGCGGATTTTTTGCCGGCGAAGCTTGAGCTGCCGCAGTTGGTGAAGGCGGCACGAAAATGCCAGGGCTGCCCAATTTATTGCAACGCGACGCAAACTGTTTTCGGCGAAGGGCCGGCGGATGCGAAGGTCATGTTTGTCGGCGAGCAGCCGGGCGATCAGGAGGATCAGGCGGGCAAGCCATTCGTCGGTCCCGCCGGCCGCGTGCTCGATGAGGCGATGGAGCAGGCAGGCATCGATCGCTCGCAAGCGTATGTCACCAATGCGGTAAAGCATTTCAAATGGGAGCCGCGCGGGACGCGACGTTTGCATTCCAAACCGTCGTCGCGCGAAATCGCCGCATGCCGGCCGTGGCTGGAGGCGGAGATTAAAGTCATCGAGCCGCGCGTGATCGTCTGTTTGGGCGCGACGGCGGCGCAGTCGCTGCTCGGCCCAAGCTTCCGCATCACCAAAAGCCGGGGAAAGCCGATCTCAGATTCCACCTGGGCGTCAACGGTAATTGCGACCGTTCATCCGTCGTCGATTTTGCGAATGCCAGATCATGAAATGCGCGAGAAAGCCCGTGCCGATCTCGCGAGCGATCTGCGCGTTGCCGCGAAGCAGTTGAGTGAGCAGTAGTTTGAAAACCGGGATGATGGCAGTTCGTATTCACTCGCCGGGTGCCACAGGTCGCGGTACTCCGAGACCTGTGCTGTTCGCACGGGAGGCACAGGTCTGCGAGTACGCCGACCTGTGACACCGGCGGCACCCGGAACTGACCACCACCGAAATCCGCAACGTATAAGAGAGATCCCGTCGCCTAATGTGCCAGTGAAAACCATTCCATTGGACCACCGACCACGCCCAGCCCAAGGTACCCCAGCAGCACAAGGAGCACCGCAACCAGAATGCAGAACAATGTCAGCCACAGCCAGTTCGTCGGACCTTGCTCAGGGTGTGATCGGGCATAAGCCAGCGGAAAGCTGGTCGATCCCTCCCTGGCGTCAGTGCGTTTGAGCATTAACGCAGCTTACGACTGCATCTGGCTGGCGGTGACGCGCAGCTTCGCCATCGCGTTGCGTTCGATCTGACGGACGCGCTGGCGGGAGAGGCCAAATCGGTGGCCCAGTTGCTCGAAGGTGGCGGGGGACTGCTGATTGGCCAGGCCATAATGCGCCAGCACGACCGCCCGCTCGCGGTCGTCGAGGCGGGAGAGAAGTTGCCGCACCTGCTCGCGGTCGGCCACATGATCGGGCGTGCGCGCGGCGCGATGATCGGGAATACCGTCGAGGACTGCTTCATCGACGCCGACGGCTCGCCGCGCCGCGAGGATCTGCGGCACCGTTCGGGCGAAGCCCTTCATCAGCGCGAACGTTGCATAGGTGCTGAATCGGTTGCCGCGATGGGCGTCGAAGCTATCCACCGCCCGCATCAGCACCAGACTGCCTTCGCTCATTAGCTCGGTGAGCGAGATGCCGGGGCGGAGGTGCTTGCGGGCGACGCTCACCACCAGCCGCATGTTCGCGCGGACGATGTCGTTCTTGGTTTCGGTCGCTTCGCGAAGATGATTCTCGAGCGTCGCCAGATCGCGGGCACGGGCGAATTGCGGCTCCAATTCCGTTCGCGCCTCGACAAACCGGAACTTGTGGAAATTGAATTTCAGGAAAAGCGCCCGCTCGCGCGCCGGCGTCAGTAGCGGCGTGCGATATAGATCCGCCAGATACGGAGGTAAATCGCGCGGCACACGGCTCTCCTCCGGCCGCGGATCGCCCATCAGATCTTCCTGCGCGACGATCGCATCCATCGCACTTCGCGCATCATCCTGATGATAAAGCGGATCATCAATAAACCGGGTCTTGCGGCGGCCAAGTTTCGCCAGCCGCTCTTCGAGGATGACGCGATAGAGTGCGGTGGTGCGCCGGCCGGTGCGCTGCGCCAGCTCGCCGATGCTGATGCCGCGCTTAAATGCACGCGCGATGCGGCCACGCTGCTCTTCATTCAGCGGCTCGCGCGCGACAGCCAAAATCGCCCGCGTCGGGTTCTCCGCATCATGCTTGCGGAGAATATGCAGAATCGCCGACGGCGAACGATTGAGCTTCTTACCGACGCGGCGGCAGATTTCGCTTTCGCAGCAATCGCACTGTTCAACCAGATGCCGCGCGCGGCGGATGATCTGCTCATGCTCGGCGGTCTGAACCTGCGAGAGATTCATCGCCGCGCCCATCTGATCCTGATGTGCCGCGAAGAACCGCTCGACGCTGGTCAGCAGGAACCCGACGCGCCGACGATTATCGGCAAAGATAAACCGCCGCGCGGCAAGGCCCTTGCGCCGCCATCGCTGAATCGTTTTGCTGGTGACGTTAAACCGCTCGCAGACATCTTCGATCGCCAGCACCGGCTCAGGGAGATCAGCGGCGCGCACATCGAGCGTCGCGCTCACATGCTCGATGAGCAGGCCCAGGTCATGCTGCAACGCCAGCCCGGTCAGCAAATCTTCGGCGACCTGCTTGGGCCGATAACCTGTGATACGAAAGATGACAAAGTCGAGCGGGTAGGCTTTATTCGGATCGATGACGGCGAGCAGCTCCTCGGCCGCCAACACCTGCACGCCGCGCGTCTCCAGGGGCGTAAACGCCATCTGGCGCGCCAAGGCCGCGAGGGTGTTAACACGATATTTCGGCACTGTAGGGATTATCTCAGGGCATCAAAAAGCGGTCAAGAAGATTAATGTCGGCACGGCAGCGGGTTGGGCGGTAACTTCGGGCTGAGGAAGCTCGAAAAACCGCCGCCGCGCCCAATCCGGGCCGTTGCGGTCGCTTATTCCCGCAGTTTTCGCGTCAAAATTCCCGTTTGTTCGTTCTCGACATACCAATCGCGCAGGCAATACCAGCCATCCAAATCGGAGGTGCCGGTATCCGTCCGCTCATGCTCGCGGCAGGCCTGGCACCTGAGCACCAGCACGCGCTCCGGATATTTCGTGCTCGCAAAGTGATACGAATTCCATTGCGTCGTATTCGCCGACGGCGGCGGCGGGGGCGCCTCGAAGTTGTAGCCGCGCGAGACGAGCAGCGCCTTGGCCTGGGTCGCCTGCATGCCGGGCTGAAGATCAGTCACCTCCGAGAGCCATTGCTGCGCCAATAGATCCGGCGGAGGCTTGGGCGTGCAGCCTAGCAAGGTCGATATCGAGAATGCGATCAGAGCGGTTGGAAGCAGGTATCTCATCTTGTTGAAATATGAAGCTCGAAGAATAGCAATTGCCGCGCGAAAGGCCAGCGATCGGGTCATTGAGTCGTAATTGTTGACCGGCCCTTTGTACTGTAAAATGATCGAGCGATATGAAGCGAGTCAACTCAAAGGCTGCATCGAAAGCTCGCCGCTCTAAAGCAACGCCGCGGGGAACGGTACCGCGCTCACCGACCGACCGATTGGACCGATCAGCTGTCAAAGTATTCAACAGCTTTGAGGAGGCTGACCAGCACGATCTGGAGTACTGGGCGTCGCGCACGCCGTATGAGCGTCTGCGTGAACTGGAACGACTTCGCCAACTGAATTACGGCTATGCCGAAGGTAAACCTCAACCAAGACTTCAAAGAATTGTTACTGTTACTCAACTCCGAAGAGGTTAGATACCTTTTGCTTGGCGGCTATGCGGTAAACTTTCACGGTTACAAACGCTTCACTGGTGATTTGGACGTCTGGATTTCGACCGACGTCCAAAACGCAGATCGTGTCTCAACAGCGCTTCAAAAGTTTGGATTTTCAAAGGCCTCCGTTTTACCCGAGCAATTTCGCGAGCTTGGTCAGGTCATTCAATTTGGCCGAGTGCCATTCCGGGTCGACATTCTGACCGGCCCTAGTGGGGTTGAATTCGAAGCGTGTTATGTTCGGCGTATCAGCGCCATGATGGATGGGGTGCCGGTCCCCATCATCAGCTACGACGATCTTCAGGTAAATAAACAGGCCAGCGGCAGGTTGAAGGATCTGGCTGACGTTGAAGCGTTCCGCAAAATCAAGTCCCGCAAGGCAAAAAAGAAAAAGCCAGGAAAGAGGTCGCGCTAAAGCAAAAGCCCTTCGACTCATCATCGAAGGGCTTTGCCGTCAGGATTCAGGGCCGGTCGCAACATCACTTGCGAATCGAAATCGTATAGCTCAACTTGCCGATTCGATCTTCCTCCGTTCGATTATCCGCGATCGTCGCCGCATTGTTTTCGAGACGATACTCGAACATTTTTCCTGTCACCGGATTGAACGGCACCGGCGTCTCGGTGATGTCTTCCAGTCGCTGCGGCAGCGCCCCTTGATGGGCGGCGGCGTAGGAGCGGATCGCCTCGACGGCGGTCAGTGCCGCCAGTTGGCGGTCGTCGCGGGCGAAGACTTCAATTGCGTGGCCGAGATCCCCGACGATCTCCAGGAACGGATTGCTCGGCTGCTCTCGCTTCAACCGAGCCAGGTCGGCATTCAAACGCGTACGAATGAACAGTAGCTGCGGGTATGACATTCCTCGCCACTTGGCGATGTCGTCGGCTTCGATCTGATATTGCTGGAAGTAGAAGTTGCCCAGCACGATTGCAGGATCGACGTGCGACACCTGGTCGGCGGTCATGCCGTGTGCTGTCGCGTATTGCGCGGCCGCCTGCTGGCGAACTTGCTGGCTGGCGTCCTTGATCGGATCCGGATGCGGGCGCTGGCCGGTCGGCTTGTATTCTTCGGTGAGAATGTAGAACGGGGCCATGTCATCGATCAGGATGTGCCGCCATTGGTCGGCGGTGAGCTCTTCGCCGGCACGGACTTTTTTCAGCTCAGGGATATCCAGGTAGAGCCACCACGCTTCGTAATCCCAGGCACTTCGCAGCACCTGCTGGCGGCTGGGGAACTCCGCCAGCGCCCAGTACAGATTTGGCGACTTCGCGTCGCTCATCGTGTGCGCGAGGGCATCGTTCATGCGCATCATGATCGCGAGCGACACGAGGCTGGCGACCATCACATGCTCGCGGCCGACCTTGTCGGAAACCTCATATCCAAGCCGCAATGTCGCCAGCGCGTCGGCGATTTTTCCCTGGCGAAGCTGTCGCAGCGCCCGGACTTTGATCGCCTTGCTCGTGCCCTGGGCGAGTGGGGCAAGGTGCGGGAGCAGGGTGCGCACGCCGCGCTCGCGCAGCGGGGAGAGCCAGTCGCAATCGTCCATGCGCCCGGCGACCTCCAGCTCATCAAAGAACGGTTCGAGCGTCATCGCGTCAGCAATTGAGTCGAAGGTTTTGAAATCGCCGGAATCAAAAGCCGCCAGCGCGCGATCGGCCTTCTCGGTCGTGTCGGCCCCCATAAGCAGGATCGCGTCGGCATAAGGCATCGCCGCGTTCCCGGGCGTCCGCTGTGAGTAGTTGAAGAGCAATTGGTTTTTGAGCGCCGGTATCGGCGGGGCGGTTGCCGTCAGCTCAAACTTGCGACTGTCCGGCTGCGTCGTTTGCGCGAGTGCCGGAAGGGAGTTCGCAAGTGACAGCATCGTCATGATGATCAATCGTTTCATGGGTTACCTTTTTGAAATGGGGTAGAGCGTCTTTGAAGTTTCCGCAGGCTCCGGCTGGGAGCTTGATAACTTTTCTTGTGGCACGGGTTTTCAACCCGTGCAAGCGGCGCAGGAACAATAGAAATCGTTGCCTTCCGCGGGCTTGCTTGTCCGTGCATCGCACGCACGGGTTAAAAACCCGTGCCACGGGAAGGCTCTAAAGTCCCTCGCGGACCCTACGGAATGCTTACAGATTGTCCGCTGGGTTGACGTTTCGCACGTCCGGAAGATTCGGCGAGGTCAGGCCGTCCAATCCATTGCGGCGCATCGCGTCCTCGAGGATCAACAAACTCTGCGTCGGCAATGGACGCGTTTCATTTTTCACGATCACACTTTGCGCGACGATTCCACCCGGCGGCTGAATCGCCGGCTTTGCCGGAAGCATCCAACTTCCAACTGCAAGGAGCAAAGCGACGGATGCCGCGCCTTGCCACAATCGCGTTTGCCTGCGGCCCGATTGCCTTCCCGCGGCAAACGCCGCTGCGACGGCGTCGATGCGTGCCGTCGATGGCGCGACGGATTGGAGCGCCATTTCCAGTTCACGGTCGGCAGGATTCATGGGTTCTTGTTGCATGGCTTCTCCAGTGCGGCACGCATTTGCCGCAGGGCTGATTCGTAACGATCGTGAACGGTGGTGATGCCCACGCCGCAGATCGCCGCGATCTGCGACAGCGTCATGCCGGCCCAGATCCGCAGCACGACGATCTCGCGCAGATCGGCGGGCAATCGCTCCAAAACCTCGGCGGCGGTCCTGGCATCGATCAGCGAATCCGGTCGGCTCTCAAACATCTCCCGCCGCTCCGCGGCGACCACTTCCTCGCGACGGCGCCGCCGCGAGGAAGAGCGGGCGGAATCGATCGCCGCATTGCGAACGGCGCGGCACATCCATGCCACCGGATCATCCGGCGCCGCCCGCAAGGCGAGCAGCGCCGTCAACGCCTCCTGCACGACATCTTCCGCCGCCGCCGCGTCGAGCCATTGGCGTGCATAAAGCACCAGCGCGCCGCTCCGCGCCAATACGTTCCGCGTGATCAGATCTAGGTCCGCCATGGGCATTCAATAAGAGGACGACACGGCAACCGGGTTTTTCGGAGAATCTGCGGGCGAGGCTGGATTTTGTGGATTGAGGATGACTTACGTCAATTCAGGAGCCGTCCGCGCCGCGCGACTGCCGATTCGCTCGACCCGCTTTTCCGGGCTGCCAGCGGGGTCGAGCGCGACTCCGCGCGACTTATGGCGCGATCTTCGAGCAGTCGCGCGGCAGCCAGAAATCGCCGCAAGTCGACATCCGTCACCGATGTCAGATTGCTGCCGCTGACTGCTCTCAGCGGCTCCCAGAGGCGCGTTACGGCGCCCCCGAAAATACGCCAATTAGTGGCGCCCCATGATGCGCGATTGATCATCCCCACAATTGATTGCGCCAAGTAGCCAAGACGCCAAGATGCGAAGAATACAAAGGCAGGGTGACGTCATCTTTGTCTTCTTGGCGTCATGGCGTCTTGGCTCCTTGGCGCAAAGCATGCGGCCGACCCGCCATGTAATGTTTTGCATCAGATTTCGCACCAATCCGTTGCATGCACCACGATCGCACGTTGCATGGGGGAAAGAAGAAGCCAGGAGCCAGAAGATGAAGCTCACGCAGAGGCGCAGAGGCGCAAAGAAGATCGGCTGAAACTTTGCGCCTTATCGCCTTTGCGTGAGATACTCCTATTCTTCGCCGCTTCGTTTCTTCGCGTGACACCTCTTCGGACCGGTGCCGACGCGGCCGATGAATCATTCTGAATCAAATTTTAAATCATTTGGTTTCATCGACTCCTGTTGCATGTTTCATCACGCGTCGCGTCGAGCTTTCCGTCGCGGGAACAGATAACGACGAAGGGCAAAGACTAGTTCTCATTCCGACCTCTGCGCCTTTGCGCCTCTGCGTGAGACTCTGTGTTCCTTCGCGAAAGTGTCGCATTTGTCGCGTTCCCGCAGACGACCATTACAGTCGCAAGAGGATTGTTGTCATGGCCTTACGCGACATCATATCGTGTGCGAATCGTGCGACACTCTTCCTGTTTTAACAGGCGCGTCGCCGCGAGCTCACGCGAAGAGAGGAACATTGTCTCACGCAGAGGCGCAGAGGCGCAGAGTGGGAGCCTGCAGAAAGAGATATCAACCGCAGATGAACGCAGATCATTCAATACCCACTCCTGCATTGATCTGCGTTCATCCGCGTTTATCTGCGGTTAATCCTTCTTCCTCGCGCATCATTCTTCAACATTTGGCGCAACACATTGTCGAAACTTGGAGAGGATTAAGCCGCTGAGAGCGCCAAGAGCGCAGAGACCCGTTTGAAGTCCGGGCACGTCTCCGCGTCCTCGGCGGTCTCTGCGGCAAATTTTCCGCGTGTCCGCGTGAAATAAACAAAAACCATACATTATATATAGCGTTAGAAGGAGCCAGCCTGCGGTGAGCCTGTCGAACGGGAGCCGTCCAACTGGTTTCAGGTTTCAAGAAAAGCCAGAGCAGGAAAACTCGAGCCCCTTACGCCACCCGAAACCTGACTTCGGCGAGCTCAGTCGAGTCGAAACTCGAACCCCGAAACTCACCCTCCCACTATATAGCAAAATGTTTCCTTTTTCGGTTGTAACCCGCTGCCGCGGCGGGAGTTAGAAATTATGACCCCATTTCCGCCATAAGCAACTGCCTACCAACGACTTACGCTCCTCGTCCGGCGGCTCGCCGAAGAAAAATCTTCACATTGCAGATTTTTTTCCTCCGCGGCCAAAACATGCTTCTCTACTATAGAGCAAAAGGTTAGCATTTTGTTCCATAACCGCCCGCCAGCGCAAGAGTTACAAATTATGACCCCCCTTGGCGATTTATCCATCGGTAAGTAGTTGTCAGTTCAATACTTGTGACTCTGTCGTGGTCGCGAAGCCGGCGAAAAAGTTATAAAAATCCGAAAATCTTTCGTGTCGCCGATCTTGTTGCCGCTACGGGGTTTATGGCAAAAGAATTTTCGGCGGCCGCGCGTAAATCGCTATGACGTACTGTCCGGTGCCGTTGACTC
>DATBDZ010000190.1:0-10903 GCA_036276235.1 Humisphaera sp. | reverse complement strand
GTACAGGGGAGAGGGAGAAAGCCCGTTTTCTGGCTCTGCGAGGAAAAATTGCAACTCTACACTGCGACCGCGTTCGCAGGTGACTGAATCGATTCCAAGCACGTTCGTGACCTCAGGTTCCTCACAAATCGTCATCACCGGCGCGGGGCTGATCACCCCTCTGGGGCTTTCGCGCGCACAAACCTGGGACGCAATCCGCCAGGGACGATGCGGCATGGGACCGCTGACCGCGCTCGAGCAGGCACTCCCCGCAGGGCGCGATGGCGGTCAATGTCCCGATCTTCCAGCCGACTTTCTTCCTGAATTTCCGCGCGAGGTGAGATATCTACGTCGCGCGATCGATGAGGCATTGGCCGATGCTGGACTCGATCGCTCGCGTATCTATCCGTCGCATCGCTGCGGCGTTTTGCTGGGCACTACCCTGCATGGCATGCGCGCCGCAGGCGTCTTTCTTCGCTCCCGCAATGCCGGCGCGCTGGCTCAATTTCTGGCTGGCGCAACACTGCGGAACGCCCTGCGCGGCTTGCCGCTCGATGGCCTGCGCGCGACCACCTGCTCCGCCTGTTCTTCCAGCCTGGGCGCGATCGCGATGGGGGTGTCGCTTCTGGAATCAGGCCGGCTCGATATGGTCGTCGCCGGCGGGTACGACACGATCAGCGAATACGTCTACGGCGGCTTCAACAGCCTGCGCCTGGTGGCGAGCGGCCCGCTTCGCCCCTTCACGCGCGATCGCGAGGGAATGAAGCTCGCCGAAGGTTATGGCATCGTAGTTCTGGAGCGCGGCGAAGACGCCGCCGCGCGCGGCAAGCGCCCGCTGGCGGGCATTCTCGGCTACGGCGAATCCGCGGACGCGCATCATCTCACTCAGCCGCACCCACAAGGCGAAGGCGCGGCCCGCGCGATGGGGGCGGCTCTGGCCTCCGCCAACCTGACTCCGCAAAATATCGACATGATCGCCGCCCACGCGACCGGCACTCCCGACAACGACGCCGGCGAATTCGCGGCGCTCTCGCGCACATTCGACGGCGAATTGCCCCGCGTGCCGGTGGTCGCTTTCAAGAGTCATCTGGGCCACACGCTCGGCGGGGCGGGAGCGGTGGAGCTGATTCTTTCGGCGCTGAGTTTGTCGGATCAGATCGTGCCGGGATGCCCCAATGTACGGGAGGATCAGATTGAGTTTTCCGGGTTACGGGTCGCGACGGGTGCCGCTCGCGCCGCGACGATTCGAGCGACGCTGAATACATCGCTGGGATTTGGCGGCGCGAATGCCTGCATGATCCTAGGACCAAGTTCTCCCTCCCTCGGCACTCCGGGGGAGGGCAGGCGAGGGGGTACTGTCGAGCGGGCATCAACCGCGCCAACCCCCACCCTAACCCTCCCCCGGAGTACCGGAGGAGGGAACAAGAGATTCGCTCGCGATGTTTTCATCACCGGCGTCGGCGTCGTCCTCCCGGGCGCGATCGGCAACGATCAATTCATTGCGCTATTGAGCAAACCCGTCCGCGCCGCCATCGAAGACAGTGGCCCCATCCCCGAATCGAAATACCTCCATCTGCTCAACGCCCGCCGCGTGCGGCGAATGAGCGATTACGTCAAGGTCACGCTGGCGGCGACGATGCTCGCCTGCAAGGACGCCGGCATCGAAGGCATTCCCGCCTTTGCCGAATCCTGCTCGGCCGTTCTCGGCAGCGCGCACGGCTCCACCAACTACAGCGAGCAGTATTATCGCCAGATCGTTGAAGACGGGATCATGGCGGCCAACCCGATGCTCTTCGCCGAGGGCGTCCCCAACGCCGCCGCGGCTCATCTGAGCCTGATGCTCTCGCTCAAAGGCCCCTGTCAAACGGTGATCGGTACCCGCACCGCCGGCGTCGATGCGCTGCATCTGGCCGCCACGCGCATCGCGATCGGCGAATGCGATCGCGCGATCGTCGGCGCGGGCGAGGAATATTCGATGCTCGTCAACGATGCCTATCGGCACTGGGGCCTGTATCGCGGAAGATCCTCGCCGGCATTTTCGCAGGAAGGCGGCTTTGCCGTCGGATGTGGAGCGGTGACGCTCGTGCTCGAAAGCGCGTCGTCGCTTGAGTCGCGCGGCGCAAAGGCCCGCGGAAAAATCACAGCGGCTTCCGGGCCTGTTGCACCGCGCGCTCTCGAACGATGGAGGCATTCTGGCCCGATCATCACTTCCGCAAACGGAACCTGGCTCGATCGCCTCGAGCGAATGGCCGCGCGCCGCCTTGGCACCAAATCATGCGCGGCGGGTTCTCTCGCCGGCTACATCCCCGAATGTTTCAGCGTGACGCCGCTCGCGGGCGTTGCTGCCGGGCTGTTGACGCGCAGGTTTCCTGGGACAGGTGCGGAGGCACCCGCGCCGATCACACATTTTTGCGCTGTGGGATCCGATTACACGGGAATCGTTAGTGCGGTCCGCATCGAACTGGTATGAGTGCAGCGCCCCAGCAGCGCGCCCACGGCGGGATAAATCCCGCCCTACGTTGGCCCTCTGAGGTAGGGCGGGATTTATCCCGCCGATCCGTTGCGCGCCTGCTCCCTCTCCCCTGTACTCAGGGGAGAGGGTTGGGGTGAGGGGACGAGCCGCAGATTTGCGAACCGCGCGATATCGCAGCTCGCCGTCCCCTCACCCTGCCCTCTCCCCTGAGTACAGGGGAGAGGGTTCTCAGAGCACTCCATGTCGGGCGGCCCTCACTCCTTCATCAACTCCACCAGCGTCGGCTCCATCGAATCCGCCCAGATCTCATACCCTCTCTCATTCGGATGCAGTGCATCCGGCATGATCTCTTTGGAGAGTGATCCGTCGGATTCGAGGAACTTGGGGCCGATGTCCAGGTATTTCACATGCTTGCCGCCGTCGTCGAGCTTGGCCAGTTGCTCGTTGATCTGCTTGATGGCGGCTCGCCGCGGGCTGTCTGGCTTCGCATCGCGCGGGAAGATCGCCAGCAGCAGCACCTTGGTTGTCGGGAGCTTCTCGTTGAGCTCCTTCACGATTTTGGTGACGCCTTCGACAATGTTTTCGTTGCTGGCGTTGCCGAGGTTGTTGGTGCCGATCATCAGGACGGCAACCTTGGGGTTGATCCCTTCGACTTCGCCATGATCGAGCCGCCAGAGGACGTGCTGGGTGCGATCGCCGCCGATGCCGATGTTGAGCGGGTCCATCGAGCCGTAGTTTTTCTCGAAGACTTCCTTGCCGCGTCCGCGCCAGCCGTCGGTGATGGAGTCGCCGACGAAGAGGATGCCGACCTTGCCGTTCTTGTCCTTCAGGTCTTTGAGGAATCCTTCGTGCCGCTTGAGGAACGGGTTGCTCGGGTCCTCAGCGCCCTTGATCTTCGGCACATCCGCCGGCTCGCGGGCGGGGGGCCGGATGGCCGGTTGCTGCGCCGGCTGTGGCTGTTGCGCCGGCTGTTGCTGCTGCGCAAACGCGCCGCCGGCCACAAGCCCGACCCCCAGAAATGTTCCCGCAATATTCTTCAAGACGGTCATCATCGATTGTGCCTCCAAGAGTGTTTGTAGTTCCGTCCCCTTCGTAGACCTGAATACCCGCCGGATCGGCAAAAGTTAATTCCGCCTCGGCGAGTGCGTGAATTCGCAACTGACAAGTGAGCGCGCCGTGTACCGCGTCAGTCGGATTTCGGAATTCGGTAGTGGGTGAGTTTTGGGTGCCACAGGTCGGCGTACTCGCAGACCTGTGCGTCTCTTGTGCCAGAAAAAGCACAGGTCTCGGAGTACCGCGACCTGTGGCACCCACCCAGGAATTCCAACTGACCCACTACCCGGAATTCATTCGGATTTCGGGGATTCAGATTTCGGACTTCCAACGGACTATTGTCCTCGCGCCCGCCGGGTGGCGGCGCGAAGATTTTGCTGCATGCCATATTGGGCGCTCTGAAAATCCGGGTACAGGCCCTCGCGAATCTGGTCGGCGGTCTGATTCATCGCTTCGGCCACCGCCTTGAGCAACGGCGCCATCTGCACCATCTGGCGCGCGTTGCGCATCGCCGAGATATTCACGCGCCAGGCGTCCGCCTCATATCGAAGGTAAAGAAAGTTGTTGGGATTAGGCTGCCGAAAGTCCTGCTGCTGATCGGCATCGGCCGGCTGCGTTTGCGGCGCCATTACCGAGAGTGCCGCATCATTGCCCTTGATGACAACCTGCCCCGTATCCGCCGCCCGGACGAAGGGCGCAAGTGCCGCCAATGGGTTCGCCTGGTTCTGGTAAATCGGCCCCTGCTGCGCACCAAATGCCTTGATCGAGGCGGCATCGAGCTGATTCGATGCCTTCATCAGCGGAATGACGGCATCGATCATCGTGCTGGTGACTTGATCGGAGGTGGCATGCCGCCGCGCCTCGACCGCGTCTCCCTTGCCGATCGCGGTGATGAAACCCTTCACCGCCGCCCGAATCTCCTTAACGTCCTTGGAATCCTCCGCAGCGCGGCTCACCAGCGGAACGCCAGCAATCAAAATCAAAACCATCCGAATCGAGCGCATAAACATGATCGGCTCCTCGTGCAACAGCAGACCTGTTTCTTATACAACGGTCCCAGCGGATCATTGCACGGAAGATCGATTTAAACATCGAGTGTCAATTGTTTCCGGCAGGCGGCAAGCATGCTCTTCCAATGCTTCCGCAAAAACGCCGGCTCAGCCAGTGCCTCGCGCGCATACTTTCGCGCGGCCAGCGACAAATCGAACTTCGCGCTGATGATCATCGGCCCCCGATGATCGGCCAGCGCCAGCACGCGGCTATCCGGCGCGACGATTTTGGAATCTCCCGCCGACCATCGTCCCTTCCCCTGCGGACCGACTGAATTCGCGAAGACATAATAGATCTGATTCTCAAACGCCCGCGCGGCAATCCCATCGCGCCCGCCGCGCTTGGCTTTCGACACCGCCAGCGCATCCAGCCCCGCATTCGGATGAAACAGAATCTGCGCCCCCATCATGACCGGCAGCCGCACCAGCTCCGGATACCGCCGCTCGTGGCAGATGATCGCCGTGCAGGGAACGCCATCCAGATGAAAAAACGCCAGCTTGTTCCCCGGCGAAAAAACTTCGGCATCGCCGGGCGTGAGGTGAATCTTCGAATAGCGAAAAACCTCACGCCCGCGACGATCGAAGATCAAGAGCGAGTTGAAAAGCTTGCGGCCGGAGAATGTCGGACAGCCCACCAGAACATTACATCTTGCGCGTCGAGCCGCTTGCGCGATCGACGCCAGCGCCGCATCAATTTCACCGCGAGCAATCGAACGGAAATCAACGGCGTATCCCGTCACCGCGCATTCAGGAAACAAGATCGCATCCGCGCCGGCCTTCGCCGCTGCAGCGATTGATTGAACGATTTGAGAGATATTCCCGTCGATCGTCCGCTCAAAAATCATCTGGACGGCTGCGACGTTGAAGCTACGGGCGGCCATAATTGTGGTTAGTCTTTCATTTGTTACCCAGAAGCAGATCAATCACCCAGCATCCTCGCACATGAGGCCCCAGTCCTCGACAGTGCTCGATAATGTCTCTGTTTTCGCAAGCTGCCAGCTCAAGTTCGTTCGCGAGCTCCGGCAGGCGCTCAAAGCTCCTTTGATCGTAGATCGTCTGAGCGAGGCTAGTGATGGCGGGGGTAAGCCACGCTGCATCTAAATTGGCGGGAGAAAAGGGATTGCCAAACAGGTCATGGAGTAGTCGAATCTCAGCGGACTGCTCAGTCTTGATTGCCGTGTGACCAGCCGTATCAGAAGAGCCATCGCCGATTGGGTGCGCGGCTGTGCTGTTCCAGATTAGGTTCACCATATTCCCAAAACGTTTTGGATGATCGATTCCAATTGAAGGAAAGATTCCGTGCAAGTCATACATTGAGCGGGCCGCGTGTTGGGCTGCGGAAACCGCACCTCCCCAGTATGGGCGTCTGGGTGTTCCATCGGTAAAACAAGCACCAAGGATCTTTTCGAATGCGACGTCCGCGTCGGCTTGAGCAGCTGCCAGCTCATCCGCACTTGCGAATCTATCTGCATACCGTTCCGCCACCTCGACGGCCCTGCGGCTCCGCTCATCGGCCAGTAAATGCCAGAAACGACGATGAAAGGCACACTCTGTTAAGCGATATTTTCTCTCGCTCACCCTGCCGCTGAGATGCCGCAGCATCGCTTCGAGATCGTCGACGTGCAGCCAATCCTGCTCAGTCATGGCAATATCCGTGGCAATGGTCGTCGCTCTACTCCACAATCGTCGGCCAGTCCGCCCCTGCGCCCGCGCCGGCATCATCCTTCCACACTCTGGACAGACGCCGCTCTCATTGGCGTAAAGATCGTAATTGCACCCTTCGCATCGATTGGTTGACCGCACTTTGATGGGGATTAACTCTCGCGTGGTCCGTAGCACCAGGGCGGCCGTGACAAAGACGACGGCAATTACGACGACCTTATAGAAGTTGGCCTCAGCGTCGAGCCATTCCATGTCCTCGATGTCGGCAATGAGCGATATCGCAACGCTGAGCATGACCCGATGTTAGCATCGAGCGGCCGGTTGACGAACGTGGCATGGGGCGGCTCGCCCATAAATCGCGGTGCTCCGCGATTTTAGTAGCATGGGTTTCCAACCCATGGCTCGTTGTACTCAACCGACATCAGCAAGAGCGCAGCGTTCTTTTCCTTCCCCTTGTGTCGTCGGACTTTGGCCCACTCAGTCGAGCCGCTACAGCTTTCCAAATCCCGTGGGCTTTGAAGTTTTCCCGCACGCCGCACAGGTGCAACGTACAACGATTTCGTGAAAGAATTCCTGCGCCGGCAAATCCGGTTCGTCGAGGATGAGATCGAAATCCTGTTTCATTGCTCACCTCAACTTGGCGCCGCGATCGGCCGAATCGTTCGGTGTTGAACATCAACAAAAAAACCCGACTTCCTCGCGCTTCGCAGTATTCGGAGCCTGAATCGGTCACGCCCGGTGATCGAAGCCCAGACGGCCAGCCAGAGCAAGCGCTCGGCGGCGATTTGCTTCGACTCCGGCTCATCCACGCCTTTTTCGAGGTCCGCACGCGACGCGAATTTGCCGTGCAAAAAAAGCATGATCCAAACTACCAGCCAACACGGCACGATGATGGCGAGCATAACTATTATGTATGTTTCCATCAGGCGAATGATGCGCGGGCCATGAAGTGCCCGCGCGACCGCGACTCCGCGGGTGGATGTCGCAATCGCTGCCGCGACGATGACCGCCGCGTAGACGGCGAGGTACATGGCAACCCGCATTCTGATCGTGATCCGTGGCTGCTTCGCCGCGTAGTTGCTCGCCAGACAGGCGTTACAAATATCCGCGTCGCGATCGAATTGATCGCTGCCCGCCAATCGTCGCTCCGCGGCAGTCGGAATTCCCGACGCGGCGAACGCCCGACAGAGCTTGCAGCGGTTTGATGCCATTATCCCGCCCCAAACTTAAACTCGGTTAAGGGCATCTTCATTTAAGCCTCACCGATCCCCAAAATTTTCGCCTGCAATCGATTGCCCACTGACGACGGTCAGCGAATACGATCCCGCGGTCGGCGAAGTGCGCGTAAATCCGCTCTTGACGACTTCGCGCAAAACATACTTGCCGGCTAGGACGACGAAGCTGTAGTTCCCCTTGGAGTCGGTTGTCGTGCTGATCTCACCCGCGTCGAGCTTTCCATTGTTGTTTGCATCGATGTAGACAACCCAGCCCGCCAGCCCCAACTCGCCAGCGTCCTGCTTGCCATTGCTGTTCGTGTCGTGGAAGACGATCCCGGTGATGTGGGCTCGTGTCGTATCGGCAAAGACTTTCCCGGATGCCGTCTGGCCGGCCGTCAGGGTCAAATCGTAGTACCCGGCCGCTGGACTTGTCCGGCGCCAGCCCGTGGGCAATACCTCGGCTACTCGATAGCTGCCGGCCGACATGGTCTTGAACGTGTAGGTTCCATCCGACGCAGTGATCGTGCTGGCTTCGCCGACATCAAGCTTGCCATTCTTGTTCTTGTCCAGGAAGACGGTCCGAGCGGCGATTCCCTTCTCGGTGGACTGGCGTGTGGCGTCGCCGTTGGCATCGTTGAAGACGCTGCCGCTGATCAGGACGTTCTGCGTTTCCGCAAAGTTCTTTCCGACGACGTTCTGGCCGGCGGCGAGCGTCACGTCGAAATAGCCGGCCGCCGGAGCTGTCCGCCGCCAGCCAGCGGGGAGCTGTTCGACAACGCGGTAGCTGCCGGCGGCAAGATTTTTAAGTGTATACGTCCCATTGCTCGCGCCAATAGCGGTCTGCTCACCCGCGTCAAGCTTGCCATTCTTATTCTTGTCGATGAACAGCGTCCTGCCGCCGATGCCCTTTTCCGACGAATCGACTGCGGCGTTGGAATTGGTGTCATTAAAGACAGTTCCCGAAATGCTCGATGGTTTGCCGCCGACAAGCAGGCGCAGGACTTCGGTTCCGCCCAACAGCGAATTCCCGCCATATGCCAGCAGAACAATCCGCCCGTCGGGGAGAATCAGGCCATCTTCCCCTGCCTCGCCTGACGAGCTTGCGGCGATGGCGGCGCTGCCTCCGCTTGCAAAGGTTGTATCGAGCTGGCCACCGGGCAGAAAACGCGCCAGGGCAATGTCCGTGACAAGAGGGGAGGTTGTGTATGCCGAGCCCAGCACAATCAGATTGCCGGAGGCGTCAGTCAGAATCCTGCCGGCCGCGCTGTTGGCATGGCCGCCGGACTTGTTCTTGAGTGAGGCGCTGGCAACGCCGCCCGTGCCAAAGGTTGTATCGACCGCGCCGTTGGAATTGAGGCGAGCGATGGCAATGTTACGGGAGGTATTTCCCCCGCACACGACGATTTTACCGCTCGATTGCACCAGCACATCATTGGGTATGACGCCGATGCTCCCAAGACTCGCCAGGCCCGCTGTTCCAAAGGCCGGGTCGAACGTGCCAGATGGGAGGACGCGCGCCACAACGCCGGTGGCTACGATGCCCGTCTGACTCAAGGCGACGACAATCTTGTTGTCCGCCTGGACCGAAATGCGTTCGACGGCTTGCAGACTTGGGAGTGCAAGTGTTGCCTCGCCCGTTCCATTGAGCGACACATCGGGTACGCCTCCCGCTGTAAACCGCAGCAGGGAAAGTTGCGACGGCCCCGTGGCTGATTCAATCTGATTGGCCAGTACGATCTTCCCATCGGATTCGAGTGCGATCTCAGTATTTCCCTGGAAGTAAGTTGATGCGCCAAAATGATAGACGGCCACGCCACTCGTCCCGAAAGACTTGTCTACCGTCCCGTCGGCGTTGTACTGCATAACCCTGTCACCAGCGGCGACATCGATCTTCCCATTGCTTTGCACAGCCACACCACAGTAATCATCGGTGTCGAGTGAAAGCTGTGGCGCGCCGCCGTTAAACGTCGGATCGGGAGCTCCATCGGCCGTGAGCCGATAAATCGAATGATTCCCGACGACCACGAGTCTTCCGTCGGCTTGACGAGTGACCCCGCTTGGGTAGGCATTGGCACTATCGCGGGCGACTCCCTGCACACCAAACGTCGCATCTGAGAGCGGCGATTTTGAGAAAGTCGTTGTGCCAAGGTCTGCGTTAACCACATTCCCGCCTGACACGCTGATGAATGGGGCCGCTGCGCCGGTGGACGTGACCTTGCGATTTGCCACGGGGATGAGCGCACTGTACGGGCCGTCCGCGAGATTGGGGAACGAGTACGCGCCACTGCCGTCTGATGTCGTCGTCAAAAGTGAAGGCGACGGGCCGAAGATTGCGTTCAAGCTGATAACAACACCGGCAATTCCCGCCTCCCCCGCATCCTTGACGCCATTGCCGTTCAAGTCATCGTAGACTGTGCCGACAATGGTGTTTCCGCTGAGCAGCGTTCGTCGTTCAAGTAGCTCGTACATGTGGATTTGCGCAGCGCGCCCGCATAGGACAGCCCGACCCATAACTCCCTCCGTCTGATCGCCAACCCTTTTAGAGGCGACGAAGCCCATCCGTTCGTTTCCGCGTAACGCCGGCCAGAGCGAAAGGTCAATCAACCCTTTTTGCCGGTGGCTTAAAATATAGCATGGGCAATGCTGCTGTACACCGCAATCTGGATCCAGTCTGCCTGAAGGACGCCGAGCGCGAGCGGCGCGAGCGAATTCTCCTCCCCGACAGTTCCAACAGCCGCACCGGCCGTCGTCCTTCTTCGGCGCATTCATGAAGGGCTACCTCGATTATAAAAAAAAATTTCATGCGCCGGCGATGATCTCGAATCGCCCGCAACTGCTCGCCGCCACAATAGTTAACTTAATCCTAACGCACTGTATTTTGCCTCGCTCAAAAAAATCTTGAAATTTTTGTTTTTTCGCGTAAGAGTTTTCGGGACCGATTGATTCACAACTCTTTAATTAACAGTCATTTACGATGTGACAATCCACACACCCCCGGGGCGCGCTCGTAAGTCACGTCCGCGCCACGAGTTAACCTAACAAAACGTTGACAAAGTGTGTGTATAATAGAGGGACACACTTATGGGCATGGATAAACTGACCGACAAGCAGCGGCAAGTCATGATACACGGACGGGAACCTACTCATGAAATGATGACTTACATCAAATGCATGCCGCCGCGCGACTGATCGAAAAACGCGCCAGAAGTCGCGCAGAGTCGCGCCAAGCCCTGCTGGCGCTCTGAAAAACGGGTCGAGCCCTCGGCAGTCGCGCGGCGGAATCCGCTTGGAAATTGATGTAAGTCATCTGATGGATTGAATTGCCCAATGAAACATGCAACGGGAGTAAATGCAACGAAATGATTACGAAAACGTTGAGGACTTTATGCGGAGTGCGTGGCGATCAACTGCGGTGACTTGGGGCGGCGTGGACGCACTCCGCATAAAGTCCTGTTGAGCTGAACCGATCG
>DATBDZ010000189.1:0-18356 GCA_036276235.1 Humisphaera sp. | reverse complement strand
GGGCAGTGCCCGCCCTACGCGCCGTATTCTTTCGTAGGGCGGGCACTGCCCGCCGGTTTTGTAGCGATGCGGCATACTCGCGGAAATTCGCGAACGTGCCTGTAAGAATTTGATTATGAAGCTTGTTGTCGTACATGTTCTGATACTCCTCAGCACGGCAGCCGCCGCGATGGCGCAATCCGGTGGGCCGCAGGCGCAGTCGCCGACCAACTGGTTTGTGGGCGGCAATATGCCCGGGCCAACGCCTGCCGACGCGAAGAGCGTCAAGATCGATGAGCATCCCAACGCACAGTTGCCGCTCGATCTTTCGTTTGTGGATGAATCGGGAAAGGCCGTCCAGCTCAAGCAATATTTCGCCAACGGCAAGCCGGTTGTATTGCAGCTTGGATACTTCGGCTGTCCGATGCTCTGCAGCCTTGTGTCGCAGGCGCTGGTTGATTCGCTGAAGGATGTGAAGCTCGACGCCGGCGCCGATTATCAGGTAGTTTACGTCAGCATCGATCCGAGCGAAGGGCCGGGAATGGCGCAAGCTAAGAAGGACGCGTATGTGCAGGCATATGGCCGCGCTTCTGGAGCACAAGGGTGGCATCTGCTGACGGGCAAGGCCCCGCAGATCCGCCAGCTCGCGGACGCCGCCGGGTTTGAGTACCGGTGGATCGACAGCGCGCAGCAGTTTTCGCATCCGGCGTGCCTGATCGTCTGCACGCCCGATGGGCGCGTCTCGCGATATCTTTACGGCGTTCGCTATGACTCGCCGACCGTTCGCCTGTCGCTGGTGGAGGCATCAAACGGAAAGATCGGCACCACCGCCGACCGCTTCACGCTCACCTGTTTCCAGTATGACGGCACGCAGGGGCGCTATGCCCTGGCCGCCATCAACTTGATGAAGGCCGGCGGCGCGCTGACGGTGCTGGTGGTCGGAGGAATGGTTTTCTGGTTCGCGCGGCGCGGGCGAAGCCGATCGCCGATGACGCATTGATGGCAGATTGATCCGAGCTTGTTGGAATAAAGACTATGTGGCATTCGCTTCTAGCCGACCCCGCCAGCACCTTCTGGCTGCCGATCCGCGCCTCGACGTCGGCGGCGGACAATGATTGGCTCTTCAACTTCATTCTCTGGGTCAACATCTTCTTCTCCGTCCTGATCATCGCGCTGATGGTCCTGTTCGTCTGGCGCTATCGCGCCAAGTCAGCCGGCGAGCATGGCGCGGCCGGCGGACATAACAACGCGCTGGAAATCACCTGGACCGTTATCCCCACCATCATCTGCGTGATGATCTATTACTGGGGCTTCAAGGGATTTTTGCACGAAGCCGTTGAGCCGCCCGCCGGCTATGACATCACTGTTGTCGGGCGCATGTGGAACTGGACATTCATTTATCCAAACGGATACGTCAGTCCTGATCTGCATATCCCGCCGAACAAGCCCGTGCGGCTCGTCCTGCAATCGATGGATGTGATCCACAGCCTCTATATCCCCGCATTCCGCGCCAAGAAGGACGTGATGCCCGGCCGCTATAACCGGATGTGGATCGAATCCGATGACCCGGGAACCTACGATGTTCTTTGCACCGCGTACTGCGGCAAGAACCACTCGACAATGCTGTCCAAGTGCGTGGTCGAAAAGGACATGGATTCGTTCAACAAGTGGCTTGAAGATGTGAGCGATTGGCGCGGCAAGGTGGCGCCGATCGACCAGGGCCGGATTTACTACAACCAGCGGGGTTGCTCTGTGTGCCACAATCTCACAGGCGCGCCGGGTGGAACCGGACCGACCTGGAAGGACATGTTCGGCAATACCATTCCGCTTGCCGACGGCACGACGATCATCGCCGACGAGGCGTATGTGAAGGAATCGATCCTCGACCCTCAGGCAAAGATCCACCTGAAATATGGCCCGCCCTCCCCGATGCCGAGCTTCAAGGGCGCGTTTAAGGACTACGACATCGAGGCGATTACTTATTTCATGAAGTCGATCAGCGCAAATTACAAGGGACCGGATTTGAAGCCGTACACGGTTCCCGGTCCCAAGCCGACCAAGTCGCCTGGCGAAGCATCGGCGACGCAGCCCGCACAGTGAGTCATCCCCGCCATTTGTCGGCGGGTTGAAGATTCGGAGTCTGTCATGAGTGCCATTCCAGCAAACCTCGCCGGCGGTCACGCCCATGCCGATGATTCGCATGGTCACGGCGACAATTACCTCAACCATCAGCGCGGCATCCTTTCGTGGCTGCTGACGCTCGATCACAAGCGCATCGGCCTGATGTACATGATGGCGGTTCTCACCGCCTTCGCGATCGGCGGCGTCTTTGCAATCCTGTTGCGCACGATGCTGTGGCATCCGCTGCCGTTTTACGGGGTCAACATCACGCCCGATGACCAGCAGCGCGCCTCGACTTCCTACGATCTGTACAACCACTTTTTCACCCTGCACGGCGCGGTGATGGTGTTCCTGTTCATGATCCCCGCCATACCGGCGATTCTCGGCAACTTCGTCTTGCCGATGCAGCTTGGCGCCAAGGACGTTGCCTTCCCACGGCTGAATCTGCTGAGCTTTTGGATTTATGTCACGGGGCTGGTCTTCTTCCTCTCTCTACTGCTGGGCGGCGTACTGCACGTAGCCTTTGGCATCAATATGCCCGGTGGTTTCGGACTCGATACCGGCTGGACGTTTTACACGCCCTACAGCAGTTCCCATGCCGAAGGTAATGTTGTCGCCGCGACGCTTGGCGCGTTCATTCTTGGATTCAGCTCGATTCTCACCGGCGTCAATTTTCTGGCGACCGTCCACATGCTGCGGCCCAAGGGAATGACCTGGTTCCGCATGCCGCTGTTTATCTGGGCCGTCTACTCCACCGCCATCATTCAGATTCTTGCGACGCCGGTGCTGGCGATTACGCTGCTGCTTCTCTGTGCCGAGCGCGCGATCGGCATCGGCATCTTTGATCCGCGACTTGGCGGCGATCCGGTGCTCTTCCAGCACTTCTTCTGGTTCTACAGCCATCCGGCGGTTTACATCATGATTCTGCCGGCGATGGGCATCATCAGCGAGGTGATGGCCGCCTTCAGCCGCAAGCATATTTTCGGTTATGCCTTCATCGCCTTCAGCTCGCTGTCGATCGCGCTGCTGAGCTTTTTGGTGTGGGGGCATCATATGTTTGTCAGCGGCCAATCGCCGCTGACTAATGCCGTCTTCAGCCTGATCACGTTCAGCGTCGCAATTCCGTCGGCGGTGAAGGTATTCAATTGGCTGGGGACGATGTACAAGGGATCGATCCGACTCCGTACGCCCATGCTCTGGGCATTAGGCTTCATCTGGCTCTTCACCATCGGCGGGCTGACGGGCCTGTTCCTGGGTGCTCTGGCCACCGATGTGCCGCTCACCAACACGCTATTTATCGTCGCCCACTTCCACTACGTGATGATGGGCAGCACGCTCTTCGCGTTCATGGCGGGCATGTATTACTGGTTTCCGAAGATGTTCGGGAAGATGTACGACGAGACGATCGGCAAGTGGGCCTTCTGGCTGGCGTTCATCGGGTTTAACGTGACGTTTTTCCCGCAGTTTGTGATGGGTTCGCAGGGCAATCCTCGCCGATATGCCAGCTATCCGGACGGGCCGATTATCCATATGCTGGGCAGGGATATTCCGTCGTTCGTCGCTGGCCATCGCATCGCAACGGTTGGCGCGTATACGTTGGGCCTGGGCCTGACGCTCGCGCTGGTCAACTGGCTGATGGCCCTTCGCAACGGCAAGAAGGCAGCGGCCAATCCGTGGGGCGCCAACACGCTGGAATGGCACACCCCTTCGCCGCCGCCGCACGATAATTTCAGCTTCACGCCGGTCGCGGGCGATCCGTATGACATGCACGGCTGGAAGTACGATCCGGCGATCGACGGATGGATCGAGGACGAGCAAGCCGCCACCCGGCCCTCTCCGGCACACGCGCATTGATTTTGGCAAACACAACAACCGCTGAGAATTCATGAGCACAGTGGAATCCAACGTCGCCGACCACGGAAATGGAGACGCGGCGCACGCGCCTCACGATCCGCATCTGGCGCATCACTTTGAAAATCCCGAACAGCAGTACGCCTCGGCCAAGCTGGGGATGTGGGTTTTCCTCGGCACGGAAATCCTGATGTTCGGCGGACTGTTCTGCGCCTACTCCGTCTACCGGCACAATCACCCGGACGTCTTCGCCCTCGCGCATGAAGCGCTGAATCGCTGGCTGGGAGCCGCCAACACGATCGTGCTGATCACCAGCAGCTTGACGATGGCCTGGGGCGTGCGCGCCTCACAGCTTGGCAGCACGACGGCGCTGCGATGGCTCCTGGGCGTGACGATCCTCGGCGGCTACTTCTTCATGGGCATCAAGGCCATCGAGTACAACACCAAGTGGAAACACCACCTGATGCCCGGCTCCGGCAATACCTATTACGCCTGGAACGGACAGACCCCCGTCAAAGGGTTCTTCAACGAAGAGCCTGAGGGCGAAAAAACCGCCGAGCCAACCGCCAATAAATCCGAAGCGCCCGCCGTCGCCGAAAAGACTGCCCCGCAGGTGGCCGCCCAGGCCCCTCGCGAGTTGCCCCCCGGCGCCGCGCCGGATGGCAACGCCGGCCAGCCCGATCACGCCGTCATCTTCCCCAACTACCAGACGCCCAAAGGTATCGCCGCCAAATTCGGCGCGGCCGACGAGCAGCTCAAGCTCGATGACCTTAACACCGGCGACAAACAGCGCCTCTACACGTTCTTTGCCGTCTACTTCTTCATGACCGGCCTGCACGGGCTTCACGTGCTGGTGGGCATGGCGCTGATTTACTGGATATTGCTCCGGGCTTCCGGAGCACGCCGGCGGCTGTGGCTCGTTCCCGCGGCGCCGATGTCGGTCGGGTTGTTTCTGGCGTATCTGGGGGTGGTCTGCGGATCTCCGCGTTTGATCGCGATCGGCGTCGCTGTCGCCGCCGTCTCGTCGCTCTGGGCGGTTGTCCGCTACACCATCAAGGCGCCGCGCCTGGCCACCAGCGAAGGCGAATTCGGGCCTGATTATTACACGCCGGTCGATTTGGTCGGCCTTTACTGGCACTTGGTCGATCTGATCTGGATCTTCCTTTTCCCGTTGCTTTATCTGATTCACTGATTTTGAGCCCAACCATGTCAACGCATACTTTGGAACATGCCGCCCACGGAAATGGTGACTCCGCCCACGCCGGCGTCAAGCATCATCACGTCACCTCGCCGATGCTGCTCCTGGGCGTCTACGGCGCGCTGGTGTTCTTGACGGTCATCACCGTCGGCGTCACCCTAGGTCCCGATCTGGGAAATCTCAATATCTGGGTGGCGCTGCTGATCGCGGTCGTCAAGGCGGCGCTGGTCGGCCTCTACTTCATGCACCTGCGCTGGGACAACCCCTTCAACGGCGCGATCCTGGTGATGTCGCTGCTGTTCGTGGCGATCTTCATCGGCTTCACGATCATGGACACGCATCACTACCAGCAGAACTTCTCGCTGCCGGGCCCGGGAAGAATCCCGTAGCAACCGGGTTCCTGATCCTGCTCCTGTTCTTCCTCTTCATCCTTCTCTCGTGCGGGCCGCTGATTTCTGCCCGGCGCCAGGGAGTGCAGGATTAAGCGGCGGATTTCAGTACGGCTTTCCACGGCACAACCGCGAGAAGCGCGAGCATGCACACTCCGACCCAGAGCGCCGGAGGCAACGGCACCGCATTTGTGACGCTAACCAGTGCCGCGCTGTTGAGTGGAATGCCCGCGGAATTGAGCTCATCGTTATCGAGGATGATTCCAACCCCCTTCGCATAATACTTGTTTTCGCGCACGTCGGGCTCGAGCGGCGATGTCTCCAGCGTCTGCATCACATTGCTGAACGTACCGACCGGTACCTTCACCGATTTCGAGACGGACAGTATCTGCGCTTGATCTTCCGCTTGATCGGTCGGGCTGAATTCCTGGAAATAGTTCAAGCCGACCGCGGGATGGGCGGGCATGATGAAGCCGGGCTTGGCCCCATGGACCCCGGTCCGCCAGGAGCCGGAGGTGTCGGTGCCGATCAACTTTCCCGAACCATCGTACGTGAACGACTTGGTTGATTCTCCCATGTACCAGACGTTCCCCAGCTTGTCTTGCGCGAACCAGTCAGTGGTGTCTTCGATGAGAATGCCGTTGTCCCAGGTGCGGGCGTGCAAGCGGGACATAGGGTTGCCTCCTTCTTCATCGCGGTAGAGTCCGGCTGAGGATTGTCGATCACGGCCTGATCATGCGCCTTTCTGGATGACCGGAAGATGATGATTTGCCGGATGGTCTTCAATTGGCGGCTTTTTCGGCGGTCTTCGCCATCATCCCGGCATCCGTCGCCCATTCGACAAATCGTTGCGTCCATGTCCCATATGGAATTCCGCGGCGGGTTGAGATTCCTCCGCCATGCCCGTTGGTGCTGGGGGCGACTGAGCCGTGGCCGTAAATGTGCATCTCGATATTCAGCGGGCGCGGCTTCATGCGCTGCCCGACGTTTGAAACAGCCGTGTAGAACTCCACCGTCTGTTTCGAGTGGAACATGTCATCGGTGCCGGCGCAGACGAGAAACGCGGGCGGCACATCCGCCGGCACCTTGCTCATATCGAAACTGTTGACGATCCAGCCGGCATACACGAGCACGACAAAATCCGGCCGGCAGCTTACGCGGTCAATCGGATCGGCGGCGTCCGGCTTTCCCAAATCGTAATTGAGCGCCAGGCGAGCCGACTGCTCGCCGCCGGCGGAAAAGCCCATGTGGCCGATTTTGTTCGGATCGATGTTCCATTCCTTCGCGTGGGCGCGAATCACGCGGACGGCCCGCTGCGTATCGAGCAGCGCATCGGTCGCCGACCCGTACCCTTCGGGCGAAAGGCGGTATCGATGAATGAACGCCGAGATGCCCAAAGAGTTGAGCCAATTGGCCACATCGACCCCTTCGCCGCCGACGCCCTCCGTGCGATTGGCCCCACCGGCGGCGAGGATGATCGATACGCCGTTGGCCTTCTCCGGCGGCGCGAGATAAAGCTCAATCGAAGGATTGTGAATATTAGAAACGGAATTAACCCGCCCGCCGCGCCCCGTGGCGAAGACTTCGTCCTTATCGGCATTCTTCCCAGCGCGAAGCGCCGGATGCCCCGGCGGGAAAAGCGTGATGACGGTGTGGCCGGGAGTGATCGGTTTGGGGTCCAGGAGCTTGAGTGGAGTTGCCGGATCACCGTTCGGTTGGTTGGCGGCGGTTTGAGCGAGTGCGGTTAGCGACGACGCGAAGGACACAAGCAGCAAGATTGCGAGCGCACTGCGCGACACGATGAACGCGGCCGGTTTCATTGGGTTTACCTTTCTGATGCGGGCGACGCTTATCAATATCGTGGCGGGGCGGGGATGTTTGACCTACCCCTCATCAGCTGATGGAATTGTGGCATGATGCGATCTGCCCCTCCGACATTCCCAGACTTCGCCTGGGAGGGCTACTTCTGGGCCACATCCGCGAGACTCCGATCATGGTCTGGGTATCAGGCTCGCAACGGACCTTACGGCAGTGTCTCGTCAAAAAGTCCGTCGGATGGCACTGTCCCTATTCAACTTTTGCGCGAGGGGCAATCTGACAACCGGCCACTGTCGAGCGATGAAATCGCGCTTGTGAAATGGGCGATCGAAAGTGAAACCGCCGTCCATGATGCGGTGGTCGAGGGACTTTTCGAACGGTACCCGACCATACGCGAACAATATCTAGATTTCTTTGATTTCGATGATGAGGCAGAAGCGAAGAAAGTCTTGCCGAAATTACAGTCGCCAGTGGAGCTCAAGAAGCCGGTCGGCGTCGTCTCCATGTCTGTTCATTCGATTGCGAAAGATGGAATGCCCTTCATCGGGGTGGAGCTGGGATCTACGTGGGAGGTAGAGCACGGGGTTGGCGTTCTTCTGCATGGCGCCAAGGTATTGGAAATCGGTGGCGCCGATACCGCCTTCACACGATGGATCGTCAGGAAGTACGTGACAAAGGAGTAAGATCGCTTAGCGCGTCATTGCAGCTGCGAACATGCTGTGGAAATGCAACATCTGCGGCGTCAAATGACGATCTCCCCAGCGTGGCCAATGCTTCGTGGCACGGGCGGCTCGCCGGTGGGCTCGTGTACTCACGAGCATTTGCGCAGCCGATGTCAGCTCGGGCGAACCGGCCATCAAGACGAAAAGAAAGAACGCCGCGCTCCTCCGGATTCGCTTGGAGTACCGAGCGACATCGCGGAGTACCGCGATTCATGGGCGAGCCGCGCGAGCCGCCCATGCCACGATCATCGCATTTCCGCTCACTTCGATGTCAAGCGATCTTTACTTCCCCGAAGTTTTCATTCGCTACCGTCTGGCCGCCGGCCAGCGTAATCGTGAAATCGTGCCCCGGTTGCGGCGGCGTGCCGCCGTTGTGAAGGGCCAGGACCTGGGCGGCGGTCAGCGGGCCGTTGTAGATGCGCAGGCGCGTCAACGTTCCCGCGGAGGCTTCGTGGTTGGTGTGGGTATCGTCGTGCAGAAACCACGCGGGGCCGGTGAATGTTCCGGCGGCGCTGGTATCAACGAATGTGAATTGCTGGATACCATTGACATAGCCCGTCACGACCTTCGTGCTGGAGTTGCGCGTCAGGACCAGATCGAAGAATGTGTTGGCGACGATCGGTGTCGCCGTGCCCGTGCTAAAGTTGTAGAAGTTCAAATGCCCATTCAGATCGTAAAGCCCAGTATCAGAGCCGAGGTTCTTGAAGTCGATCAGCTTTTCATAGCCGGCTATCGTCGCGATTTTGACGCGCATCTCGATGCTGTAGCTGTTGGCGTTGATGCCGCTGGTCAGCTCGATTCCCTTGTCGGCGGCGAAGGAGTAGCCGCTGGCGGAGATCGTGCCGCCGCCGCTGGTGAGGGCGGTCCCGCCCAGCGAATCCTTGAGGTTTCCTTTCAGCTCGTAATCGTGCGTGATGACCGGGCTGCCGGTGTTGGGCGTGGTGATGCGGAAACCTGTTTGCGGCACGACGCCGATGTGATACGTGCCGGCGGCCAGGCCGACAAATGAGTATGAACCATCGGCGGCGGTCTTGGTCGTCTGCTCGCCGAGGTCGAGCTTTCCATTGTTGTTGGTATCGACAAAGACGGTGGCGTTGGCGATTGCCGCTTCGGTGGTCTGGCGGACGCCGTCGCTGTTGGTGTCGTTGAAGACGATTCCCTTGATCTGCGTCGGCTGAAGCTTTTGGAAACCAAAATTCCTGCCGGTGGCGACTTGATTGGCGGCGAGCGTGACGAGCCACTCGCCGGCGTGCGATTGGGTGCCGCCTTTGTGCAGCGCGGTGACCTGCGCCGCCGAGAGCGCGCTGTTGAAAACGCTCACATGCGTGAGCGTTCCGGCGAAGTTTTCGGAGGGGCCATCGTCGTGGAGAATATTGATGATGGCGTTGGGTCCGGTGAAAGTGGCCGCGCCGCCCGTATCGGTAAAGGAGAACTGCTTAACGCCGTTGACATAAGCGACAACCAGTTTTGATGACGCATCCCGCGTGAGGACGACATCCGCCGATTGACCTGCCTTGAACGTATTGACCGGACCAAATCCCAATCCGCTGTAGAAAACGAGTTGGCCGCCAAGGCTGTAAAGGCCGATGTCGGAAGTACGATTCTTGAAGTCAAGGATCTTCTGGTAGCCGCCTATCGTGGACGGCGTGAAGACGACCTGAATCGAATAACTGCTGATGGCAGTCAGCGCGCTGCTCAGCGACGGTCCCTGCCCGTTGGCGAAGGTATAGCCGGTGGCGCTCAGCGTCCCGCCGCCGGTCTTGAGCGCGGGCCCGCCCTTGGCGTCGGCGAAGCTTCCTTTGAGTGAATAATCATGCGTGGCGGACAGCGGAACAAAGCCGCCGGTCGGCTTGCTGGTCAGCTTGAATCCTGCCGGCGTCACCGCGCCGACGGCATAATTGCCGGGGGCAAGGCCCGTGAAGACATAACTTCCCAGCGAGTTGGAAAGTGTATTAGGCTCGCCGACATCGGGCGTGCCATTGTTGTTTAGATCAATAAAGACTTTCGTCGAGCCGATGCCCCCTTCGCCGGTGTCCTTGAGGCCATTGCCGTTGAGATCATTGAAGACAACGCCGGCGATGGAGCCGCTAAGCAGACGGCGAGATTCGAGCGCTTCAATTTTACTGATGTGCATTGACATATATTCTCCCGAGAGATTGGCCACAGTCCCCAGCAACTCCCCCAACATAGCGGCGATTGCCTGAGGGTCAATCAATTTTTTGCGAATCGGTTTATTGCGGAGGGCGTGAGAAGGCGCGGACTATTTTCGGCGACGCGTCTTCAGCTCTCCAACAGATGATGTGCCCGCGCGATGGCGAACTCCAAATCCGGCGTCAGGTCCAGCGGCGACAAACCGGTCAGTCCGTCGGCAGCACGGATACGCTTGAACTGCGTCGCGGAGATGCCGGACAAGACCGGCCGCTGCCCGCGCGATTTGAGTGTGGCGATGCCCGATGACAAACTCGCCAGCGCCTCTTCGTCCAGGCGTATGCCGGCGTGTATGCAAAGCACGATGATCCGCGCCTTGGTTGCCTCGGCCCATCGGGAAAAATCCGGCGAAGACCATTGGCCTTGCCGTTCCGGCGCATTCACCCGGTAAAGCTCAACGCTTTTGGGAACCAGTTCCGGGCCGATCCCCAGCTTATGCAGCTCGGCATCCGTTTCCGGCGCGATGCGCTGGATGTTCCCGCGCAGCGTGCTAAACGTCCGCCAGACAGCATAAAGAAGAAACAGGATCGGAATGGCCATCGCAAACGCCGGAATCGAGCGGAATGCCAGCGTTCCCAGAATCACGCCAAGAAGGAATGATCCGTAGATACAGGCCAGAAGAAATGTGCGCAGCACGGAGTGTTGGCGGCGGGCGAGCCTCAGCAGGCGCCAGCGCCGGTGCCAGCCACGACCGTTGGACGCCTCGCGCCACCACTGGGCGACGGCGACGATTTCCAATCCCAGGTCGGTCACGACGCCGGTGACGTGCGTCGTCCTCACAACCGCTCCGGAGATGCGGGTGATGGTGGCGTTCTGCAAACCCATCGCCATCGCACCCAGACCCACCAGCGCAATCGGCGCGGCTGCCGGCTGGCCCAGATGAATCCAGCGCGCCAGGCCAAACGAATAGACAGTCAGCAGAATGATCTCCAGCAGGATCGGCGGAACATATTGCGACGCGAGATTGTGTCGCTGGGCCCCCGAGATGGCGACGCCCGCCGACATCGCTCCCACGAAAAATGCCCCGACGAGAAATCCGCTGGTCAGGATCGCATGAGCTGCTCCAGGCAGAGTCACCCCCGCCAGCGCGCGGCCCAGCAGCGTCGTGTCACCGGTCATGTGGGAGATCGTTTGAGCCGCGTAGATCAACGCGATCACATTCGTGTATCCCGCCACCCAGGAGAGGCTGACCGCCAGGAGCGACTTGCGGCGAAAGCTATGAGCGTGAACGGCAATCATGCGGACCTGGCCTGTAACCGGCGCGCGGACGGGGCGCCTATTTCTCTTATCGGCCTAATGGATTGGAGTGGATAAGGCGCGGCTCCAGGCGCAAGGTAAAGAGAGCGATGCATTCGGCTGGGGCACTTAGCGCACGTGATGGCTGCTCACCCGTCAAACGTTCCGCGTGTGCTGAAGCACACCCTACGAAAATGCGCGCTTCTCGCCCCTCAAACCAACCCCGCCGCCCTCCATACAGGCAGGGAGAAGAGGGGTTACGGATAAATCAAACATTTCTCCCGCGCCGCCTCGAACTTGCGCAGGTCAGCGTCCCAAGCCGCGGGAACATCGCCCGGTTCCTTCGCCGCGCCGATTGCAGTTAGCGCGGCGTCGTTTTGCAGCAGGCGGCCTACTTGGGCGAATTGGAATGCGTCGCCGAAGAGGCGTTTTAGCTGCCACACGACCTCGATGCCGCTGCGGGCGGGCTCGAAGGCGTTGCGGTCGGTGATGATCGCGAAGACGCCATTGCATTTTTGCTTGGCGAGTTTGCTTTCGGCGGGTTCGAAGGTGATGGGAACGAAACGCAGGCCGGGAAGTTTGGCGGCGTTGAGCGCCTCGGCGAGCTTGCGGCCGTCGATCCACGGCGCGCCGAAAATCTCGAACGGTTGATCGGTGCCGCGGCCTACGGAAACGTTGGTGGCTTCGAGAAGACAGATCGCGGGATACAGCAGCGAGGCATTTGGGTTGCGAAGATTCGGCGAGGTATTGATCCAGGGTAAACCGGTTTCGTCGAACCACATCCGCCGCCGCCAGTTTTGCATCGGGATGACTTCCAAGTCGGCGTGAACGCCGAACTCTGTATTGTACAGGCGCGCGAGTTCGCCGACGGTCATGCCGTGAACCAGCGGCAGCGGGCCGAAGGCGGTGAAGCCTTGATGCGTTTTGTCGGCGATCGGGCCATCGACAACCAAACCAGTATTCGGGTTGGGCCGATCGAGCACGATGAACTTTATCTTCGCATCCGCCGCGGCCTGCATGCAGAGGCCCAGCGTCGTGATGTAGGTATAAAACCGCGCGCCGACATCCTGGATGTCGTAGACCAGCGTATCGATCCCCTCGAGCATCTGCGGCGTCGGCTTTTGCGTCGGGCCATACAGGCTGAAAACTTTCAAGCCGGTTTTGGCGTCGATGCCATTGTCTACCTTTGCGTCGAGAACGCCGTCGATTCCGTGCTCGGGCGAGAAGAGGCGAACCAATTGCACGCCCGGTGCGTGGGCGAGCAGATCGACCGTGCGATTTCCATCGCGATCGCGGCCGCTGTGATTGGTGATCAGTCCAACCTTGCGGCCGGCGAGTTGTTTGAAGCCGTCGTGTTCCAAAACATCGATGCCGCAAAGAACCGGGCCGTTGGCTTGCGCAATCGGCGCGATCGGCACCGAGGGCTGTGTTGTCGGCGCGGGGCCGAGCAGTGCTTCGGCAACGGCGGTCGCCACCTGATGCCGCAGACGGAGGACATTTCCTTTGCCATCGGGATGGACGCTGTTGGTCAGCAGGATGAAATAGCAGCTGTTAATCGGATCAATCCAGAAGGCGGTGCCGGTGAATCCGGTGTGGCCGAAGGTGGTAAAGCGATCGAACCGCTCGCCGCGAATACCGGCGTAAAGCGTATCGACATCGAAGCCGTAGGTTCGCAGCGCGGGGCCGGGCGTCGGCTTCCCTTCCTGATCCAGCGCCTGACTCGGCACGGGATGTGGCGTGATCCATTGAGCCACTGTCGATGCTTTTAAGATGCGCGTGCCGTTGAGCTTTCCGCCGCCGAGGATCATGCGGCAGAAGTGAGATAAATCCTCGGCCGTGCTGAAGACGCCCGCATGGCCGGCGACGCCGCCGAGCGCATAAGAACGCGGATCGTGAACCTCGCCGACGATCCATTTGCCATCGCGCATCTCCGTCGGCGCGCAGCGGGCTCGCAGCGCTTCCGATGGGTTGTAGGTCGTGTCGGTCATCCCCAGCGGGCGGAAGATTTCTTCCTTGGCAAAGAAATCCAGCGTTCGGCCATCGACGATGTGAACCAATTCGCCGAGCACGATGAAGTTCACATCGCTATAAGCGAAATGCGATTGCGGCGGCCAATTAAGCTTCAGGGCGAAGATCTTTTCCCACGCCGCCTTGGGGCCGTTGGCATAATCGGCGATGTCGTTGTCGGGCATCAGGCCGCTGATATGAAGCAGCAAATCCTCGATCGTGATTTTTTCTTTTCCATTGGCGGCAAATGCCGGAATGTACATCGCCACCGTGTCCTGCGGCCGTAACTTGCCGCGCTCAATCAGCATCATAATGCTGGTGGCGGTGCCGACAGGTTTGGAGAGGGAAGCCAGATCAAAGATCGTGTCGGTGGTCATCGGCGTCGGCTGCGGTTTGAGCGCGCGATTCCCGTAGGCTTTTTCATAAAGGATGCTGTCGCCTCTACCGACCAAGATAACGGCGCCGGGGCATTTATTCTGGGCGATCGCTTCTTCGATGAGTTTGTCCGCCTCGGCGAGCTTGGTGCGATCGACATGGGAGAGTGCCGCCTCGACTGACGACCCCCCGACCGTTTGCGCAAAATCCAATTGAGCGGGCAGGATCGCGGTAACGAAGACGTAAATTATTTGTAAAACGCTTCGACGAAGGACGCCGCGCTGTTGGATGGCTATCATCGGAAAGCCTTGGGCTAATAGGAACGCGGGAGCAGGAAAGCACCCGCCTGATCGGATCAACCGGCGCGATCGTCATAAACCAACCCGGTCGATTCGTCCAGAATGGATTGCCGCGGCCGCGGTTTTGTTGGGGCGAAACCCGGCGCGCCGGGACCTTCGCCCGTGTATTTGCCCGGTGCGGGTCGCGTGAATGGGCGGGGGCGAACCCAAGGTTCCCTCGCTGGGAAAATTCTTTGGGAAAATTGCCGCCGCCGGGCCTCGTGTTAGAGTCAATGTGTCGCTATGATCGGCTTCTGGTTCATTAGTGGTTTTGGATCGCCTGGGCACAGGATGTGCAAGGTAGATCCACCGCCTCGACTCATTCGCGCGATCCGATTCATGCGCGGCAGGCCGAGGGCGGCAAGAGGTAAGTCCACCAGGGATGGTACAGTGCTCGCCACACCCACTCATATCGAAATCACGCCGCGCTGCGAGCGGTTTAGCCATGACGATGCCTGCGTGGTCGCTCGAACTGCATCGGTGACCGATGACACGCAGATGGTGGTGATCGATTTGCGCTTCGCGCGCGAAGTGACAACCGCCGCCTTCGCGCGGCTTGTTTTGCTTCGTCGGCGACTGCGCTCACAAGGCCGCGATCTGCTGCTGACCAATCTCGGCCAGCGTGCCGCCGGCCTGTATCACATTAATCGTCTGGCAACTGTTTTGCCGTGCGGGTAAAACCTTAGCCGTAGGGGCGAACCTTGTGTTCACCCTCCGGCGTTTGAGGAACACATCGGGCGAACACAAGTTTCGCCCCGACAAGACGGCACGGAAGAAAATCATGAGCACGGCTGCTCCCACCCAACCGCAAAAACATGGCCTTGATGTCCCGCGCGCGCTCGGCAAATGCGCCGTCTGCGGGCGCTCAATCGACGCGGGCGAGAAGCTTTTCGCGGCAGTCCGCGAAACACCGGCGGGCATCGAACGCCTCGATATCGGCCCCGAATGCTGGGACGGCTTCCCGCGCCACGACCTGCTCGCCTACTGGCACACATCAATGCGCAAGATCGAGGAGAAGAAGAAAGTCTTCGTCGATGATGAAGTCCTCTGCACGCTCTTCGAGCGGCTGGCGGACGCCGCCGAGCCGGTGAAGATTCATTTCCGTTTTGTGCTCGGATTGATTCTCATGCGCAAGCGGCTGGTCATCTACGAATCCACCCGCCACGATAGCGATCAGGATGTCTGGATCGTCCATATGAAAGGCAAGGATCAGCAACTGGAGCTGACCGATCCGAAGTTAAACGAGCAACAGGTGGCGGAAGTGAGCGGGCAGTTGAGTCAGATACTGAATGATGAGCTGTAGGGTTCGCATCCCTCTCCCCGAATACAGGGCGAGGGAGAAGATGAACCTTCCGCCCTCTCGGCGGGCTGAATGGGATATGCAAAAACTCTCGCCATGCATCCTGCCGTTGATGTTGATCGCGTTTGCGGGCTGCAACACCTGCCCCAAATCAGGTGGCTATTTCGGTCCCACCGATTCCATGGATCGCGTTGTTGCCGACATCAACGCCAACAATGAGAAGATTCCCTCCCTCTGGTCGAGCCTTTATTACCGAGCGAACATCGTCGATGAAAAGAAGCAGGAACACTCCCTTAATGGCGAAGGCGTTTTTCTTTATCGCCAGCCGAACGATCTGCGTTTGATTGGACGCATGGCCCCGGTGCAAACGATCTTCGACATCGGCAGCAATCGCGAAGGGTATTGGCTGCGCGTCATTCCGCAGATCAGCACGATGTGGTACGGGCGATATCAGGACCTTGCCAATGCCGACCTGCGCGCCCAGCACATTCCGATTCGCCCGGATTTGGTGATGGGTGTGCTGACGGTCGCGACGATCAACACCAATTTCAGCCAGCTTCCCGCGCCGACGATGCGTTTCAACAATGAGAAGGACGCGTACATGTTCGTCTGGATCACGCGGCTGCCGGACCGGTGGCTGGCGTACCGCGAAGTCTGGTACGACCGCGCGACCCGCCGGCCGACGCTGGTGATCCTCTACGATGGGGATGGCCGCGCCGTGATCCGCGCCGAGCTTGGCCTCTACAAGCCGGTTCCCGTTCCAAATCTTCCGAAGGAAAAATGGCCGCAGGTCGCAACCGACTACAAACTCACCTTCCCCGACACCGGCTCAACGATGCAATTCACGCTCAGCGATGATCTGGCCTTGAGCAATCGCGGCGCGCCCAACAACGCGAGCTTCACCATGCCCAATCCGCAGCAGGCGGATGTCGATCATGCGGTGCGGATTGGAAAATCTGAGTAGTGAGTGCTGGCGCAATTGCGGAGCACACTCTCCGGTGGCATCCTCCGTGTTTCCGGCGTGTGCCGCCGGCATGACGGTATCCGAGAATCGTGAATTCCTGCCGAATTGAATCCGCGTCTCCGCGAACTCAACTCACCTTAAACGCCGCCGACACAATCGGCGTCAGCAGGCCGTCAATCGCCTTGAGCGTGTAAGTACCCGCCTTGCTCAGCTTGAGATTGGCAAACGTCGCAACGCCGCTCGTGGCGGCGAGGGCGGCGCCGCCGGTCAACAAGCCGCCGGTGGGGCCGCTGGCGATGACGATCGACACTTTCGAAATGTCGGACTTGACGATGTTGCCAAATTTATCTTCCACATCCACCGCCAACGCGGGAGCGATCGCTTTGCCGACCAACGTCGCAGCCGGGACGGCGGCAAACACGAGCTTTGACGCGGCGGCGGCAGTGATCGTGAATGCTTTAGACGTCGCCGCCGTCAGCAGGGCGTCCGTGGCTTTCAGCGTGTAGCTGCCGGCCTTGGTGAGAATGAGAGCCGGGAAGGTTGCGACGCCGGCCTTGGCCAAAACGCTGACCGGCCCACCGAGTGGCCCGGCGCCGCCTGCAATTGCGAGCGTCACCTTCGACACATTCGTTGTCACGATGTTGCCGAACTTATCCTCGACATCAACAGCAACCGCCGGGGTGATTGGCTTGCCCGCGACGGCGGAAGCCGGATTGGCCGCGAAGGCCAGCTTTGCCGCCGCGGCGGGGGTGATCATGAAGCTGTTGGATACCGCGAACGTCAGCGCGCCGTCGGTCGCCTTGAGCGTGTACTTGCCCGCTTTGGTGAGCAGCAGTGAGCTGAATGTCGCCACACCGTTGACTGCCTTGGCGGTGAGCGTTCCGCCCAGCGTCCCCGGTCCGCTGGCCAGGGCGAGCGTGACAGTTGATGCATCCGCCAGCGCAATCGCGCCGCCGGCAAGCTCGACATCGACTTTAACCGCGGGCGCGATTGTCTTGCCCGCCACCGTCGTCGCTGGTTGCACCGCAAACGCCAGCTTCGTCGCGGTCGCTTGAGCATTGACCATGAAGGTCTGGGATATCGCGGAAGTGAGCGTGCCGTCGGTTGCTTTCAGCGAGTATTTGCCGGGCTTGGTGAATTTCAGGTTTGAGAATGTCGCCACTCCGCCCGAGGCGGTCGCCAGGCCGCCGGAGATCGTGCCGCCGACGGGTCCGGTGGCTATCGTCAGGGTGACCGACGATGTGTCGCTCGCGACAATCGCGCTGGTGTTGTCCTCGACATCCACCTTCAACGGCGGCGACATCGCCGCGTTCACCGACACATCGCTCGGCTGCGTGCCAAATGCCAATTTCGTCGGCGTCTTCTTTGCCCCTATGCTGGTGAGCAGGGTCGTGCTCGTGTCAAGGCTGCCGACCTCGATCTTCTTCACCTGCGGAACGCCGGGCGCATCCCATTCGGTGGAGGAGCTCACAATCGAGTTTTTCCCAACGATCAACGTTTCGGTCCTTTGCACCTCGTAGCACATGAACGTGCCGGCAGGAACGTTTACTTTTTGCAGCGTGTCCGAAACCAGCTTGGTCGTGTAGTTTTCAACGACGGTGTTGTCGGTCGTTCCGCCGGGGCTTTTAACCTGCTGGCCGCTGAGCGTCGTGCTGCCTGAATAAACCTGCCCCGCCACCATGACGGCCGGCAGGAAAATAATTGGCGGCATTGCGATAACCGTAGTGGTTGTGGTAACCGGTGGCTGTTGCGTGTTGTCGGTTGAGACGCTGGACGAACCGTAGGTGACAAGATTCTTTGAGGCGTCGAAGGCAATATAAACCGAGGCGGTTTTAGTCGGGCTGCCCGGC
>DATBDZ010000188.1:0-35603 GCA_036276235.1 Humisphaera sp. | reverse complement strand
CAGCAAACCCAAAGGCCGCGGAAAACGCGGACGAAGATGATCTTAGAACCCTCTCCCCTGTACTCAGGGGAGAGGGCAGGGTGAGGGGACAGCGGGTCGCAATATAGCGCGGTTCGCAAGTTGACGCGTTTGTCCCCTCACCCCAACCCTCTCCCCTGAGTACAGGGGAGAGGGTTCTAAGATCATCTTCGTCCGCGTTTTCCGCGGCCTTTGGGTTTGCTGTGCCCGCGATGTTGTTGCGGCGGGCGGCGAAGATCCTGCTTGTTTCGCTTGGGAGGTCTTTTGGATTTGGGGGATGAAGTTTCTGTTGCCGCTACAGGCTTTTTCCCTCTTCCCACGAGCTCGGAGATCGCCAGATCGAGCTCGCGGCGGGCGGTGTCTACTCTCACGATGTAAATCTTGCAGACGTCGCCGATGTTGATTCGCGTGCCGGTGCGTTGGCCGCGGACGAAGCCGTTGCGGGCGTCTACGTCCCACCAGTCGTCCATCAGGCTCTCGTAGCGGATGAGGCCTTCGATCAGATACCGCTCGAGCTGGATGAAGATGCCGAAGTTGGTGATGCCGGTGACGACGCCGTTGTATTCTTCGCCGATCTGATGGCTCAAAAGCTCAAGCAGCTTGACCTGCCGCAACTCGCTCTCGGCGTCGGCGGAACGGCGCTCGGTGAAGCTGATGTGCCGGCCGATCTCCACGAGATCTTCGAAAGATGGTATGTCATCCAGCTCGAGCTTCGCGCGGCGAGCGCCCTTGCGGCCGCCCTCCGCATCGCGCGCTGCAAAGTAAGCATCAAGCAGGCGATGGATCGTGAGATCGGCGTAACGCCGAATCGGCGACGTGAAGTGGCAATAATGCTCGCTGGCCAGCGCGAAGTGGCCGATCGGCTCGGGGGAATACTCGGCGCGGGTGAGGCTCTTGAGAATCGCGAGATTGATCGCGTACGACTCGGGCTTGCCGCGCACGGTGGCCAGCAGCGACTGGATTGCCTTGCGGTCCAGCGTTTTGGGGAGCTTAAAACCGGAGACCTGCACGAACGCGCGAAGGCGCTCGGTGTCGGTCATATCCGGCTCGGGATGCGTGCGGCGGATGAAGGGCAATTGCTTGCCGTCAAAGAGCCGCGCCACGGCTTCATTGGCCTCGACCATGAACATTTCGATCAGCGTGTGCGTGAAGCTCTGGTCTTCAGGGACGGCATCGACCACCTTCCCATCCTGATCGAGCACCAGATTGACGCGCGGCAAATCGAGCACGATCTGCCCTTGCGCGCCGCGGCGCTTGTGCAGCCGACGCGCGAGATGATTCATGTCGCGCAAAAGCTCGATCACTTCCGTGGGATAATCGTCAAGCTTCTTTGCGCCGTCGGGATGCGGGATTGAATCCGCGCCATCGATGATCGCCTGCGCTTCTTCGTAACGAAGGCGCTTACGGCTGTGAATGACGGTGTTGGCAAATTTCGTCGAGATCGGCTTGGCGTCCTGGTCATACGTGATGAACGCACTCTTGCAAAGGCGCGGCACGCCTTCCTGCAGCGAGCAAACGCCGTTGCTCAGGATCTCCGGCAACATGGGGATGACGAAGCCGGGGAAGTAGGTGCTGTTGCCGCGGTTGTAGGCTTCTTCATCGAGGGCGGAGCCTTGCGGGACGAAATACGAGACATCGGCGATATGAACGCCAAGCTGCCAGTTGCCATCATCGAGCCGGCGCAGGCTGATCGCGTCGTCATAATCCTTGGCATCGACCGGATCGATCGTGCAGATGATCTGATCACTCAGATCAAGTCGGCGGCGTTTCTCCTCGGCGGGGTCGAAGGCGTCGATCGCCTGCCGCGCTTGCGCGAGCACTTCGTCGGGGAAGATTTCGGGGAGGCCTTTCTGAATGATGATCGAGCGGAGATCGACATCCTTCTCGCCGGCCTGGCCGAGCACTTCGGTGATGACGCCCTGCGCGAGGCGGCCATCTTCATTGGGATAGCTGGTCAGCTCGACGACGACCTTCGTCCCCGGCCGGATATTCCGGGCGGCGGCGTCCGGCGTGAGAATCGCTTCGGTGAGCGTGTTCCCATCGGGCAACACGCTCCAATCAGATCCCTTGCGCGTGAGTGTGCCGACGAAACGTTTTTGCGATCGCTGAATGACCTCGACGATGCGGCCGGTGTAGATGGCTTTGCCATCGCGCTGCCCGCGGCTGGTGATCTTGGCTTTGACAACATCGCCGGTGATCGCGCCGCCGTTCTCTCCCTGCGGAATGTAGAGATCTTCATGGCTGGCGGGGTCGGTGGGGATGACAAATCCAAAGCCGCGCTTGTTTTGGCGATAGGTGCCGACAAATTCATTGCGCGAGGAGGATTGCCCCGGCAGCACGATGGTGCCGCCGGCGCCCAGGACAACGCGCCCTTCGTGCATCAGCTCGCGCAGGGCATCGCGGAAGGCGTGATAGCTCTGCTCGTCGGCGACATTCAGCTCCCGCGCCAAACGGCGCGGACGCTGAGGGCGGTATTGCTCGGACTTGACGTGAGAAAGAATACGGGTCTGTAATTCGGACATTTGTGTGCAAACAGTAGCAGGAAAAAGGTACAACGGCACCCGTTTCACAAAATGGGGTGAACAAAAGTGCATCCAACGGCGGGAAGTCAAACGGAAGGCTTCAAAACGCGAGGTGCAGACTAAAACAGCTACTTCTCTATCGGCAATATTATGCCGTAGGTTCAACCGCAGTCAAGGCGATCGTTCGCGCCCATTCGCGATCCTGGTCGGACAACGGTAGATTGAGCGCGGCACGGTAGTCGGTCGAGAACGAGTATCCTGCCCGGTCATAAGACGTATTGAGGACATCCGCCAAATCGATATTGACACTTTCGCCGCCGAATGGGATTGCCATGCGCGGCGATCGATCGCGGATGGTCCACGTTAGCCTCGTCGGCGTCCCCCAACTCGTTGGAGAATAGGTGTTGATTGAATAATGAACGGCGTCGTCGTTGCGCAGCGCGTGATGCCGGCCCGCCAGAAACAGGTCCAGCTCGATCAGGTGCAGCGGTTGGCTCAACCAAACTCCGCGTCGGCCAACGTATCCGCTGAAATACTCGCCCGTCTTATACTCTCTGGTCAGTATCTCGATCACGGTAAGAACGCCGCTGCTGCCGGCCTTTCGAATTTCGATCCAGCGCTCCTTCACCTCCTCCTTAATGTTGTTGTAAACGACGTAGTCGTCCCAGGCATTGTGGCGTGCCACCAATTGGTCGGGCAGAACTTCGTTAAGTTTTTCGCTCAAAGTAGCCCGGAAGTGGGCGGCAAAATCGTGGTCATTTCCGGGTAATTCAAGATACGGATCCATCCCCGGAAATGGGCTTGGCATGGGGCGAATCTTACCCCTCAACAACGCTCTTCTCAATCGGCTCAACCGTCAACCCTTTTGACCGCAGAAACTCAACCGCAGCCTTCACGTCGGCTTCTTTTCCGCTGAGGAGGACCGCCATGATGCCGATTTCGTGCTGCACGCTTGCCTGGCGGATGTCGAACATGACATCCGGAAATTTGTGGCTCATCTGCCAAATGATCGGCTGCTCCACCTGAGTGCGGGTGGGAAAGGTGAACCAGTATTTGCGGCTGTAGTCGGGCATGGTGGGTCTAATACGTAATGCGTGATGCGTGATGCGTAATGCGTAATGCGTAATGCGTAATGCGTAATGCGTAATGCGTAATGCGTAATGCATTCTCCTTCTTACGCATCACGCATCACGCACTACTCAGCTCCTCCCGCAATCGCGGGCACGATGCTGATCTGATCGCCTTCTTTTACCGGCGTTTCCAGGTTCTTCAGGAAGCGAATGTCTTCATCGTTGAGATAAATGTTTACAAAGCGATTGAGCTGAGCCGGCGCCTTGAAGAGGCGGGTCTCAATGCCGGCGGCTTTGGTCTTGAGGTCATTTAGGACATCGCCAACACTGGCGCCCTGCGCTTCGACGACGTCGGCGCCGTTGGTGTAGGTGCGAAGGGGAGAGGGAATGCGAACTTTGATTGCCATAAGAATCCGGGAAAAAGTAAGCGAATTAAAGTCGTGGAATCATATCGCGGGCTACGGTTCGCGTCCAACGCCTCTGCGACCGCGGAAATAGCGGGCTTCGATTAACAGGTTTCGTGCTTCAACTGCGGTCGGATGATTGCGTAAAGACGGGCGGAACGGTCGTGCCACTGGGCCGCGTGACAATTCGGCGACGAGTCTTGTCCCCTCGTCCGGTACTTCCAACATTTTGCATCTGCGTCCTAACTCCTCATTTTGGGGAGACTGCGATTGCTGGATTTTTTGTCCACTGGCTGCGCACGCCGTCATGCAGAGGTACTCCGAAGCATCTGGCTGGCTCGCGCGAATGGCCAGATGCTTCGGAGTACCTCAGCATGACGCTTGTCTCGAATTCTCAGTTGGAATTGCAGATTGCAACGTGAGTTAGCGTGTTCGTGCAAAATGTTGTGTACTCCGGGGGAGGGAGAAAGGCAGCCGCCTGAAGTGTCACGCACCCGTGCCGCTGTCGCGCAACCGCCCCAGGCTTGCGGTTTCATGCTTCATCGACATAATCGGGCTCTGTCTGGGATTTCATATTGTCGCTGTAAACCACGGGAATTGCGGCGATGGGGAAGGGTACATCTCGAGCACCTGATCGCGTATTTCATGCGCGCGGATTTACGCTGGCGGAGCTGATGGTCGTCATCGGCGTGCTGGCGATTCTGCTTTCCATTCTGTTGCCGATCCTTGGGAAGGTGCGGGAAAAAGGGCGAGAGATCCAATGCATGAGCAACCTGCGGCAGCTTCATGCCGGTTTCTTAGCCTTCGCGGCTGACCATAACCGCCGACTTCCCGGGAGCATCGCCGATCAGTTGGATCCCGATGCCGAGCATCATGACTGGCTGATGTCCGATGAGCATGACGTGACCAGCGCGCCGCAAGGCGGAACGATTTACAAATACGTTCACCATCCGCAGGTGTATCGTTGTCCTTCGACGGAGGATGCCGCGCCAAAGCCTGGCGCGAGGCGCGGGCCTTTTCATGGGAGCAATGGCCGCTTCGATTTTGCCGCGATCGAGGAGTTTGATGGGGCGCGCGTCGAGTCGGTTCCGGCAACCGGCCAGCTACTTCATCCCGATGGCAGTTATGAATCCGTGCTGACGCCCCTCATCGTGGAGAAGGACGCAACGCTCATTAACGGCATCGAGCTGAACGGCGCGCAAGCCTCCAACTTCATCATGTCGCATCATCACCATAAGGGCTCGCACTATGCGGCGGTCGATGGGTCGGTGCAGTGGATCAATGAGCCAGCGGCCAGCGCCGGCCGGCGGGGGTGCGAGCTGTGGGAATGTCAGAGCCCGAGCCAGAATTGGGTGAATCTCGGATCGATCCGCGCGCGCTGGGGTTTCTGGGACACGCAATAATCCGTGATAGGTGCCACCGGTCGGCGGACTCGCAGACCTGTGTCCTGGGGGTAGCAGGTCTCGAAGTGCCGCGACCTGTGGCACCCATTTTTGCATTCAAACGGATGCAGCACAGCACTCCAGGATGTTTGTAAAAACGGGCCGCCGCACTTCGATCATACCTCCCAAACTACCAATTTGACTTCCCGCAGACATCAGATCTGTCGTGCCAATGATCTGCCAAACGATCTCAAGCACTTGTAATTGACCACGTTACGTCAAAACAGATCACATTTCGCCTCCGAAGCATTTGCCTTCCCAAATCCAAATCTCCATTTGGCAACGGCTGAGCTTGGGGTATTGTTATTCCTCAGGGAGCTGGTTTAAGCCAGAACGGTGGATCCATTGGCTTTGGTCGATGAATTCTTCCGAAGGAGATGCAGTGGTCGGGAATTTTGTTGTTCGTACCGTCCGCAAGTTCCGTTCGATTCATAACGCAGTGCAGCCGGTGATCGAGGCGTTGGAAGGACGCCAGCTTCTGTCCGGCGACCCTCTCGCATTCCAAAACACGATCCAGCCGCTGCCTTACAGCCTGGATTTCACCACGCAGCAGAACGGGGTCTTTGACGCCGGCGGGCTGAGCACCGGCTTCACGCGCGTGCAGGTAAACAAGAACGGCAATCAGTATCAGCCGACCTTGATTCACTTGAACACCGCCGCCGGCGAGCTGGATGTCACCACGACCGGCACCTCCACCGCCGGCACTAATTACGGCACCGACAACTCGCAGGTGAACGCGCTGGAGACGGAGTTTGACGGCACCACCGCCGGCTTCACCATCACCACGCGCCTCAAAGGTCCGCTGTCGGCGATGAATGCCGCCTACTTTGGCGGCGGGCTCTACTTTGGTCCGGATCAAGATAATTACGTCAAGCTCGTCGCCGAGTATGACGCGACCAAGGGCCAGACGCTCCAATTCACCGACGAGCAAACCGCGACGACGCATCAGCTTAACGTCTATCAAAGCATCGGCGCCTTCGCGAATGTGCAGACGCTGGATCTCCGCCTGAACGGCAACGCCGGCACGGGAACGATCACCGCGTCGTACTCCGTGAACGGCGCGGCTTTCCAATCCATCGCCGGAACCATCACGCTGACTGGCGCCGAGAAATCCGCATTCTTCGTCAGTGCCGCCCGCGCGGGTATTCTCACTTCGAGCAAAAACAATCTCGCGCCGATTACCGTCGGCTTCACGCATTTTGAGATCGACCCGGGAACGACGGTCGTCGGGCAACCGTCTGTTGCGTTTACCGCGCCGCTGGTGAATGCGACCAGTGTTCCGATCGATCAGCCGATCGAGGCGGATCTACATCTGCCCAACGCCGCGATTGATCCGACGACGATCACCGCCGGCAATGTTTATCTGTATCGCAGCAGCGACAAGTCGCTGGTGCCGGCGGTCGTAAATACTTCCGGTGGCGGCGACTCGATCATTCTTACGCCGCTCTCTCCGCTGGCGCCGACAACGCAGTACACGTTTGTGGTGACGGCGGGCGTGCTGGATAAAACCGGGGCGGCGATGACGCCGTTCCAGATGAGCTTCACCACCGCCGCCGCCACGGCGCAGGTGAATCCTTCGATCCAGTTTCAGAAGACTAATCTTCCTTCAGCCACGGGCGCTGCTTTCACTGATGTGCAGATCGGCCCGGATCATCGGCTTTACGCGAGCACAGAAGACGGCCGGATTTTCCGCTGGACGATCAACGCGGACGGCTCACTCGGCTCGCCGACAATTTCGACGGCATTGCAAACCGCCAACGGCGGCAATCGCTTGATCACCGGCTTCGCGTTTGATCCGCACTCGACGGCGCAGAATCCGATTCTCTGGGTTTCCAACAGCTACTACGCGCTTTCGGGCGCGACGACCGGCGTCGATTTCACCGGCAAGATCACGGTCATCAGCGGGCCGACGCTTGCGGTGGTGCAGGATGCGGTGATCGATTTGCCGAGGTCCGTCGCTGACCACTCGACCGAGCAGCCGATCTTCGGGCCGGACGGCGCGCTCTATTTCGCGCAGGCGAGCAACACGGCGTATGGCGCGCCCGATACCACCTGGGGCAATCGTCCCGAGCATCTGCTGACGGCGGCCGTGCTGCGGCTTGATGTCACGAAGATCACGCCCGGCACGCCGCTCGATGCCAAGACACCCGATGCCGGCGGCAGCTACAACCCGTTCGCGCCGGGCGCGCCGCTTACGATCTACGCCAGCGGCGTGCGCAATTCGTTTGACATGGTCTGGACCAGCAACGGGACGCTCTTCGCCACCAATAACGGCTCCAGCGCCGGCGGCAACGCTCCAAGCTACAACTCGGCCAACGCCAGCCAGATCAACGGCACGCGCATCGATACCGGTCTTCCATACAGCGGGCCGAATGTTCCTGGCCTGACCAACATCCAGCAGACCGAAGACGATTATCTCTACAAGATCGTTCAGAACGGATACTACGGCCATCCGAATCCGACACGCGGCGAATACGTGCTGGACGGCGGCAATCCGACCAGCGGCATCGATCCGGCGGAGTTCACCGCGTACCCGGCCGGCACACAGCCCGATTCGAACTACAAGGGATACAACTGGGATTTCGGTCCCCACCGCTCCGCCGACGGAATCATCGAGTATCAGGACCACACCTTCGGCGGCGCGCTCCAAGGCGCGCTGCTGGTAACCGAATACAGCGCCGGCAGCGACATCGTCATGCTGACGCGCGACGCCAACGGCAACGTGATCTCCGCGACGCGCGGCATCACGGGCTTCAGCGGCTTCAATAACCCGGTGAGCCTCGTCGAGGATCCCACCAACGGAAATATTTACGTTTCCGAGCTTGGCGCGATGCGCTTGACGCTGCTCAAGCCGATCGTGCCGCATCCGATTGCGACGGTTTCGACGAATTTGCTGGTGATCAACGACATCGCCTCCGCATTCACCGGCGGCACCGGCGCGAGCGCGGCAAAGACGATCACGATCACCAACACCGGCACAACGCCGCTGACGCTTGGAGCATCGGCGCTCTCGATGCAGAACGACGCGACCTCGACGACGCTGGATGCGGCGCGATTCGTGATCACAAATCTCTCAAGCGTGCCCGCGTCGCTTGCCGCAGGGCAATCGTTCAATCTGCTGGTGACTTACAACGCCAATCGCACCGGCACGCAATACGCGAAGCTGCAGATCACCACCAACGATCCGGCCGGGCCGATCCTGATCCTCCTGCGAGGTCTTGGAACCACCGGCACCGGCGGCGCGAATGAGCCTTCTCTGCCGGCGATTCTCCGCGCTTACAACATCCCGACGGTCACCGGCGACGGCGTCAATGACGCCAGCATGAATCAGACCTTCTATCCCGCCGCCCCTGATGCTTCGAGCCAGGAAGTCGCGATGCAGCGGCTGGCCAAGGCGGGCGGCGGGCCGGTTACGATTCAGTTGCTCGCAAGCTTCAATGCCGCCGGCGCATCCAATGCGCCGCTGGCCCGCGTCGGCTACTACACGCCCGGCAGCACCAGCACGCTGGATAAAACCGAATTGTTCACGCTCGCCCAGGGCGACGCGCAGACGACAACGCCCAACGCGCTTGGCGCAACCAGCTTCGATCCTGGCGCGGCGACTTTCGGCCTCTACACGATCTTCCCGCATTTCACGGATAGCGGCCATCAGCGGATCAGCTACAGCGAAGACGCGCTGAACACCTGGGACGCGAGCGTGCCGCGCAAGCTACGGTTCTTCCCGCTGGAAAATCCGGACGGGAGCATCGTCCCCAACGCGTACGTCTTCGCGTTTGAAGACAACAACATTCCGTTCGGCGCGATTCAGCCTTACGACTCCAATGACATCGTCGGCATCATCCGCAACGTGATGCCGGCGGCGGATGCGGTCAACGCACCGGTCATCGGCGTGGAAAATCTCGACGGCGCGCCCGCTTCCAACCGCATGGTCTTCAACCGCATCCAGGTCCCCAACGACACGGTTGCGGACATGGTGCACGACACCGGCACGCTGCTGCTCCGCAACACCGGCAGCACGCCGCTCACGATTACGTCGCTGACGCTTTCAGATACGACCAACTGGACGCTGGTGAACCCGCCCGCGCCCGGCACGACCATCGCGCCCAACGGCGGCACGCTTCAGCTCACCGTGAAGTTCATCGCCCAGAAAGCGCCCACGCATGCGCTCACGCAGACGAATGACACGCTCGTCGTTGATCCCGGCTTCAACACACTCACCGGCGGCGGCGTTTGGAACGCCACGCTGACGATCGTCACCGACGATCCGAGCACCTCGTCCAAAGTGATCTCGCTGGCCGGCTGGTGGCAGCATTTGTCTGAGCATGAGGAAGAGCCGGGCATTCAAACGATCGCCAACCTGATGCTCGGCTACACGACCGTCATCAACAGCCAGCAGGCGCCGAATCTCACCGAAACCACCGCACCCGTTTACTACGGCGAAGAGGTCGTCAGCCCCTATTGGAATGTCGCCGACGGCAGCACCCCGGTGACGGCGACGCAGCTGGTCGGCCTGCACCAGCAATTTGACCAAACCACCGATCCCCCGACGCCCACCGCGCCAATTTTTGCCTGGTACGCGAAAGGCGCGACGACGCACACCACTGTCATCAAGGATCACACGAACACCGGCCAGATGTTCTTCCCGATCCTCAATAGCGGCGCGCCGGCGACCGTCAACTTCACTCCAAGCGGAACCTTCGGTTTCGACGTCGATGGAAACTTCAGCGACGACGCGCTCAACACCGTAGGCGGCGGCGGTGGGCATCACGTCCGCTTCTATCCCGTGCGCGACGCCAACGGCAAACTCGTGGCCAACACGTATCTGGTCACGATGGACTACGGCAGCGTCACGTTTGAAAACTATGACTTCCAGGACTTGATGTATCTGGTCAGCAACATCAAGCCCAACGGCAAAGCCCCCGCGCCGACGGATGCGCAAGCCACCAACACAGCAGGCGGCATCAATCTGCAATGGGCGAAAGTCAGCGATGCGACGCTCGCCGGCTACAACGTCTATCGCGGCAGCGCGCTAAACGGCCCGTTCACGTTGCTCAACACGACGCCGATCACCACAACGCGCTACCTCGATGCATTCGCGCCCGCGGGCGTGACCAGCTACTACCGCATCACCGCCGTCGATAGCACAACCGAATCGATCGGTGCCGCGGCGGCAGCCATTTCCGCGCCCGCCTCTCCGACCGGCCTGGCCGCTACTTCTCTCAGCACGACGCAGCTCAAGCTCACCTGGACCGCCGCCGCAGGCACAGGCAGCTATCGCATCGAGCGTGCCGTGCTCGGCGATGCGTCGTTCGTCGAAATCGCTTCGGGTATCACCACGACAACGTTTACCGACAGCGGCCTCTCGCCCAGCACAACATACGTCTATCAGATTCGCGCGCAAAACTCGGCGGGTCTGTCGGCCTACAGCACCGTCGGCGTCGCCACCACCAAGAGCGGCGTGGTTGTCGCTCCGAGCGCGCCCGGCGGACTGACGCCTTCCCTGAACTCGACCAACCACATCGTCCTCACCTGGACGGCTTCCACCGGCACGCTCACCGATTACCACATCGAGCGGCAGGGCCCGTCCGATGCCTCGTTCGTCGAGATCGCCAGCGGCATCACCACAACCAGCTTCACCGACAACACCGCCAACGCGACGGTGAACTACAGCTATCGCGTGCGCGCTGCCAACGGCAGCGTCTTCTCCGGATACAGCGGCGTCGTAGTAGCCGCGCCGGGTTTATATGCTCCGGGAATTCTCGGCGCATCAGCCGTCTCTCCGACGCAGATCAATCTCAACTGGACGCTGCCCAACGAGCCGATGACCGGCGTTCATATCGAGCGATCGGACGGCAGCGGCTTCGTCGATATCACCACAACCACGGGTACGACGTATCAGGATACGACCGCCGTCACCGGCACCGCTTACACGTATCGCATTCGCGTCGAAAACAGCGGAGCGTTTTCGCCTTACTCCCCCACCGCTTCGGCAACCGCGACGGCACCGCAGCCGTCGGCGTTCAGCAGCGTTGACATCAACATGACGCCCGCCGGCGCGACCAATGTCATCACCGACGGCAAGGATTACGACGTGACGGCCGGCGGCACCGGCATCTACAACACCGCCGACGGATTCCGCTTTGTTTATGAGCCCCTCACCGGCGACTTTGATGTGCGCGTGCAGATCGCCGGCATCTCGGCGGTCGGCGGCGGCGTCTATCCGCAGGCGGGAATCGCCGCGCGCAGCACGCTCGACGCCGGCAGCCCGACCATCGCGCTCACCGCAAGCCCCACCGGCGGATATCGCTTCAAATATCGCTCGACCGCCAACGGCGCGGTTACGCAAACGCAAACTGGCGCGGCGACGTTCCCCTCCGTCTTCGTCCGCATGACCCGCGCGGGAAACCTCTTCACCACCTACTACAGCGCCGACGGATCGACCTGGACCAAGTATGGCTCCGTCACGCTCGCGCTGGGCGCGACGATCGATGTCGGCATGGCGACGACTTCAACAACAGTCGCTGCGCAAACAACGGCGCAATTCCGCGGCTTCACCAACACGATCGCGCAAAACAACCCGACGCCGCCGAGCACGCCCACGAATCTTCAGCTCACGACCGCCACGCTCACATCGATCGCCATGAGCTGGACGGCTTCCACCGGCACCGTCACCGAATATCGCGTCGAGCGGATGAATCCCGATTCAAGCTGGAGCCAAATCTCCGCGGCCGGCCTGACGGCTACCACCTTCACCGACACCGGCCTCACTTCCGCGACGGCCTATCACTATCGCGTTCACGCGGTGAATGCCGCCGGCTCGTCGGCCGACAGCAATCAGCTCGACGCCTCGACGCTCACGATGGCAACCGCCCCCAGCGCGCCCGGCACGCCGACGGCTTTGCCGCTCTCCACCACCAGCGTCTCGCTCGCCTGGGGCGCATCCACCGGCACCGTAACGGCTTATCACATCGAGCGCGCCGGCTCGGACAACATCTTCACCGAGATCGCCGGCAACGTGCTCGGCACGACGTTCACCGATACGACCGCGACAGCCGCCACCGCATACACGTATCGCGTCCGCGCGGAAAACGGCGGCTTATTCAGCGACTACAGCGCCACGGCAAATGCGACGACGCCGACTTTCGATAGCACCGACATCGGCGCGATGCCCGCCGGCGCGACCGCCGTCAATCTCGACGGCTCCAGCTACGACGTCAGCGCCGGCGGCCCCGGCGTCTACGGCACCGCCGACGGCTTCCGCTTCCTCTCGCAGTTGCACACGGGTGATTTTGATATCCGAGTGCAGGTCGCCGGCATCAGCGCGGCCGGCACCTATCCGCAAGCCGGCCTGATGGCACGCTCGACACTCGCCGCCAACAGCCCCGAGGTATCGATCACCGCCAGCTCCACCGCGAGCGCGGCGGGCATCTTCCGAGTCAAATCCCGCGCCACCGCCGGCGCCGCCACCACGCAAACCCAAACCGGCCAGGCCACCTTCCCCAACGTCTGGCTCCGCCTCACCCGCGTCGGCAACGTCTTCACGACGTACTACAGCAGCGACGGCACCACCTGGACCAAATCCGGCAGCGTAACCCTCGCGCTCCCCAGCACGCTGTACATCGGCCTCGCGGCCGCGTCGAACGACACGACGGATCTAACGAACGTGCAGTTCAGGAACTTCAGCGAACAATAGGAATTGTCAGTTGTCAGTTGTCCGTGGTCAGTAGTCAGTGGCAAGAAATGGCATCGGCGGCTCGCGCGGTCTCCGCGGCCCCGCACATGTGTTTGCGGCACTCCGCAAGCGTCGACCAAGTGGCATGAGCGGCTCGCCCATCGTCTTGCGGTACTCCGCAAGATCCCCAAGTGGCATGGGTTTCCTACCCATGGCTTGTTGTACTCAACAAGCGTCGGCCGTACTCGGCCGACATCAGCAAGAGCGCAGCGTTCGCTCCAATGGCCCGGAATATCACCTGTCGGTTGAACAATCTTGCGTAGGGCCCACCGCGGCGGGCGGTAACAGGTCCCCGCGAATTCCGTCCGCCAAAGACGGGCCCAACAAAGCTGGGATCTTACGAATGTAGCGCTTTGTAGCGCAATGTAGCGCTTTTCAGGGGCTTTGTCTAAATATTGCTATGAAAAATCGGCAAGTCTTATGGCGGCAATAAAGTTACGCGCCCGAGTCAAGTGTAGCGCACTACAAACCGATCCTGCCGACGAATACGGCTACATTTCACGACATTCCAGCAAGCTGTTTTGCCTAGAGGAGTTACCGATGGCGATCAAGCTGTAAATCAAGGCGCCTCCAACGTAGCGCGCCCAACAATGCGCGCTACATTCGCGTCTGCGTTGTCATTGTTTCTATTGCGTCCACCATCAAACGAAACACGGCTGGATTCCGTATTCCGGAATCCAGCCGCGTTTTGCTTTGATGTTCGGGACTCTACGCCGCCTCGGCCAGTCTCAATCCCGGCGGGCGCGTTTCCTTCACCGTTGTCGCGGCGCCCGCGACCTTGCGGCTCAGCAGCGCCGCCATCTGCGCCAGCGCGTCGGCGTCTTCCGACGTCGGCAGGCGGCCGGCAAGATCGTCGCGCTCGCGCGTCAGGTCGGCCAGCTGCGTCGCCATCTCGTCGATGCGCTGTTCCATCTCGGCGATCGTGTTCTGCATGCCGCTGATGCGCTCGCCCTGGCGGTTGATGATCGTATCCGCCTGCTCGCGGGCGGTGGTGGCCTCGCTGAGGCTCGCGGTCAGATCGCGATTCTCATTTCCCAGATGCTCGATGCGCGATTCATGCTCCTTGATCCGCGCGTCGCGCTCGCTCAGGGCGGCAGTCTGATCGACGATCATCTGCTGCTGGGTCTTGAGCTTGTCGGTGTCCGCCTTGATGCGGCCCGCCTGCTGCAGGATCACCTGCTTGGCTTCGTTGAGTGCCTGGGCATAGGTCATATTCGAGTCGGCCATGGGTCTTCTCTCCTTACAACAACTCTGGCGATAGAACCTTATCGGCGATTGGGGGTCCCAAAGATCGCCTTTGTCCGGAGAACATCCGCGGACTATCCACTTTTTCGGTTGTAGGGCGTGGGTGGGTTAGGAAAAGTTCGATGTAAAAAGGGACGGGATTTTCAGTGTTATCGACGGGTGGAAGGGTTGGATATCGGACGTTTTGCGGGTTGTAAGTCCGGACAACCACGAAGGACGCGAAGGGCCACGAAGAATGCGAAGAGTGATCAATTCTTCGGTGGTGTTTGGCCTGAATTTTCCATGCTATCCAAAAAGGCGCGAATACGCTCATGCACCTGTGGTGTCTGCGTAATCAGAAACCTTCCATAGAAATGCTGGATCTTTCCGCTCCCGCCGCGGTCGTTCCATGAGGTGGGCTCGACCCTAGTATAAAGCAAAAATGCCAATCGCTCTGCCGCATCCAATGCGTGGCGCGCGTGGAATCCATCCTTAAAGTCGGGCTCGCCGGCTATGGATAATGCGTCCGAGTTGTCCAAAACACGGCGGACATCATAGGAGCGAGTCTCCAAATTCCCGCGATCAATATCGAGCCAATATCGCATTGCAAAAACAATGATGCCATCTTCGACGCGATAGCCAACCTGCATGCGCGTGTTTGAAAGGGACGTTAACGTCTCGAAATGGCGCTGCAGGATGATATCCAACACTTCTTGAAGCGTAATGTTATGCGCGTGCAGGTGGATATTGAGCTTGGTGTCGGGCCTAGGGGCGCGGGCGGCGACGTCCGGCCAATCGACAACGATGTTGGTGTGCGATATCCCATTGAGATAATGCAGCGCGCCAGCGCAGTCGGTCTGATCGAGGTCGACATCGGGAAGGACTTCGGCCAAGGGATCGGGCTGGTCTGCGACTGGATGCGCAAGCCGCCACCGTGCCGGCCAGATTTCGTGGCGATCTAAGCTCAGGGTCGCCAGCTGACGACCAATGTCATCCATGACTTCTGGCCTTTGCAACAGGAGCATCTTGCCCCCCGAAATATGAATTGGCTCATCCATCAGCATCCTGCTGGGATCAGTGAGCGATTCGATCACAAAGCGCGCGAGATCATCCTCGACGGACGCGACACTCCACAGGTTGACCAGCCGCCCCGTCAGCTTCAAGGACATATCACGGCACTCAACGGCATCGGCCAAAAAGCCAGGATGGCTGGCGCGATACGATTTCATCGAGGAGAGCAGATTGCCGACATCATAGGAACGCGCAACACACTGACGCGGCACGTCGCGCGCGCTGCAAACATAGACGACCCCGTCGATCTCGCGGCAGATGATCGGTTGCCCCTCAAGGTCTTCATCTTTGACACACAACAGAATCACTAGATTTAGTGCTTGCGCCAGGCGCACGTTCCGCAGTCGTACTCCCACTGGCACTCGGTGTTTGATTGAATTTGGCACGGCGGACGAGAGTGACGGTGTGGCAACTCGCGCTCCGCTCGCCGCCGCCAGATCGCGGATGGCTTCTTCAAGCGTGCGGCCCGAAAGATCAATATCTGCGATAGCTTGCCCCCATGCGGGGCCGGCTGTGGAGGTCGCTTCAAAAGGAATCGCCGTGCGGCGCGACCAACGGCGAAAGGCGAGGAGAAAAAAGGCCGCGGCAATAAGTACGCAGATCAGCAAGAGGCAACGACGCAGCACGAAGGATCGTTGGCGGGTCGATCTCGTCGTTGGAGTTGCAGCCATCTCGTCACGCTGAAATCAACCGATATCTAGTCGCGCGGCTGAGTCGTCGGCAATGTGGCGGGCTGGGATTGCGGTGCGGGCAATGTCGCGGGCAACGTCGCCGGCTGAAGTTTTACGCCGGCGGCGTACAGGATCAGGTTTCGCATGATCTGCTCGGCCGTTTCCGGCTCGTAGCCGAAGATGCCGTCGATGGGTTCTCCTACGAGGCCGGCGGAGAGGTCTTCGCGGCTGTAGAAGACGGCTAATCTTCCGTTGACCGTGATCCCCTTCACGCGCGGCGTTTTGAGGTTGCCCAGCGTGGCTTTGGTGTAGGCGCGGTAGTAGATGTGATCGATCGTCGCGCCGGTCATTCGATAGAGCGGATGATCCGGCGGAAGCGGGCGGGCCAGCGCGTCCTTGGCGGCGTCGCCGAACATCAGGCGAAGCTGCTCCTCGGCCGACTCGGCGAACGAGAGCGAGCCGCCGGCGGCGTCGATGATCAATGTGCCGCCTCGATTGATATACGCGACGATGGCGGCGCGCTGGTCGGCGGTGAACTGGAACGACGAAGTTCCGGTGAGATGCACGATCTGCACTTGATTCAGCTCGCCGGCGATGGGTTGGATCCGCTTGATGTCCAACGCGACGCGATTGTCGTTATGCATGATGGCGGCGAGCCGCGGCCAGCCACCCGGCTCGGGATCGGGATCGGCGCCGGCTTCCAGCCGACCGACGCTCACTGTCGCCTGCGGCTTGATCGCGGAGTCTTCCCGCACCAGCAGGCTCTCGCCCTTGTAGCGAAGGCCCTTCTTGTCGATCGCGTAGAGGAAGATGTTGGCGCCGGCCTCGTAGGCGTCGGCGTGGGTGCGATCGGCCTGCATCTGCCAGAAGCGGCCGATGTCGCCGTCGGGGGCGATCATCATGATCTCGCGCACGCCGTTGCTCATCGAGCGCAGGCGCACGCGCGGATGGCCGCGCGTGATGTGAAACATCTGATCGTTGAGTATCGGATGCGACGCCTCCAGTTCGCGGAATTTGTATGATGCCTGCGGAAAAAGCTGCTTGCCGAGCCGCTCGAAGCTGGCGGTAAACGTGCGGCTGGCGCAATCGGGGTTGGCCAGGATCATGCCGCCGCGATCGATGTAGGTGCGCAGCTTTTTCATCTGCTCATCCTTGAATCGCAGCTCCTGGTTGCCGCTGATGTAGAGGATCGGCGCATCCTGCAGATCGTCCACAGAGACGTTGAGATTGACGGCCTGCCAGTTGAGATCGCGTTCCAGCTGCTGGCCCATCCAGCGGGTGAAGTTGGCGACGTCGCGCGGGCGCTGGTTCCAATTGCCTTCGACGGTGTTGCCTTTGGGGTCGAGCAGATCGTACTCGAGCTTGTTCATCACCACCGGCGCGCGGCCACGGACGAGAAAAAGCATCGCAAAGCAGGTATCGGGGATGTTGTCGTTCCACGAGCCGTTTTCCTTCTGCTGCGCGAGAATGGATTTAGCGCCCGATTCATACCAGTTGATGCCGTCGAAAAATTTGCGTCCGCTGGCGACGCCGATGCGCTCGATGCCATAGAGCGTGTAATAATCGTCGCCGGCCAGTTCCTGCTTGATATGCCGATCCATCCAGACCAGGCCATGCTCGATATTTTCGTTGGTGATATTTCCGCGACAGGCGGCCAGATCTCCCTGAATGTAATCCTGCGTGATAAAGAGCGTCGCCACGCCGGCGGCGGTCATCGATGCGCTGGCCGAGGAATAGCGCCGTCCGAAGGCTTCGCCCGATTGGCGATATGACCATCCGCCGTCACCCAGTTGCGCGCGCCGCCATGCGCCATCGACGATCTTCCAGTAAGCGATGGGGACTTCGCCCCCGGCCTGCTCGAGTGCCCACATCCCCAGCACGCCGTATTGGCTGACGCTGTGGTCGTACCAAAAATCCGGGCGCGGGCCGCGCTCGAAGTAATACGAATAGAACCCGTAGCGCGAATCATTGCGGAGCTTGGGGTCCTGGTACATGGCGTGAAGCAGGATGTCGCGATCGTGGAGGATGAGCTGCCGCAAAGTTTTGTCATTGCGCAGCCGCAGCCAGACCTGGCAGCGCAGGCCCAGCGCATAGATGCCACGGACGTCGGCGGTCTTCAGAAACGAGATCGCCCCGGCTAGCCGCTTATCCTGCGGGCTTTCATTGGCGGCGAGCAACGCGTAGGTCGCCATCGAAGTCAGCCCGCCCCACTGGCGGCCATTGACGTCGGCCTTCCCCTCGTCGCCATTGGGCTCGGGCGTGGTGACTTCTTCCCAAGTGTTGTTCGGCTTCTGCTGCGAGTAGACGAATTTGATCGCCTTGGCAATCGCGGCATCCACGTCATCTGATTTAAGGTCAGCGCGGGCAATGGGCGCGCACCAGGCGGTCGTTAACAACGCAACGATCGCAAAAACAATTGCGCCACTAAATTGCAGGAGGCGGGCGTTTCGTAGGGTGTGCTTTAGCACACGCGGAAGTCGTCCGACGCTCGAACCGCGTGCGCGACTCGACTGAGCTCGTCGAAGTCTAGAGCGCACCTCACGGCAAAGGTTGCCGATCCATCGGCGCGACAGCAGTTGGCACATCATTGGGTGCGCTCCGACGGATCACGCGGGTGCGGCACTAGTCGTGGCATGGGCTTCCAGCCCATGGCTTGCGGTACTCCGCAAGCGTCAGGCATGTGGCATGGGCATCCTGCCCATGGCTTGTTGTACCCAACAAGCGTCGGCCTAGGTGGCATGGGTTTCCAACCCATGGGCTTGCGGTACTCCACAAGCGTCGGCTGTACTCGGCCGACATCAGCAAGAGCGAAGCGTTCTTCTTTGCCAGCCACCGGTCACGGCGCTGGGGCTGATATCAGCTGCGCCGATGCTCGTGAGTACACGAGCTCATGGGCGAGACGCCCATGCCACATAGATTGATCACTTCTCGCTCGAATCCCTCGCTTGCGGTCCGCGATACAAGTACATCATCTGTGGCGAAACCAGTTGCTCCACCGCGCTGGCGTCCAGATGAATCGTGACGCCGTCGCCGCGGCGGCCGAGGAACTGCGATTCGGATTCCGTGTCGAGCAAGCCGAAAAAGCTCGGCGGCTCGTTGTATTTCACCACCTGCGGATTGGATGCGCCTGAAATCTTTATCGCGTAGCTGATCGCTGTGTCGAGATAGCCGATGTCGTCGATCAGCCCCAGCTTCTTGGCATCATCGGCGGTGTAGGCTTTGCCGTTGGCGATGTTGTCGATCGTGTCGGTGAGCCTGGTGCCGCGGCCGGTCTTCACGACATCCTTGAATCGCGCGAACGGCGCATCAACCAGATGCTGCATGTACTGGGCATGCTGCGGCGAAGGCATCCGCGTCATCGAGCCGGCATCCTTGTAGGGTGTGCCGTTGGAGACGACGGTCGTGTCTTCCACGCCATACTTTTCCAGAAGCTTGCTGAGATTGTAGTTGGGCCAGAGCACGCCGATGTTGCCCGTGACGGTCGTATTCTCAGCAAAGAGATAATCCGCCCCACAGGCGGCATAGTACCCGCCGCTGGTCGCCATCCCGCCCATCGAGACGATCACCTGAATCGTCTGTCCCTTTTCCTTGCGATTCTGTTTGTACTGGAGGATGCGATTGTAGATCTCATCGGAAGCGGGCACCTCGCCGCCGGGCGTGTCAATGCGCAGGACGATGGCTTTGATTGATGAATCTGCCTCGGCTCGCTTCATGAATCGCTCGAAGCGCTGATAGGTGCGGCCCTCGATCACGCCCGTCAACGGAATGACGACAACCTTGTCGGTTCCGGAGCCGGGGACGAGCACCGTTTGATTTCCGCCGCCGCTTGAGTTGGCGACCAGCAGGATGAGATTCAGACCGATCGAGATCAGCAGGACGATGAACAAGCCCGCCGTCATCAATGTGCGAAACCCCGACCGGCGCGGCGGTCCATAAGGATTCGGCATCCACCCCATCGGCGGTGGCGGCGGCATCGGCCGATACCCCGGCGGGGGCATCGGCGGCATCGGGGGCTGCCCGCCGGGCGGAGCCGCGTACGGCCCCGATGGATAGCCCATTGGCGGCATGCCCTGCTGAGCCGCGCCAGGTGGTGGCGGCGGCGAAAACGCGCCGCGAGGATCGATCGGGCCTTGTCCGGAGGGGGGTTGTGGAATCATGTGGGATTTAGCTTTGCTCGCCCCATCTTACGTCGATCCGCCAATCCGCACCACCCGATTCTTCCACGAGTGTGAAACGTCGGGATGGAATGTGGTGAAGTCAGTCACCGCCGAGCTAGCTGTCCTCGCTGAAAAACGCGAAAGTCGCTTTGATATTCCAGCGAAATAGGCGGCAAGAGGACGGTATAGTAATCGCCGGACATCCAGGTAATCGGAACGACCATGGTGCCGATAGCAGACAGCTTCGAAATTAAACGCGAGCACGGTTTATCCCACGCGCTCGGTGTCGTCGTTGTCTTCGAGGTTCCTCGGAATATGGTAATTCCCACGGTAGGAGCGCGGGTCGAATTGAGACGACCTGGGGCAGAGTCGATTTCCCTCCCGATACGGGAAATTAAGGATCACGGGTCGCGCGATGCGACCCGGGTCGGGAAGAGCTTTTTCTTTGAAGGGCTGACGCTCAAAGATGTACCACAAGGTACGGAATTGCATTGGTAGGTGGCGATGACGCGCTTTATTAGCCGGCCACCGGGCGCGGCCTGAAGGTTAATCCACCGCGGCATGACGGCGAATTCCTCCGAACAATTCTCCCCGCATCTGGTAAAACCTTGCAGGGAGGCAACCGGAGGCTCATGACGACTGTCGGACAATGGCTCTGTGGTTTCGCAGCGGCGACGCTCTTGGCGTTGGCGGGCTCTGCCAATGGCGCGGAGATGCCGGACTCCGTGCAGTTTAATCGGGATATTCGGCCCATCCTTTCCAACAACTGCTTTACCTGCCACGGGCCGGATCATGCTCAGCGCAAGGCTGATCTGCGGCTGGATCGGGCCGATGACCCGCTTATCCCGCACAAGAACGGCACACCGATCGTCGCGGGGCATGCGCAGCGTAGCGAGCTGTTTGCACGGGTGTCTTCGACCGATCCGGATGAGCAGATGCCGCCGCCCAAGAGCGGGAAGAAGATCACGGCGGCGCAGATCGAATTGCTGCGGCGATGGATTGAGCAGGGGGCGGTGTATCAGAAGCATTGGTCATTCATTCCGCCGCAGCGCCCGGCGTTGCCGGAAGTGAAAGACGCGGCGTGGTGCCGCAATCCGATCGATCGATTTATTCTCGCGCGACTGGAAGCGGAGGGATTGCATCCTTCGCCGCAAGCGGACAAGGCGACGCTGATTCGGCGGGTGACATTTGATCTGACGGGTCTTCCGCCAACGCTGGCGCAGATTGATGCGTTTTTGGCGGATGACAGCGCGGATGCATATGAGAAAGTCGTCGATCGGCTGCTGGCCAACCCGCATTATGGCGAGCGGATGGCCAACGACTGGCTGGATGCCGCGCGGTACGCGGATACCCACGGGTATCACATCGATAGCGGCCGCGATCAAACGGCGTGGCGCGAATGGGTCATCAATTCGTTCAACAACAATAAGCCATTCGATCAATTCACCATTGAGCAACTGGCCGGCGATCTGCTGCCCAACGCCACCGACGAGCAAAAAATCGCGACGGCATTCGTCCGCAACAACATGGTGAACTTTGAAGGCGGCGCGATACCCGAAGAATATCTGACCGCGTACGTGATCGACCGCGTTTCGACGACTTCAACGGTGTGGCTCGGCCTCACGCTCGCCTGCTGCCAGTGTCACGATCACAAGTTTGATCCATTTACCCAGAAAGATTTCTATCAGCTTTACGCGTATTTCAACCATGTTCCGGAGAAGGGATTGGACGGGCAGACCGGAAATGCCGCCCCGTTCATTCGCACGCCGACCAGGCAGCAGCAGGCGAAGCTGGATGAGCTGAGCCTCGCGATCAAGAGCGCTCAGAGTGCGCTGCTGGAGCCTTCGGAGATCGTTGATGCGGAGCAGGCGAAGTGGGAATCGACTGCCGCTTCGGATAAGCCGACCGAATGGGCGCCACTGAATCCAAGCGAAATGAAATCGGCCGGCGGCGCGACGCTGAAGGTGCAGAATCAGCGGGAAATCGTCGCCAGCGGCGAGAATCCGGCATCTGATGTTTACACGATTTCCGCGCCGCCGGAACTTTCGGAAATCACCGGCATTCGGCTGGAAATGTTGCCGGATCGCGCGCTGGCTGGCCGCGGACCGGGAAGATCGAGCAACGGCAATGTCGTGCTGACCGACGTTCGCGTGAGCCTTGGCGCGATGGGCGCGGAGCCGGTCGCGGCGAAAATAAAATCCGCGTCGGCGGATTTTTCGCAGGAGGGTTTTCCGGTTGCCAACGCGATCGATGCCGATCCGAAATCCGGCTGGGCGATTTTCCCGCAGGCGGGCAAGGCGCACTCGGCGATCTTTGAGCTGGAGCAGCCGATCAAGCCGCAGCCCGGTGAGCGGATCACAATCACGCTCTCGTTTCAATCGACCTTCCCGCAGCATCAGGCCGGCCGTTTCCGGCTGTCGGTCACCGATTCGCGCCATCCGCATGTCAGCGATGCGATGCCGCAGGAGATCCGCAAGATTCTCGCGGCCGCGCCCGACACCCGCAGCGACAAGCAGAAATCCGATCTGCGTCTCTACTACCGAACGACCGTCAGCGCGGCATTCTCGAGCCAGAGCAAGAAAATTGCCGACCTCAAAAAGGAACAGGAGCAGGCGGAGAAGAGCGTTCGCACGACGATGGTGATGGAGGAGATGAGCAAGCCGCGCGATACGTTTATTCTCGAGCGCGGGCAGTACGACAAGCATGGCGATAAAGTCGCTCCTGCGGTCCCGGAGATTCTGGCACGACAGCCCTCCGATGCACCGGCGAATCGTCTGGGCCTGGCGCGCTGGCTGGTTTCGCCCGAGCAGCCGCTCACGGCACGGGTGACGATCAACCGCATCTGGCAGAATCTTCTTGGGACGGGGATTGTGAAAACCGCCGAGGATTTTGGCTCGCAGGGGGAGGAGCCGACCCATCCGCAGCTTTTGGATTGGCTGGCGGTGCAGTTTATGAATCCGGATTCGGAGGCCGCGCATCATTGGGATGTGAAGGCGATCGTCCGCCTGATCGTCACGTCGGCGACGTATCGCCAATCGTCGGCGATTTCGCGCGAGCTGCTTTCGCGCGATCCGGAAAACCGCCTGCTCGCCCGCGGCCCGCGCTATCGCCTGCCGGCGGAATTCATCCGCGATCAGGCGCTGGCGGTCAGTGGCCTGCTCAACGACGAGATCGGCGGCAAAAGCGTCAACCCCTATCAGCCTCCCGGCTTGTGGGAAGAGCTGATGAGCCGCTCGGATGGCGCAAAATGGACGGCTCAGGTTTACGTGCAGGATCACGGCCCCGATCTGTACAAGCGCACGATGTACACCTTCTGGAAGCGCACCAGCCCCCCGCCGACGCTGATGACATTTGATGCGCCCGATCGCGAAACGTGCACCGTCCGCCGGCCGCGCACCAATACGCCGTTGCAGGCGCTGGTGCTGATGAACGACCCCACGTACGTCGAGGCCTCGCGCAAGCTCGCCGAGCGGATGATGAGCGAGGCACAGAGCGATGAGGCGCGCATCGCGCTAGCGTTTCGTCTTGCGACCGGACGGCTTCCCAAGCCGCAGGAAACGCAGGTTTTGGAGAAGATCTATCAGCGCCAACTTGGCGAATTTCAGAATCAGCCGCTTGAAGCCGAGAACCTGCTGAAGGTTGGTGAATCGCCGCGCAATCAGAAGTTGGATCAGGCCGAACTTGCCGCGTGGGCGATGGTGGCGAATACTATATTGAATCTGGATGAGACGATTTCGAAAGGGTGATTCAATGCGTCCGGAATTGCGACGGCTTGTTGCGAGCGTGCTTGATCTTCCGAAAGTTGAGCAAGCGTTTGTCGCGGAAATTGTCCTTCGCGAGTTGAGCGATCAAGTTTACGTTCGACCGAGCAACGCAAACCTGGAATGGATTTTTAGCATCTGGGACAAATTCGAGGAGCGCCTCAAGGAGCGCGGCGTCGATTTCGAGATGGCCGTCGATGCGCTCGTTGACGAAACATATTCGGTGACGCCGGAGCAGATCAAAGAAATCAGGCGACGATCGGCCGAGATGGAAACGGGAGCCGTCACTGGTGTTCCCGTCGAAGAAGTGTTGCGGATGCTTCGAGAGCAGCGAAAACCGGCGACGTAATTTTCGTAGGGTGCGCTTTAGCGCACGCGGACGGCTACTCGCACGTCAAGGCGTTCCGCGTGTGCTAAAGCACACCCTACGGAAGCATCGTGGCCATTACGGCAGATTTGGTCATTACAAATGGAACTAGAACGCCAAAAACAGCTCCTCCTCACCCGCCGCCAATTGTTCGGTAGAACCGCCGCCGGTATTGGCACGGCCGCGCTGGCCTCTCTGCTCAATCCGGGCCTGTTCTCCTCCACGGCTGCCGCCGCCGTTCCGGCTTCCACGCCGGCCTATCAAGGCGTCCTCAAGGCGCTACATTACGCGCCCAAAGCCAAGCGGGTCATTTACCTTTTCATGAGCGGCGGGCCTTCGCATATTGATTTGTTCGACTACAAACCCGAGCTGAAAAAGCTGCATGGCACCGAGCTTCCTGAGAGCATTCGCAATGGCCAGCGCATCACCGGGATGACCAGCGGGCAGAAATCTTTTCCGTGCGTGGCGCCGATGTTTTCGTTCAGCCAGCATGGGCAGAATGGGACGTGGGTCAGCGAATTGCTGCCGAACATCGCGCGGATTGTTGACAATCTGACCATCGTCAAAACCGTCAACACCGAAGCGATCAATCACGACCCGGCGACCACCTACATCATGACCGGCGCGCAGCAACCCGGCCGCCCTAGTTTGGGAGCGTGGCTCAGCTATGGGCTGGGCACCGAGAATCAGAATCTGCCGGCGTTTGTCGTGCTCATCTCGCAAGGGAGCGGGAACAAGACCGATCAGCCCATCTTCTCGCGGCTCTGGGGCAACGGCTTTTTGCCCAGCGAACATCAGGGCGTGCGGCTGCGGAGCGGGTCTGATCCGGTGCTGTATCTATCGAATCCGCCGGGTGTGGACGCGCAGAGCCGTCGGCGGATGATCGACGGCGTCGATGAGCTGGACCGCATGGCCGAGCAGGCGTTCGGCGATCCGGAAATCAACACGCGCATCGCCCAATATGAGATGGCGTTCCGCATGCAAACCAGCGTGCCGGAGCTGACCGATCTCTCCGGCGAATCGAAGGCGACGGTCGATGCGTACGGCATCAAAGAGAATAACATCGACGGCGGTTTTGCCCGCAACTGCCTGCTCGCCCGCCGCATGGCGGAGCGCGGCGTGCGCTTCGTGCAGCTCATGCACCGCGGATGGGATCAGCACAACAATCTGCCAAACCAGATCCGCGGCCAATGCAAGGATGTCGATCAACCCACCGCCGCCCTGATCGAAGATCTGAAAACGCGCGGGCTGCTCGACGAAACGCTGGTCATCTGGGGCGGCGAATTCGGCCGCACCGTCTACAGCCAGGGCGCGCTCACGAAAACCAACTACGGCCGCGACCACCATGGCCGCTGCTTCACCATGTTCCTCGCCGGCGGCGGCGTCAAACCCGGCTTGGTCCACGGGGAAACCGACGACTATTGCTACAACATCGTCAAAGACCCCGTCCACATCCACGACTTCAACGCGACGGTGTTACGCTGCCTCGGCGTCGAGCACACGCGATTGACGTTCCGATTTCAGGGGCGGGATTTCCGGCTGACGGATGTGCATGGGAATGTGGTTAGCGCGCTGCTGGCATGAATGAGACACGGCGCGCTGAATCCGAACTTATCTCGGCAGATGATTTGTAATCCCATGAAAGGCCGTCTCCCTGCCGGACGTTACGATGTCCGGTGGCAATTCAACACAAGGAGACAGCCATGGGATCGTACGAGAAAGTAACGCAGGTCGGTTTGGACGTCCACCGGAAGTTTTCGATGGCCAGCTTACGCGACGCATCTGGCAAAGTCGTGGCCCGCGAGAGATTGGAACACGACGATCTGACGAAGCTGGATCGGCGCGTGGGATGCTGGCCGGCCGGGACGCCGGTGATCCTGGAAGCGACCTTCGGCTGGGGCTGGATGAGCGACCGCCTGGCGGCCGCCAGGATGGATCCGCACCTGGCCTCCAGCCGCAAGACCGCCGCCTGGCGGGAAGGACGCGGATTGGCCAAGAGCAACAAGATCGATGCGAATCTGCTGGCCGAGCTGTGGGATGAGAAGCCGATCCTCCGCCATGGCCTGCCCCAACGCTGGTGGGAAGTATGGCTGGCGCCCCAGGAGGTGCGCGATCAACGCGAGCTGCTGCGTCATCGCATGGCACTGGTGAAGATGCAGACGGCCCTGAAGAACCGCATTCACGCGACGCTGCACCGCCACGGGATTCTCTGCCAGGAGAGCGATCTGTTTGGCGTGAGTGGCCGCAGGTTCCTGTCGCTGCTGCTCAACGATGCACAGGCGCTTCGGGAAACAGCGCGGCTGACGCTCAAAGAAGACCTGATCCTGCTGGACCAGTTGCGTCGATTGATCGCCAGAGCCACGCGACAGTTCCGCCGCCAGTTGCAACGCTCGGAAGAAGGCCAGCGATTGATGACGCTGCCGGGAGTCTCGACAGTACTGGCGTACACGATTCTGGCGGAGATCGGGCGCATCGAGCGGTTTGCCAAGCCCAAGTGCCTGGTGCGTTACAGCCTGCTTGCGCCGCTGGCGGACGACAGCGGCGACGAACGAGCGGGCAAGCCGATCGGCCGGCATCTGGGTCATGATGGACGCAAGACGCTGCAGTGGGCGTGGATCGAGGCGGCCCACGGAGCGGTGCGCAAGGATGCAGGACTTCGTGGCATCTTCAATCGTCGCACTAACAATGGCAAAGAAGACCGCAACCGCGGCTACATCAAGGTGGCCCACCAGATGTGTTGCATTGGCCATGCGATGTGGAGGAACAAGAGCGATTACCAGGAGGTTTCACCCAGCAGACCGGGAAGCAAACAAAAGATGAGCTTGTCTCGTTCGGGAACGGGCCAGCCCTTCCACCCTATGGCCACAGGCCCGCGAAAAGCGGTGCCTGAGAGGCCACATTTGTAAGTGGGCCGCCCGCACCGGACGAGATGATGTTGCCGCCGGGCCGCAGGCAGTTGATCGGGCCCGGCCAGCACAAATGGATAGCTGGACCGCCGAAGAGGCCAGTCCTTTGCCGGTGCACGGACGAAAAGTTCAACGAAAGAAAAACGCTGGAGACGTGGTTCTCCGCAGCAGAGAATTTTTTTGTTGACTGGACGGAGCCTTTCATGGATAGGGTGGGCGTACTCGCCCACCACGAGCGGCAAATGGTGGGCGAGTACGCCCACCCTACACGAACTCGCGACACTTTAAGCGCAGGTGCTCGCAAGCATCTGGCTGATTCTTGCGAGCCGACCAGATGCTTCGGAGTACCTCAGCATGACAGTTTGCGGGCACCCTTGAACGAGAAGCGCTGCCGAACGCCCACTCAATTTGCATGGAAACAATGAGGCAATCATGACCGACAACCCAAGTCGAGGATTCATTCCGCCACGAGCCGTTCAACCAGTCTCAGATCAGCCCCCACCGATACCGGTGGCGCTTCCCTATTTCTCTGATACAGCGCCAACGCTGTTGCCGCTGATTCGCGCGATTGCGTTTTTGATGATCGTTACCGCCGCCCTTAGGCTTACGTCATTCCCGTTCGCCGTATTTGGCTATCAGCGATTCCGGGGCCCTCTTCCGACTTGGGATGGCTGGTATGTCATTGTGACTATGCTTGTCGAGCTCACACTGGCGGTTGGGTCAATGATTGTGGGCATAGCCGGCATGCGGAATCCGCCGAGGCAACGAAGGCTGTTGATGGTATGGGCCTGGGCGACGCTGGTAGCGGGAGCCGCAAACATCCTGGTGAGGATCTATTTCTATATCTTTGTAGTTGCGCGGGCGTTTCCCTATGTGGTTAGCGCGATCGCGTGGGATGTGAATAACTTCCTGGCCAGCGCCACATTCCCCGTCGTTTGCCTGATATTGGCGCGTCGGCGCGATGTTCGACAGCTCTTCGGCGAGATGACTTCCGCATGAATCGAAGGCGAAGCATCACTCTGACGTCGAACTCCCGACACCCGGCTGCGCCGGTGCCGGCTTGCTCTCGCCCGGCTTCGGCGATGATTCATCCATCTCCGGCGCAAGCAACCCCGATCGGATCATCTTCTGCACCTTGTCCTTGATGTCGGCCGGCAATCGGTCGCGCTGCTCCAGCGTATCGATCGGGCCTTCAAAGACGGCTTCGTTGTTGCGATCGGAGACGGTGATCGTGCGATGGCCGTCGCGGGTAACGATGGTATAGTTGCGATCCCCTTCGAGCCATGTCAGCGTTTGATTATTGACATCAGTTCCAAATCGGTGCGGTTTGGCGAATTGCGGATTCAGCGGAAACGATCGCACCGGCGGCGGCGGAAGCGCGCTCCCATCCAAATCCCACTCGAGTGGCTGAAGCGATCGAAGCGGCACCAACTCATGCTCGGAAAGCTTGGCGGTCAGCTCCTGTTTTTTGCCGTCGCGGATGATCGTCAATTTGATTTGATCGCCCGGCTTGTAGCTGCGCACCAGGACCGCCAATTGCTGCGGATTTATCAGAAGCTGATCGTCGAGCTTTTGCAGAACATCATATTGATGCAAGCCGGCATCCGCCGCCGGGCTTTTTTCCTGGACGAACTCGACGACCAGCCCCATCCCCGCGGGCAATCCAAGCTGATGCTGCAAAGCCGGCGGCAGCGGGGCGGCGCTCACGCCAAGATACGCCCCGCGCTCGACAGAGCGAGTAACGCGGCGATCGTCCGGTCGTTGATTTCGAGAGTCGTCGCGGTTGGGAGATTGCGCCCAAGCGACGGCAGCAAGGCAAACCGTGATGATGAGCGACAAGCCGGTTGTTTTCATGGGGTTCTCCACTCGAGAGTTCGCCATTCTCGAAACCCGTCATGCTGAGGTACTCCGAAGCATCTGGCCAGGACGCGCGATTGGGCCAGATGCTTCGGAGTACCTCAGCATGACGGTTCCTTGCGGCAATATACAGCAAGAGAGGGCGGGATTTATCCGGCGGCTTCTTCTATCCCACCGCTGCTTCTTTTGTAGGGTGGGTGTACTCGCCCACCACGAGCGGCAAATGGTGGGCGAGTACACCCACCCTACAATTCTTCGAGCCTGACATCGCGGCTCAGTAAGTTTTCATCTTCACATAAACCGTCTCATCCTCCGGCACCACGCTCTGTGCCTTGAGCTGCTTCTGCTCGTCAAACCATCGGGTTGTTTGCCACTTGCGGCGTTGGAGGATGCGCATCGGATCGCCGTTTTCATCGACGTAGGTGCCGCCGTCGTAGGTGCGCTGATCTTCGGTCTGCTGGACCCACGGAAGACTCACGCTCTGCGGATTCTGAACCGGTACATTGGACGGCGCTTTGGCGCGTAGGTTCCACGCGCCGGCGGCGAAGCCAAGGCATGCCGCCACCGCTGCGCCGGCCAAACTCAGAAACCAGCCGCCTCTTCGCGGAAGCGGCAGACGGTAATTCTGCTTCTGCTCCTGCTGATCGCTGTTGAGAAACTCTCTAAACCGCGCTTCGGCTTTTCCGGTTTGGCGATCAAGCTCGCCGCGCAGAAAGTCGCTCACCATCATTTCCTGATGAGCGTCGAGTTGAGGGGGTTCAATGTTTGACATCGTTACACCTGCATCAATCGTTACACCCGCACCGTCATTACACCGTCGTCATTACACCTGGGTGGTGGCAAGCAGACCTTTCAACTGCTGCCGCGCCCGGCTTAGTCGCATATCAACCGCCGCCGGCGAAAGCTCGAGCAACTGGCCAATCTCGCGGCTGGAAAGTCCGTCGTAATATCGCAAGATCACCGCCGGCCTTGTTGCATCATCCAGCGATTGCAACGCGCGGCCGACCATTTCGTGCCGCTCTTTGCGACTCAACTCATCCAGCGGATCGGCGCCGTAGCGATCGTCAATCAGTGCCGACGATTCAAACGCCGTCGAATCTCCTGCCAGCTTGAGATTCTTGTTGCGGCGGCGGGAATCGATCGCAAGGTTGCGGGCGATTCCGCAGACCCAGGTGCCGAAGCGCGCGGGCTCCTTCAATTCACCCATCCGCTGCCATGCTCGGAGGAAAGCTTCCTGCACCATATCGCCGGCGGCGTCGGAGTTGCTCAGCACGCCATACGCCACCGACAGCGTAACGCGTTCATAACGGCGGATGAGCTGAGCGAATGCCTCGCCGTCCTTCCGCTGTGCTCGCAGAACCAGCGCTTCGGTGGAGTCTGCCACCGAATCATCGCCGGTCGGATGATCTTGCTGACTGGTCGCTTCCATTCGGCCTCTTGCCGACAGATTTATATGCCGTCATTCAATAGACGGACCACCGCACATGCATCTAACGGCGTTTTTCCTTCGCGGTGGCAACTAAGCAGATAGCCCCGTTGCCACGTCAGAATTTGAGGATGGAAGATTGAGGATAGCGAAAATCTCCGCCCGCCTTTGCTATCCTCAATCCTCTATCCACCATCCTCGAATTCGCCCCTCAAAACCATTCCACTATAAAATCCCACAACGGGGATGGAAGAAAAGCCTGCGCCTGCGGTACTACACCATCGCATAGATGGCGGCTGCCGCCGGCGCATAGGCTCAGGTAATGCCGTAAGTTCAAGCGGAGCTGCCACTTGCACGAAAATGACGTCGAGCTTCTTGAGCGCGCCCGGCGCGGCGAATCGACGGCGTGCGATGACCTGGTCGATCGCTACGGCCCCCGTTTATACGGCTTGGCGATGGCGCTGCTGGGGCGCGATGCCGACGCTCAGGATATGGTCCAGGAAACGCTCCTGGCGGTGCTGGAGAAGGGCGAAACTTTCGCCGGCCGCTCGTCGCTTTGGACATGGCTGAGCGGGATTCTGGTCAACCGCGTCAGCAAATATCGGCGATACAAAGGCGTGCGAAAAGCCGCCTCGCTCGATGGGCCGCAGGATTATGCCGCCTCGGCTCGGGCCGCCGATGAAGCATCGCCGGCATTGCAGGTGGAGCTTCGGACCGATTGCGCGGCGATGCTCGAAGCGCTATCTCCCGAGCATCGGCAGGTGCTGGTGCTTCGTGAGCTCGAAGGGCTGAGTTATCAGGAGATTGCCCGCTCGCTGAATGTGCCGCTGGGAACTGTCGAATCGCGCATCAGCCGCGCCCGCCAGGAACTGCGGGAGCGATTTGCCGATTATCTGTCGTGAGCCTGTTATGAATTCATGTAACTTTCAGCCGCAGCTTAGCGCCTACTACGACGGCGAGCTTTCAGAGCAGCAGCGCGATGCGCTGGGCGAACATGTGAGCACATGCGAATCCTGCTCGGCGGAGTTGGCCGCCTACAACAGATTATCTGAAGCGCTGGCTGAGCAGATGCGTGTATCGCCGTCGCAGGATGCGATGCAATCGATGCGCGCCGGCCTGAAGAAATCGGTGCAGCAGCGGTGGTGGCGCGAGGCGGGATCGCAAGTCGAATACATGGTGCGGCGCATTACGGCGGTGGCGGCGGTCATTCTGGCCGGCGCATCCGCGGCGCTTCTGTGGATTCCAAACCGCGCCGGACCAACAACGCGGGCCGATGAGGTGATCGTAGATTCAGTGGCCGTCGGCTCCGAGCCGGCGACGGCTGCCACCGTCTCAACGCCCGGCAACGAAGAGCGGCAACTCGCCCGATGGATCGTCGCCGATCTCTCGCAGCAGGAAGTCGCCAGCGCGGTGTTACCGGCGAATCATCAGTGAGCATGTTCAGGGCGACGTCCGCGCGACATGATGGCGAAATCGTAGGGCGGGCACTGCCCGCCGGATCTTTGCGGCTTTTTTTGAATCGTCATGAGAAAGATCAACCTCCTCATCCTCTTCTGTGCGATCGTAGTCTTCGCGGCCGGTGCACTGGTTGGAATGGTCGGCCAGCGCGCCGTTGCGCGGCCGAACACAGATCCGTCGCCGCGGATTACGGTGGGCCGCTCGCGGATTACCGAAGAGCTGGCCCTCACGCCCGATCAACGGGAGAAGATCCAGGCGATCTGGTCGGCAGCGGTCGTCAAGGCGGGGCCGCCCCCGACTGATCGGGTTCGCGCCTTGGAGAAAGAGCGCGAGCAGGCGATTCTCGATCTTCTGACCGACGATCAGAAGTCCCGCTACAATCAGACCATCGCCGACTTCCGCCAGAAGCTGGATACGCTGCATCAACCCGCGCGAGCCGCGTTCACCGAAGCCGAAGAGCAAACCAAGCCGCTGCTCAGTCCCACGCAGCGCGCCAAGTACGAAGAAATCCTCAAGCGCCGCCCGCATCGCCGCAATTCACCGGTGCCGCTGGGGCCGACAACCGCGCCGTCGTCCGCCACGGCGCCAATTGCATCGGCGCGATAGTTCCGACCAAAATCAACGGACTACTTTCGTCGAACCGGAGCGGAAGGAGAATCCGCTCCCTCGTCCCCAAGCGAGAAATCCGCCCCATGTCGGCGAAAAATAAGGGGGTCGGGAGTCCTTCCTGATGCTAAAACCGCTCACGATTTGCCGGATTTGAGCTGGATAAGGCTCCAGCGGTGGACGCCTCTTGCAGAACTCTGGAAGTACTCCCGACCCCCTTCGTCCGACCCCGGCCCCCCATCGTCCGCACCCGTTTTCCCAGACGCCGCCACCGCGTGAGATCGAGCGCGCCTGGCACGTGTTGGTGCGTTGGTCGTTTCCTTCGTCGAACCGGAGCGCGAGGAGGATCCGTGCCCTCGCTCAGGCTCGTTCACGGCGTGGTGAACAGTTTCTGTCTTTTGAGAATCAATCGAGGTAGGAGAACCGTTCAGCACGCCGTAAACGAGCCTAAGCGAGGGCACGGATTCTCCTTGCGCTGCAATCCTCCCCCGTAAGCGGTCTACTCTGTGCCCAATCACGCCCTGCGAAAATTCACCCATTGACATCCCGCCTCACCAATACTATTCTATACATAGTATTCAAAACCGAGTGTGGCCGATGCCCGCGAAATCCCAATTCCTCAAAGGCTGTGCCCGGACGCTGGTGCTGCAGCTTCTTTCGGAGCGGCCGATGTACGGCTACGAGCTTGCGGCGGCTCTTGCCGACCGCAGCTCCGGGATCTTTGCGCTGGGGCAGGGGACGCTTTATCCGCTGCTTTATTCGCTGGAATCCAAAAAGCTGATCGCCGTCTCGCGGGAAGAGGAAGCGCCGGGGAGCGGGCGGACGCGCCGCTACTATCGGCTCACGCCCGCCGGCCGCGCTGAGTTGCAGGCCGGGCTGGCGACCTGGCGCGATATCGCGCGCGGCATGCAGCTTGTGCTGGAGAAGCGTTATGCCTGACGCAATCGCGCAATATCTTGATCAGGTGATGCGCCACGCGCGGCTCGCTCCCGCCGACGCCCGCGCCGTTCGCGCGGAGCTCGACGATCATCTTCAACAACTCGCCGCCGACCGGGCGGCCGATATTCACAGTCCAACGGAGATGCTGGCCATGCTTAATCAGGAATTCGGCGATCCCAAAGAAGTCGGCAACTCAATCGCCCGCTCCAAGGGCCAGCTTCGCACGTGGCTGAAGAAGAAGGCCCGCCGCCTCGTGATCGCGGCGGCGGCGCTGGTCATGGTGGGCCTGCTCGTGCGTGCGACGGTCGCCGAGGCATTCATCGTCGGCGGCGACGGCATCGCGCCGATCCTCACTCGTGGCAGCCGCATCATCGTCTACAAGCTCGCCAACTCGTATTCGCCGCAGGATATCATCGCCTACCAACCCGTCGATCAGCCGGGCCTTCGCCTTCTGGCGATCGTGAAACAGATCGATCCCGCCACCGGCGATCTCCGCGTCACGCGCAACAACGGCGTCGAACTCACCGTCCCGCGCACGGCCATCGTGGGCCGCGTCGTGCTCAGCACGCGGCATTCAACACCTTGATCCGCCGCCAGCATTCCTGTGAAATGCGTCCGGGAGTCAAGCATTCCGACACTAAAAACAAGCAACTCGTACGCATCCCTTCGCGGCCACGCGTCCCACGTCGCGCGCGCCTCCGTGCCTCCGTGCCTCCGTGGTGATTCTTGGTTTCGAATGCGTCGAGCCTTCTCGCTCGTCGAATTGATGGTCGTCCTGGCGATCCTGATCATCCTGGCGAGCATTTTCATTCCGTACATGGCGAAGCTTCGCGAGTCGGACAGCCGCGTGCGCTGTGCGAATAATTTGCGCGAGATTATGCAGGCGATGCGCTCCTACGCGAGCTTCAAGGATAAGCAGGGCGTCGCCAGCCATGATTATCCGTCGGTCATCTACGATCAGGCGCACAACCCCAATGGGTACACCGCGTTCACCGGCGCTGATTCGCCCGATCCCTTCGCCAAGGACACGCGGGTGCGATCGAATGATGTAACCGCATCACTGTGGCTGCTCGTGCGCTACAACCTCGTCTCTCCCGCGCGGTTCATCTGCCCGAGCACGAGCAACACCGCCGAGCCGCTGACGGGGCGGGCCGACCAGCGCTCAAATTTTTCTGATGGCACCCATCTGAGCTACTCCTACGCCTCCCCGTTCAGCAGCGCGCCCGGCTACAAGATGAATGATTCGACGCACGTCGCGGATTTCGCGCTGATTGCTGACAAAAACCCCGGGACGAAAGGAAAGAACAACAACATCGTCGGCCCAACCTTCGGCGCGTCGGCACTCGATCTTTCCGTCGCCAACTCCAACAATCATCGCAAGGTGGGGCAGAACGTGCTCTACGCCGACGGCCACGTTCAATTCCAAACCACGCCGTACTGCGGCGTCGGCCAGGACATCCGCCGCGATAACATCTTCACGGCCCTCTCGCCGATCCCGCTCAACCCCGGCCAGCGCCCGCCGGGTGAATCGAACGGCTTTTACGGCCACGATGTCGGGCCGGCATGGACGAACGATAGTTTTCTGGTGCCAACGGAAGAGGAGTGATGATTTCGTATACTTCATTTGCGAAATCAGCCCTATCCGCCGTTCCCGACCGGGCTCGCACCTGATAGCTCCTCGCCACCTCGGCGATGAAACGTTTCGAAACGTTTTATAAATCATTCCGTTTCATCTGCACCCGTTGCATGTTTCATGGAGAGGATGAATCAACCGCCGATCAACGCGGATGAACGCAGATAAGAAAGTCCGGTCTGGTCTAGGCTGCAATCTTTCGCACCGGATTTCGGGTTCTTCCGCACATTTGGTGATTCGGCTCGTGTCATCACGGCGGACTTGGCGAGTTGAATTTTTTACGGCGCTCGGGCATTCGCGCGGAGGCGTAGTAGGTCAATGTTGCCTCTGCCGTACATC
>DATBDZ010000187.1:0-13884 GCA_036276235.1 Humisphaera sp. | reverse complement strand
TAAAAACGAAGCGTACAGTCTAATGCCACGCGCCGCGCGTGGCGAGGGTTGCAGCGTTGCCGGGAATTTATGATCCGGCCTGCACCTTATGAATCCACTCTATCAATTCCTCGGCGCGCTTCTGCGATTCGACCGTTCCATCCCAATTGGTGCTTCCATCCCCATTCGTGCTCAGAGTGTCTATCACCTCGCGCTTGTAGACGAGCTTGGCGCGGCAGTTGGCCAGAACCTTAATCGGAACGATCAGACGAACCAGCCGCGGCGAATTGCGATGTCGGCCGACGACTAGCATCGCATCCGGCCTCTCGATTCTGATGCAATACAGCTTTGTGCCGGCGGTGAAATGCTTGGTGTAACTGCGAACTGTACCAGCCGGGCCAAATGAATGTGGACCAACGTTCGCCACCACACACCAAACCGGTTCAATCGGCGGCGGCTCAACGCCTTTAACGTGGACCCGTTCGTTGCATTGCACGTGCCGCGAGCCATCCCACTCCAGAGGATTGCGCGGATCAAATTGGCCGCCACAGTTCGGGCAGTGGTAGTTCCCATGTTCATCCGCAATCGCGACCGCAACTGGCAAAGAACGGACTGTCTGCGGAACCGACGCGGCCCGCCGCCACGCTTTTGCTTCTGCCGTTAGACCCAGCTCTGTGCATAGCGAGTCGAGACGACGGTAGGCGACATTGCTCTTCACCGACTCATAGCACTGCTTTGCCTCGGCCAGTTTTCCGATCCGACGATAGCGGTCTCCCAGTTCGATCATCGGGACATGCTCGGGCGACACGTTGTGAAGCTGCTCCAGCAATGCCAATGCTTGAGGGTCGTCGGCTGGAAGCATCTGCTTCAGGCCGATGGTTGCCAGCGGATGATTGGGGTCAGCAGCCAGCGCCCGCCGGTAGAAATCCGCCGCCTGCTCCCTTTGTGCATCGGTCAGCGGATAGGTCAGCAGCCGAGGATCAGCAGCTTCGTTAGCTCCGCGAAGATGCCGGGCCGCGCGAGCGGCAAGCACGTACGCATGGGCGGCTTGCTCCGGATGCGCGAGAGCTTCTCGAAGATACCACTTGATGGCGCGCGCCCAATCCCGCCGCTCCAGGCGGAGCCCGGCAATTCTCATGCGGCGCCTCGGATGATGGCGGATGCGCCGCCACTGGCGATCGTTTTCGTCGTTGCGCGGGAGAATGGGTTTTTCGCTTTCGAGTGAAGCCGCTGCAATCAGATCCTTAATCTTCTGAATCAAGGGTCCCACGCCAGAGATTATAGCAGCGAAACCGCCGGCTGAACGCGCGCCATGGGTTCAACATTCGCCCCAAGCCCTTCAATCCAATCACACGTCCGCCCGATCGGATCCGTCCCTACAAACCGAGCCGCCACATCCTTGCAATTCTCTGCGATCTCGCTCGATCCAAGCAATTCCCCAAGCTCCCGCACCACGCGACTGATCCGATATTGCCGCGGCTCGACCTTTCGCGCCACGCCCAACCGCACCAATCGCGCGGCGTTATCCGGCTGATCGTGGGCATGCGGCACGACGAGGTGCGGCACGCCCGCCGCCAGGCCTTGGGAGCAGGTGCCGATGCCGCCGTGATGTACCAATGCGGCGCAGCGCGGCAGCAGCTCGCTGAAGGGCGCGAAATCGACGTGAATCACGCCGGGCGGAAGTGAGGCGGGGATTTGCCCGCGATGCCGCGTCAGCAGGATGCCGCGGCGATTCAATTGCGCGCAAGCCCTTGCAGAGATCTCCAGTATCTTGTGTGCGTGCCACATCGCTGAGCCGAACGTGAACGCGATCGGCGGTTCACCTGCGGCGAGAAAGGCTTGCAGCTCATCCGAAAGCCCGGTGACGCCGCGCTCGTCGTAGAGCGGGAATCCGGTCAATCTCGTTTGCGGCGGCCAATCCGGCTGCGGCGCGGAAAACCACTCCGGAAACAATCCGATCACCCGCTGCGGCGAGTTCCAATACTCGCGCACAATTCCCTTCACCGGAGCCAATCCCAATTCTGCCCGAATCTCATTCAGCGGCGGCGCCGCCAGCCGATCGAGCATCAGCGTATCGACCAGCCACCATTGCAAATCCTTAAGCCAGCGCGGCACGCGCGGGCCCAGCAGCATCCCGGCAAATTTTGGCGAATCAAAATTGCTGCGAAAATCGAGCGGCTGCAGATGCACCGTAACCGCCGGAATCCCCAGCTTCTCCTGCGCCACCCGCGCCCCCAGCGCCAGGCTCGACCCGACAAGGATCGTCTCACCCGCGACATAGTTAGCCGCGATGGCGTCGTACGTCGGCCGCACGAGCGCCGTCAGCGCCTCAAACACCAGCGGCGGCCCTTTGAGCCGATGCCAGAGCCGCGGGTCGCCGGCCATCTTGCGGTATTCCTCATCGGTGCTCACCGCCGCGAATTCCAGCCCCGCCCCGCGCACGAGCGATTCGAAATGCGGATTGGCGATCATGATCACGCGATGCCCCCGCTCGCGCAGCCGAATCCCGATCCCCACAAAAGGATGAACGTCGCCGTGACTGCCGATGGGGACGAGGAGGATTGTCATTTTTGTGGGTGGTGGGTTGTTGGTTGTTGGTTGTGGGTTGTGGGTTGTGGGTTGAAAAATGCTAGCCAGCCGCGGCAAACATTATCACGGTCCTCTTGACCAATGATACGCAACCCACGACAAACCACATCACAACTGACAACCAACAACCCACAACCCACCGACCCGAAAATGACCCACCGAAAACTAAACAACCACAACGTCTCCGAAATCGGCTTAGGCTGCTGGCAACTTGGCGGCTCGGACTGGGGCGATGTCTCCGATGAGCAGGCGTTCGCGATCCTGCGCGCCGCCGTCGAGGGCGGCACCGATTTGTTCGACACCGCCGATGTGTATGGCCTGGGCCGCAGCGAAACGCTCATCGGCCAATTTCTGCGCGACTCCAAAGCCAGGATCTTTGTCGCGACGAAGCTCGGGCGGTTTCCGCAGCCGGGATCGCCGGGGAATCTGTCGCTGGCGACTTTCCGCGCGCACACCGAAGCCTCGCTCAAGCGGCTGGGTGTCGAGGCTCTCGATCTGACGCAAACGCATTGCATTCCGACAGCCGCCATGCGCAGCGGCGAATGCTTCGAGTGGCTCCGCACGCTAAAGAAAGAGGGCAAAATCAAAGCCTTCGGCGCCAGCGTGGAATCGATGGAAGAGGCGTTGATCTGCCTTGAGCAGGAAGGCCTCGCGTCGCTGCAGATCATCTTCAACATCTTCCGCCAAAAGCCGATCGACACGCTTTTCGCGCAGGCGCAGGCCAAAGGCATCGCGCTGATCGTGCGCCTGCCGATCGCCAGCGGGCTGCTCTCCGGAAAGATGACTCGCCAAAGCAGCTTCGCGCAGAACGATCATCGCAACTACAATCGCGACGGCCAGGCCTTCAACGTCGGCGAAACGTTCGCCGGCCTCGGGTTTGAGAAAGGGATCGAGCTTGCCGACGCATTGAAGCCGCTGGTGCCGCCAGGCATGACGATGGCGCAGATGGCGCTTCGCTGGTGCCTGGATTTCCCCGCGGTGACAACGGTCATCCCCGGTGCCAGCCGCCCCCAGCAGGCCATCGACAACGCCGCCGCGTCAAAGATGCCCCCGCTGTCGAAGGAACTGCACGAAAAGCTGGCGAAGTTTTATCGCGAGCGGGTTGAGGCGCACATTCGGGGACCGTACTGAAATGAAAAATTCGCCGGGGTGAATGAAAAATGAAAAATGAAAAATGAAAAATGTTGGTGGGAAACCCCGTCAATGAGGACTCGTCATGCTCCCATTTTTCGTTTAACATTTTTCATTTTTCATCCTCGCCAGAGTATTCACACCAAGTCTTTGGCGTTTCCCATACAGTAACGCTTGCCAACTTCGCGCCGGCGCTTTGGAACTTTGGCTTGAGCAGGCGATGGATCGTCATCGCGATGTTTTCCACGGTGGGGATCAGGTTCGCGAATTCCGGCAGCTCTACGTTTAGGTTTTTGTGATCGAAGCGGTCGATGACGGTTGACGAAACGATCCGCTCGAATTCCGGGACATCGATCAGCGTGCCGCGCTCGTCGGGGGTGCCGGCGAGCGTGACCTGCACTTCGTAGTTATGCCCGTGGCCATGCGGGTTGTTGCATTTGCCGTAGATCTGGCGGTTCTGCGGCTCAGCGAGCTGCGGATTATGCAGCCGATGCGTCGCGGAAAATTCAAACTTCTGGCTCAATCGAACCATCGGAAACTCCGTTGCGTTGACACCAACCGCCAAAAACGGCGACAGATTCAGCGAGACTTTCTCGACCAAAAGCCGCGGCCATTGCTCGCGAAACCGCTGAAAGATCGGCCTAATAATCTGCTCCGGCGTGGCGGCGCGCGATCCCTCGATCGCGTCATAAACCATCGGAATCACGCGCTCCCGCACGGCGGCGTCGATCTGCTTGATGTTGATCAGATATCCGCTGGACGTTTCCAACTCTCCGGCGACGGTCACTTGCAATGAGAGCCAATTGCCAAACCCGCGCAGAGAAGGAAACCCGCCGTAGCTATTGGTCGGCCGCGCGTCGGTCCCGGGCAGCGCGCCCGAGTTGACGGCAAACCGAACTTCGCGCGTAAGGCGGAACATCACCGCATTATATCCCAGCCCTCCCCCGGAGTACCGGAGGAGGGAGAAAGACCCGCAGCCTAAAGTGTCCCGCATCCGTCTTGCGGTACGCCGAAAGCGTGGCCCGTGCCACAAACCTGCCGCTCATTGCCCCGGTTTGGGACCTTGAATGGCAGACTCCAACGACAGCTCGATGTCCACCTTTCCCGCGCGCGCGCGGGTGGCTTTGCCGGGCGTTCCCTGGGCATCGCGGAGATAGACCAGTACTGACGCACCCTCGACGACTCTGAAGGAAAAACGCCCCTGCTCATCGGTCTGCGTATCCTGCGGACCCGTGCGGGTTCCATTGATGTTCACCTTGACCTTCGGCACCGGATGCCCCAGCGCATCGACCACGCGGCCGGCGATCAGCGCGGTGGCCGGATCGAGATGAATCATTCCGATATCCAGTTGTGCGACGCCGGGCTTGAATTCAATTGGCGCCGCGGTGACGCCATAGCCGGCGGCCGACACCGAGATGGAATATCGGACGGTGGGCGAGAGCCCGCGGAGCGTGAAATGCCCCAGCGCATCAGTTGCGGCGGCGTCGGGCGTGCCCAATCCCATGCTCCCCATGGCGCTGATGAGCTGAATTCGCGCATCAACGATCGGCAGGTTATTCGGATCGACAACCATCCCGGTCACGGTAATCCGTACCTTAGGAACCAACTGCAAAGTGACGTCGATTTCGCCGCCGTCAACGGAAACTTCCCTGGCCAGCTCCAGAGAACGATGAGCCGCGCGCAGGCTCGTTCCTGGCTCGACTGCAACGAAACGGAAATTGCCTTGTGCGTCGGTTACGGAAGAGCTGAAGCCGGATTGAAGACCAGCATCAGGAGCCTCCGCCGTCACGCGGACGCCGGGCAACGGCTTTCCGTCGGCGTCAATGACCTTTCCCGTCACTGGTTTTCCCGACGTGCGGGTCAGCTTGAAGTCGTGTGTGACCGTTTGCCCCTCGGCGACCGTTACGTCCTGCGCGTTTTGATCTCCAAAGCCGCCATAGCCCTCGATCGACGGGCTGTTGATGAAGACGCGATTGGTTCCCGGCGGAACACGAAGCGAAAAGCGCCCATCAGAGTCGGTCTGCGAAAAGTCGTCGATTTGGCGAAGCGTGGCGTCGCGAGCATCCACGCCGACGCCCTGCACTCCTTCACCCGTATCACCGCGATAGACGCGGCCGGTGATGATTCCGCCGTGAATCAGAACGAGGTTCTTATCCTTCACATCCTGCCCCTCGGCGACGCGAACGCGCAGCAGCGGCACGGCCGTCCACTGTGGGCGCGGCCAGGATAGTTTCACGTCGTAATCGCCCACGCCGAGCTGGATCATGTGAAATTCGCCGCGTTCGTCGGTGACGGTTTCGCCGCGCCCGTCGCCGCGGTTGCTGCTGTCGAGGGCGAGCACGCGAATGCCCGCCGCCGGTTGACCGGTCGGGCCGTAGGTGATCTTTCCAGAGAGCGTTGAAGCGGGCTTGAGCTGAATCGTGACCGGCTCGCTGGTTTCGACGGCACTGGCTCTTGCGCGCGAGCTCAGCGGCAGCTGCGCGAAGCGCGGATCTTCGATCGCGAAAAGCGTTCGCGACTCGCGCGGCAACACAAATGTGCAAACGCCGGCTGCATCGGTCTGCTGCGTCAGCTCGCGCGACCATGCCAACGGATATTGCAAGGAGACCGAATCCGCGCCGGCAAGCCAGGAGGAAATGGGCCGCGGCCGCAGGCCTGACACGGGCCGGCCGTCTGGCCCGACTAGCTTTACTTGTAAAGTGGACTGCGGGGAGAACGCGATGCGGGCATCATCGCCCACGTCTCCCCAGGCCGCCGATGCACCCAGTTTGGGGGCGCGGGCGTTGATGACCCGCCGGGTCGTGCTGGCATCAGGTTTCACGGCCACATCGGAAAGTGAAAAGGATCCATCCGCCGCGCTGCGCGTGGCGTAAATGTTGGGGCTCACACCCACTCGATCTTCGTTGATAACGACCTCGGCGCCGGTAACCGGCGAGCCATCGGCAGCGACGACATGACCAGAATAAGTCGCTACCTTGGCTTGCGGCATAGCCTTCTGATCGGCCGCTGTTTGCGCCCGGGCGCGAAGGGCCGCCAGCGGTGTGATCAGAGTAAATGCCACTAAAGCGCCCGTGACTATGCCAACGGTCGAAAGACCGCCGCGTCGGCGCATCGGATCGAGCACCGCTCTCAGTCGGCTTTCCAGCGCGATCGGCCGCGCCATGTTGATCGCACCGCTGTATGTAGCGCTCGAAGCGCCGGCGGCCAGCTCGAGCAACAGGCTCGCATAATCGGCTGGCGGCTCGTGGGCAGCGAGCACCAGATCATCGGCGCTGCGTTCCTGCTCGCGCGTCATCCCGTGGGCGGCAAGCCACGCAAGCGGATGAAACCAGTAAACGGCGCACGCGATTTGCGCGAGCAGTTGCGCCAGCGCATCGTGCCGCTTGATGTGGGCCAGTTCATGAAGAAGCACCGGCCGCAAGCGCGACGCGGGCCAGTTCAGCGCGTCGGCAGGGAGCAAAATGATCGGCCGCAGCACGCCCCAAGTCATCGGCATTGCGCGATCATCGCTCAGCAGAAGCCGCACGGGGTGATGAAGATTCAGGCTGCCGCAACTGTCGGCTAGCAACCGAGACAGATGATCATCTGGATGACCGATCGATCGGCGTGCCAAACGTCGCAGGGCGATCCAGGATGCGACGATCCTGCTCAGCAGGAACAGGCCGCCCGCTGACCAAATGATTGCCAATCCGATCGACGTCAAAACGAAATCAATTCGAGGGAAATTGCTCATGGGCGCGGTGGGGTGTGCATTGTTTGTGCTCCCGAGCGACGTTTCCGCTCGAGCAGCAGCATCGCTCCGTTCGCGCAATGTCATCGGGTCGCGAGCGCGCGACAGGTCAGCCCGCGGAATTGCAGGCGGCGCAAAGAGCGGCCGGACGTCCGCCGAATTCGCTTGCCCCTTCGCTGCGATCGCGACGGGAAGATTCCGCGCCGGCAGCACATGCCAGCCCGGCAACGCCGCGCAGAGGATCGGCAGCGCCAGCGCAGCGCTGAGGGTGAGCAGCCAGATGAGATGTCGCGTCGCCGCCGCGGCTCGCCAGAGCGCCAGATTCAGCGCGCAGCCGAACGCCAGCACCAGCGTAACTTTGATCAATGCGTCCAGAAGCGTCGGATGAACATCAAAGAGCATGAGAATCTCCGATGCATGAAAAGTCGGTTAACTTTCAGTCACACTCACTTGCCGGCGGAAGTCCCGTCGCGGCGGGCCTGGTCGATCAGATCGCCGAGGCGTTGTAGCTGCTCATCCGACAGCCGCGATTTCGGATCGGCGATGTAGGAGGCCAGCGCATGTTCCACCGATCCGTCGAAGAATGTGGCCAGCAATCGCCGCAGCGCGGAGCGTGCGGCCTGGCGGCGCGGATGGGTTGGGCGGTAGATGAATTGCCGCCCGCGCTTGATGTGCGTGAGATGCCCCTTGCGCTCGAGAATCCCCAGCAACGTGCGTACGGCGGTTTGCGTGGGCGGATCAGACATCGCCGCGACGACCTGGTTCGCCGACGCCTCGCGGGCCGCGTAGATCACCTCCATGATCTGCCGCTCACGCTTGCTCAACTCCGCTGGATCAAGAGCCATCAGTGCCTCCGTCGCTTCATGTGCCAAATTATTGGCAGATGAGGATACATCCGGCGCCAGGCGGATTGCAAGAAATAAATGTTAAAAATTTGGCAGTGTTCGGACGCGAGTCGTGCACATCGCGGTGATGCTGGCATTCCAAGACACAAAGGCCACGGGCATGCTATCGCAAGCCCATGCCACCCGGTTTGATCGCGGGTGCCATGTCCCACGCTTGCGTGGGCATGTCTTTCTTCCGATCGCTATTTCCCTGCGCAGGCGTCCCAAACACATGCTCACGCAAGCGTGAGGCATGGCACGCCTGGCACCGATGCCACCCGGTTTGAGTGCGGCACAAAATCGGGTGGCATGGGCTCGCGACAGCGTGCCCGTGGGGTTCTTAGGCTGCGTAGGTGTAGCGAAGACACGTGACCACTTAGCATGACGGTCCTGAAAATGTGCGGGCGTCGCGAACGAAGTTCGACCCACAAGTCGTGCGCGACCTGTTGACGAAATTCAGTGACTAAAGAAGAATTCGGGGGTTGCAAATTTATCGCAGTGGCGTTTTGGTTTGCCTGATTGCGGCACTTATTGTCGTCTGGCGTTTTGTTCGCAACAGACAGCTTCTAATCATGTTCGACGGATGATCTCTTTTGCGGGGACTCTTATGCCCAAGTGGTTTTACGTGAGCGGCGGCCAACAGCTTGGCCCGGTCGAGGAATCTGAAATCCGCGAGATGATGGCGCGGCGGCAGATCGGGCCGGAGGATCTGATCTGGGGCGAGGGCATGCCGCAATGGCTTCCCGCCCGCGACGTCGCCCGGTCGTGGGGCGCGGCCAAACCCACTGTCGCGGCACCATCTCGGCCGGCACCCTCGCAGCCGATGGCGTCACGGCCGGCAGGGGCAATTCCCGTGGCGCAGCCGCTGGGCGCTGAGCCGATGCAGTTGGCGTACGCGTCGCCGGTTGTTCCCGAGGCGCCGCAGGTCGAGCACGATGAAGGGCCGTTCCAGAAGATCGGCAAGACCTTCGCCGTCCCCGGCGGCAACAAATGGGTGGGGATCACCATCGCTTCGCCCAAAGCCGTTTATCTGATGAAGGTTTCGCAGCAGATGTCCGGCGCCGCCTACGGAGTTGGCGGCATCGCCGGCGCGTTGCTGCATAAAGCCTTCACAAATCCCGATGATGTACGGACCTGTGCCGTCGGCGATTTGCCCGAACCGGTCCGCCAGGCGCTCGATCGCAAAAATAAGCGGGCCGCCAAGGATGCGATCGTGCTCCCCAGGGAAGCGATCCATTTCGCGAAAGTCGGCGCCATCACCAATGTCCTGGCCCTGAGCATCGGCTCGGAAAAGTTCTTGCTCGACAGCGGCTTATTCGCCGGCGGCAAAATTCGCCGATTCCTCCAGGCCAACGGCTGGACGCTGAACCAGGAGGTGCCGGCCACCGCCGCTCCAATTCATGGCCGCAGCCTTGGGCGAACGTTCGAGGAAGCCGAGAAGAAAAAGCCCAACGTGGTGGCAAAGGTCGTCCTGGGTGTGTTGGGCGCCCTGATCATCATTCTGTACATCTTCGCGCGCGTGATGAATATGTTTTGAAATGCGCGGTTGGCACGGCGAAAAACAAATTCGACAAGCATGCAAATCGTTAGTCAAGATGTCTTGACTAGCGGCCGATGCTAGTCAAGAATCCTTTACTAGCGTTCACCGTTGGTAAAGGATGCTTGACCACGCATGCCGAGGCAGACGGGACATTATCGTATCGCGCGGTTTGCGGGCGAGGAGGTACGCGCATTTGTGCCGCTGCCCCTTCCTCCGGCTGATCCTCCCCTTATCTTGGAAGGCCCACTCGCGCATGCGCTGTCGGCGGCAACCGCTTCACTTGGACGTCTGGCGGTCGCCGCTGAGATGGTCGCGAGCCCCGAATGGTTCCTCTACGGTTTCGTGCGTAAAGAGGCGCTGATCACCTCGCAGATCGAGGGAACGCAGGCAACGCTACAAGATGTGCTGGCTTTTGAGGCAGGCGAAGCGGCGCAGCGCCCCGACGATGTGCGCGAGGTTTGTAACTATGTCGAAGCGCTGACGTACGCACGGCGCGAGATCGCGCGGCCCAAGGGCTTGCCGCTCTGCATCCGGTTGCTCCGTGAAGCGCACCGGCGGCTCATGAGAGGAGTGCGCGGGAGTGACAAGCAGCCCGGTGAGATACGCCAATCGCAAAATTGGGTCGGGGGAACGCGGCCGGGCAATGCGCAATTCGTCCCGCCTCCGCCGCAGGACGTGGCCGAGGCGCTAATGGCGCTGGAGCGCTGGATTCACGCACCCGATTCACTTCCGCCCCTGGTGCGGGCGGGTTTAGCGCATGTTCAGTTTGAGACGATCCATCCATTCCTGGACGGCAACGGCCGCATCGGACGCCTTCTCGTCGCGCTCTTGGTCGAGCATTGGGGATTGCTCAAATCGCCGCTGCTTTACCTGAGCGTCGCGTTTAAGCGTCATCAGCCGGAGTATTACCGCCGGCTGAGCGCGGTGCGCACGGAAGGAGATTGGGAGGGATGGACAGCATATTTTTTGGAATGCGTCCGCGAGGCCGCTGATGACGGCGTCGATGCGGCGCAGCGCCTCTTCACGCTGATCAACAAGGATCGAGCCCGGCTGGCGGACCATCCAACGGTAACCGTCCCCGCGATTCGGCTTTTCGACCAATTACCGGGCCATCCGATCATCACGTTGACCCGCGCGATCAAACTCCTAAACGTAAGCAAGCCGACTGCGATCAAGGCGATCGATGCCCTGCAGAAGGCGAACATCCTGCGCGAAACCACCGGCAGAAAACGTGATCGTGTTTACAACTACCAGGCCTATCTGCATGTACTGACGAAGGACACGGAGTGATTCAAAGCGCTGTGACATCGGGATCGCTCCTGCCGTGCGGAGGCGGCTCAAGTCCTGACTTCACCTCCTTTTCGAAGAATACGCTGCGCACAATCGATTGCGGCGACATCGTCGCATACGCCCCAAACGCGCCGCAACGCCGGAACCCCGCGCGCTCATAAAACCGGATGGCCGCGAGCTGCGCATCGCCGGTCTCTAAAACCAGCCGCGAAATATCGGCGGCGCGGGCCTGCTGTTCGAGGCGGGCGAGAATCGCCTGCGCGACGCCGCGCCCGCGCATCGCGGGGCGGACGTACATCCGCTTGAGCTCCGCCAGATCATGCTCGATGGCAACGCCGCCGCAACCGGCGAGCCCGCCGTCGAGGCGAGCGATGATGAAGTAAACGTTCGGCTGAAAAATGCGCGCGATGTTCAGACCATGGCGCTGCTCGGCCGAGTATGCGCTGTTCAATTCCGCATCCAGTTCGCCGATGAGGAGGCGGGCGTCGTCGGTCGGGGCGGTGATGTGTTCGAGCGCGATGGACATCAAAAGTCCATTTCGAAATGCCACCGCGCTTTGATCTTTGCGGCCTGTTGGAGCAACTCGTCGTATTCGGTCAACTCCGATAGCACACGTTCCACAGCTTTAACCGATGTCGGCTTTGAACGAATAAACGTCTGCACGGCCCGAACCCACTTGAGGCCCTCCTGGGCACTGAACCATTTTTCCTGTGCTCCCGGCGAATCGGGATCTGCGCCAAATTCGGCAGCTGCGATTGCAAAGCTCATCAGGTCATTGATGTCCGGGATCTTCAACTTCTTCCCAATTTTTTCGATCGCGGGCGCCTCGCGGGCAATGGCTTTTCCATTGACGAACGTGTCGAAGCCGGGTTTGGGGTTGTTTAGTACGATGAAATGCGCTGCGCCCATAGACCCGCCTGACTCAGTAGGACGAACGTTACCTTCGGAAACCGTCATGCTGAGGTACTCCGAAGCATCTGGCCCCCTCGCGAAAATGGGCCAGATGCTTCGGAATACCTCAGCATGACGGTGCTCGTGATTTGCCGACACCGATTCAATTTAGACTGTCGGCCGTCGTTTATGCCAATCCGTAACCTGCTCATACATCCGCGCGGCTCTCAGCAATTTCGGCTCACTAAAATTCGGCCCCAGCAATTGCAATCCAATCGGCAGCGGCTGCGAGCCGCTGGTGAAGCCGCACGGCAAACTGATTCCTGCGATGCCGGCGATGTTGCACGTCACCGTGAAGACGTCGCAGAGATACATCTGCAGTGGATCGCCGGTCTTTTCGCCGGCTTTGAAGGCGGGGGTTGGGCTCGTTGGGCAGAGGATGACGTCGCACTTCTCGAATGCCTGCGTGAAGTCGCGCTGGATGAGCGTGCGCATCTTCAGGGCGCGGAGGTAGTAGGCGTCGTAGTAGCCGCTGGAGAGGGCGTAGGTGCCGATCATGATGCGGCGTTTGACCTCTTCGCCGAAGCCTTCGGCGCGGCTCTTGGACAAAAGCTCGATGATGTCGCGCACCGGCTCTTTGGTGCGATGGCCGTAGTGCACGCCGTCGTAGCGGGCGAGATTGCTCGACGCCTCGCACGGCGCGATGACGTAGTACGCGGCGATGCCATATTCCGTGTGCGGCAGCGACACATCGACGAGCTGCGCGCCAAGCTCCTGATACTTTTTCATCGCCGCATCGACGGCGGATTTCACCTGCGGATCGATGCCGCTGGTGAGGTTGAATTCTTTTGGTATGCCGATGCGCAGGCCTTTGATCGGCTGATCCAGCTCGGCCAGATGATCGGGCACATCGCCGGGGACGCTGGTGCTGTCTTTGCGATCGTGGCCGCTGATGACATTCATGAGCAGCGCGACATCGGAAACATTCCAGCCGAACGGGCCAATCTGATCGAGCGAGCTGGCAAAGGCGACCAGCCCATATCGGCTGACGCGGCCATAGGTGGGCTTGAGCCCGACGACGCCGCACAGCGCGGCCGGCTGGCGGATCGAGCCGCCGGTATCGGAGCCCAAGGATGCGCAGCACATCCCCGCCGCCAGCGCCGCGGCACTTCCGCCGGACGATCCGCCGGGCACGCGGGTGGTATCCCACGGATTGCGCGTCGTTTTGAACGCGCTGTTTTCCGTCGAGCTGCCCATCGCAAACTCATCGAGATTTGTCTTGCCCAGAAACACCGCGCCGGCGGCATCGAGCATCTTCACCACCGTCGCGTCATAGGGTGCTCGAAAATTCTCGAGCATGCGCGAGGAGCAGGTGGTGGTGCCGAACGAGGTGCAGAGATTGTCCTTCAGCGCGATCGGCACGCCCGCCAGCGGCCCCGAGCGCCGGCCGGCATCGACATCCGCCGCCTGCTTGAGGGCGATATCGGGGTACGTGCTGTTGAAGGCAAGGATCTTCGAATCGAGCTTTTCGATGCGATCGATCGCCTGGCGAGTCAACTCGACGGCGGAGATCTTCTTCGCGCGAACGGCATCGCGGGCGGTCAGCAGAGTGTCAAATGCAAGAGACATTTGCCCGCGAGGTTAAGGATTCGCCGCGGCAAGTCCAGAGGCGCCTGTATTTCGCCTGTATTTCGCCGCGCAGAGGCGAAGATGCGGAGGCACGCTCGAAAGCGACCGTCATCCGGCGAATCACGGACTGAGTTCCAACCGAGAAACAAATTATTGGCTATGCGTCTCGCTTTCGAGCCTTCGGCTACAGGAAGGGGGTCGGGAGTCCTTCCGTCAACGTA
>DATBDZ010000186.1:0-10598 GCA_036276235.1 Humisphaera sp. | reverse complement strand
CGGAAGCGTGAGGAAGGCGGGATAACCGACGGTAGGGTCACCGGATCCGGATGAACCGGAAGCACAGCGAGCCTGCGATGTTGCCCATTAGAAGGTCAACGCCGCTTTAAATCATTAATCGTTATATGCCCTTGCTCGAGTTGCTCTCTGAGCTTCCATGCCCGGGCCGAACCTTGAACCTTTTCCACTTCAGTCAGGTGCTGCTCAATTCTGTCCCAGTTTCTGCGAGTGTTGGCCTTGTTGCGAGCTTGCTGTGATTGCGGGGGATTGGTCATGGTGTTATGCCTCGGCGTCGGTGCGTGTGACTGTTAATAAGTAGCGACTAACCGAGCAGACGTTGATCCGCCGCGTGATTGGCGGCGCGGGCGGCATCGTCTTTCAGCTTGTTGGCGGCGCGTGAGATTTCATCCGCCGCCCTGTTTGCGGCGTTCGCCGCGTCATCCTTTGCCTTGTTTGCGGCCAGGAGGATCCGATCCGCCGCCCGATTGGCGGCGAGCGCCGCCGCATCATCCGCCCGGTTTTTGGCATTGAGTGCGTCCGCCGCCTGCTGTTCTGCTGAGGTCATTGGTGTCCTTTGGGTGGATAGGATCATAGGCGCGACGCGTGGGTCGTTCTGGCATTCCGCAGTAGTTTGACCTGTGATCAATGTTGGCGAGAACGCGCTCCGACGCCCTATCCGCTGACACTTGCGTCGTAGGCCTTTTTCAAAATCGACGTCAACGCCTGCTCGTGCTGCTGAAAATCAGCGGGGTTCACTCGCACCCGGTACCTGCCCCAAGTATTATCGTAATCCATCATGTCCAGTCCCGAGTCCTCGAGCTGTTTCGTTATATCCTCCGATTGCGGCATTCGCGGCTCGATCTTCAGAAAGTTCTTCTTTGCCCGGAAGACGACGAAGTTATTTGCTTTCCCATCGCGGGCTAATCCAATGTAATACTTGTTGTAGTTCAGCTGGAGCTCCGGCGCAAAGTTGCGTATGAGACCCAAGGCGCGGTCTACCAGCGCCAGCGTCTGCTTGCTGGCACGTTGCTCCCAGTAAGCACGGTCGGTGACCTCCGCCAATTCTTCATCTTCATCGACTAGGCCGCGTTGAAGTTCGTTCACGACCGTAGTGAATATTAAGGCGATTTGACCGCCGATCTTTACGGCTCTCAGTTGGATCGCAATAAGGGGAATCGTTCCGTTGAATAACGATATCACGTTGAGGAACCGCGCGGTAATCTCTTCGGCGACGATAACCGCGCAGTGGTCGTACTGTGGATATCGCTTGCGCTCGATGTCCCAATACTCCACCGTCCGAATAATGTGGCTCTCATCTGTCCTGCCGAGTTGCAGTTCCACCTCGTACCGTCGGTTTGATTCGAGATCCTGGAGCAAAAGATCCAGCCGCCCGGCATGTGGCTGGACGCGCTCCTTGTCCTTTAGAACTACGTCGCCTAATCCGAGAATCTGCGGGTCGGCGGCGATTCGCGCCTGCACCCATTTCTCATTGAATTGCAAACTGTCCTTCAACAGCAGGTGTTCCGGCTTAACAAACGTGAGCGCTTCGTCCATGGCTGCCTGTGCCTCTCAATTACCCGCGCGCGAAAAAGGTTGCCCCTTTAATTTCAACAACTGCTTTCGCGGAAGAGTGGCAACAACAGAATTTCGTGCCGTGAGTGGGAATTCCACCTCGAACGCCTTTCCACCGTCGTAAACATAAACGACCGCACCTGTTTGACCAGCCGACAGCTTATCCTCCGCCGAGTCGCTTAGAAGCGCGACGACGTCAAATTCTTGCAATTGCTCACTCATTTTAGGTCACTCGAATGTAGGCCGTCACGAGCCGTGGAATTCACTCGCCGATAGGAATAATCCAGATGCTCAATATTGTATAGGGGCGTCGCTTGCCAGTCATCTGAAATCGTAGTTCATATTCGCGCCCAAAAGGCGAGGCGCGGCCCGCGATTGCGTCCGCGTGACAATTTGCAGGATAGACTTCTACAATTTAAGCAGGAGATACGGCGTCGAAACACGCTACCCACACTCATCGCCCCTCACCGAATATCCTCAAGAATGTTCGGCGGAATGTCGAATAGCGCCGGGTTCAGCTTTAACGTTTCAGGGTTGATCTTGACCGCTCTGAGTTTGTCACTGAGTTTCAGGAACGTCTGTAACGATATCTTTCCCGGAGTTACATATTTGCCCGGATCGGGAAGTACGTGAGCTGTGACCTCATTTATCGTCGAATCTTTGAACGCCATTCCGAAATCGAGCCAAATCAAATAGTCCGCAGTCACATCCTTTTCACCGAATTGGGAAAAGCTACTCGACGCTGCGGCCTTCACCTCAATCCGTCTCGGACGGTTGTCGTGAACTTGGATTATCACATCTCCCTCCTTTCCGCCCAGAAAAATGCGTTCGATGGCAGGATTGTCTGGCAGCAATAATCCTGAGGCTGCGGCGTGACAGACTATCGATTCACTAAGTCTCGTTGGAGTTTTCGGAAACTGAATGAGCTGTGCCAAGAGATTGGACTGCCTAAGCTTTGCGTGGAAATCGAACAGAGTTCTTACGAGCTTCAAGAGTTCGATAATCTCTTCGGGTCGCAACGGCGTCCGGGACGGCTTCTTCATTTTTACTACCTGTTGGTTCGTTCTCGTTTTCCCAGGTGCCCGAATTGTAACACTATTCCCATTCGATGGTTGCAGGCGGCTTCGAAGAAATGTCGTAAACCACCCGATTCACTCCCCTCACCTCGTTGATGATTCTGTTGCTCATTGTTGCCAGCACTTCGTAGGGGATGCGCGACCAGTCGGCGGTCATGAAATCCTGCGATTCTACCGCACGGATGGCGATGACGGAGTCGTAGCTGCGGGCGTCGCCCATGACGCCGACCGTGCCAATGGGGAGCAGGACGGCGAAGACCTGGGCGGTCTTGCGATAGAGGTCGGCGGCGATCAACTCTTCGAGCACAATCTCGTCGGCGTCGCGGAGGATGCGGAGGCGTTCGGGGCTTACGTCGCCGATGACTCGGACGGCAAGGCCGGGGCCGGGGAAGGGGTGGCGCCAGACGATTTTTTCGGGGAGGCCCAGGACCTCGCCGACTCTTCGGACTTCGTCTTTGAAGAGCTCGCGGAGGGGCTCGACTAATTCGAAGCCTAGTTCTTCCGGCAGGCCGCCGACGTTGTGATGCAGCTTGATGTTGGCGGAGGTGCCGGCGTAGCCGTGGCCGCTTTCGATCACATCGGGGTAGAGCGTGCCTTGCGCGAGGAAGTGCGCCTCTTTGATCGTCTTTGCCTCGCGCCTGAAGGCGTCGATGAACTGGCGGCCGATGATCTTGCGCTTTTGCTGCGGATCGGTGACGCCTTTGAGCTCGCCCAGGAATTGCTCGCTGGCATCGCTGACGCGCAGGTCGATTTTGAAATGATCGCGAAAAGTCGTTTCGACCAGATCGCGTTCGTTTTTTCGCAGTAGGCCGTTATCGACGAAGATGCAGATGAGCTGATCGCCGATGGCTTTGTGGAGGAGTGCCGCGACGACGGAGGAATCGACACCGCCCGAGAGTCCGCAGATGACTTTGCCGCTGCCGACCTGCTTGCGGACGGCCCGGACGTTTTGCTCGATGAAGTTATCCATCGTCCAGGTGCCGGCGCAGTGGCAGATTTCGTAGAGGAAATTCTGGAAGACCTGCTCGCCGCGCGGAGTGTGGGTGACCTCCGGATGGAAGAGCACGCCGTAGAACGGCCGATTGCGATGCCGGACGGCGGCGTAGGGACAGGTGGGCGTGGTCGCCAGCGCGACAAACTCGCTGGGCAACTCGTGAACCTGATCGCCATGACTCATCCATACGGTGGTTTCCTGCGGGAGCCCGCGCACGAGCGGATCATTCTCGATGACGGTGAGCTTGGCGCGGCCAAACTCGCGCGCCTTGGCGGGCTGGATTTTGCCGCCGAGCATGTGAACACCGAGTTGCATGCCGTAGCAGATGCCCAGGATCGGCACGCCTAGATCGAAGATCTTCGGATCGCATTTGGGCGCGCCGGCGTCGTAGACGCTGCTTGGGCCGCCGCTGAGAATGATGCCGGGTGGATTGAGTTTCTTCAGCTCGTCGGCGGAAATATCCGGCCGAACCAGCTCGCTATAAACGCCCTTCTCGCGCACACGGCGGGCAATGAGCTGGGTCACCTGCGAGCCAAAATCCAGGACAGGAATGATCTGGTCGGGTTGCATCACTATTCACTACCGGAACAGGCGTAAGATTGCAAAGCCCAAGTTGATCCCCTCCTAATCTTTATCTTAATCTTGCTCTTAATCACATTCATAATCCTAATCTTCATCCTAATCTTGATCTTCTTCTAAGCCGCGAACCGCGGCCCAAGCGGATGACCGTCATGCGGAGGTACTCCGAAGCATCTGGCCCAATCGGCGAACCGGCCAGATGCTTAGGAGTACCTCAGCATAACGGCTCTGGGAGATATCAGGGAACCGAGGCACGATGTTTTTAGTCGTCTTGACCCGCCGCCTCTGGCGCGCAATGATGCCTCACCCTTTTTCGGGGCCATAGCTCAATTGGGAGAGCGCCGCCTTTGCAAGGCGGAGGTTACGAGTTCGAGCCTCGTTGGCTCCAATTTTGCCTGGGCAAAATTAGAGAGTGGAGCAGTAGAAAGTAGAAGGAAGAAAACGTTCGGAGTCGATTTATCTCCGCTGTCGTCTGCCGCTATACTGTTCTGCTGCTCTTCACCCGCAACCGGTAGGAATCCCCTGCATAACTTGCATTCTTACCGCCCTAAAAAGCCGCGAAAAAATATCCACCGCCCCGCTGGAATGGGTATTGGCAAAATGACGCACTGACCGATAACCTTAATCCAATGAGTAAATCGCACGTGGCAGGAATGAGAATGCAAAGGGGATTTTGCGCGCGGATTGAAAGCCTTGAATCGAGGCGGCTGCTGTCGGCCGCCGCCTCGGCGGCAACGCCCGATGTCCTGGCGGCGGCTTCGGGGATCATTTCGCCGGCGGTCGTGCAGCATCCTGCTGTAACTAATGTGCAGCCAACGAATAGCGCGACGAATGCCGCGCTCAACGGGGGAGTCACCGCCGACCTTTCGCTCCCCAATGGCGGGCTCGACCCGAACACCGTCAATACAGCCACGGTCACCCTCAAACGCAATTCCGATCAATCGCTGGTGCCTTCGATCGTCAATACCACGGGCGGCGGGGATGCGATCATCTTGCAGCCCTCGGCCGATCTGGCACCCAACACGGCTTACACGTTTACCGTTACCGCAGCCGTGAAGGATATCACCGGCGTCACAATGACGGCCTTTAGCTCGACCTTCACGACGGGAACTTCCGGCGGCGGGCTCGATCAGAACATGGCCTTTCAGAAGGTGACCCTCCCTACCGCTCAAGGCGCGGGGTTTACGGGGATGGCGATCGGTCCCGATGGAAAACTTTATGCCGCGACCGAGGATGGCCGCATCTTCCGCTGGGCGATTAATGCCGACGGAACGCTGGCCGCGCCGCAGGTGATCTCATCGCTGCAGTTTGCCAATGGGGGCAATCGGCTGATCACCGGTTTCGCGTTTGATCCGCGCTCGACGCCGACCAATCCGATCATCTGGGTTTCCAACAGTTTTTACGCGCTTTCCGGCGCGACCAACGGCGTCGATTTCACCGGCAAGATCACCGTCATGAGCGGCGCCGATTTGGAAACCGTGCAGGATGCGGTGATCAATTTGCCGCGCAGCGTGGCGGACCATGTGACCAATCAGCCGGTCTTTGGCCCGGATGGCGCGCTGTATTTCGCGCAGGCGGCTGAGAACGCGTTTGGCGCGCCCGATACGACGTGGGGTAATCGTCCGGAGCATCTGCTGAGTGCCGCCGTTTTGCGGCTGAATATTAATGCAGTCACGCCGGGCGCGCCGCTCGACGCCAAGACGCCCGATGCCGGCGGCTCGTACAACCCATTCGCCAACGGCGCGCCGCTCACGATTTATGCAACCGGCGTGCGCAATGCGTTTGATCTTCTGTGGGATTCCAGCGGCAATCTCTGGGCCCCGACAAACGGCTCCAGCGCCGGCGGGAATTCGCCGGCCTTCAGCTCTTCCGATCCGAGTCAGATCAACGGCAACAGGATCGATACGCATCAGCCTTACGCGGGGCCGAATGTCCCGGCGCTGACCAACATTCAGCAGACCGAAGACGACTATCTATATAAAGTCGCGCAAGGCGGCTACTACGGCCACCCCAATCCAACGCGCGGCGAGTTTGTGCTCGATGACGGCAATCCAACGAGCGGCGCGGTCGCCGATGAAGTCTTCGGCGCGTATCCGGCCGGCACAAATCCCGACCCGAACTATCGCGGCGCGAACTTCGATTTCGGCCCACATCACTCGCCGGACGGGATCATTCAGTATCAAGGCAGCGCCTTTGGCGGGATGCTCGATGGGAAAATGCTCGTCGCCGAGTATAGCGCGGGAGATGACATTGCCGTTCTGACGACCGATTCCAATGACAATGTTGTTTCGATCGATCGGGCCGTTTCAGGTTTTACCGGGTTCAATAATCCGGTCGATCTGATTGAGAACCCGGCGAACGGCTTCATCTATGTCGCCGAGCTGGGCGCCAATCGCATCACGCTTCTGCGTCCGACGACGCCGGGGCCGCAGATTACGGCGAGCGCTTCGCTGGTGACATTCAGCACAATCGCCGCCGGCAATAGCGGCGCGGGAGCCAGCCCCGTGCAATCGGTGACGATCACCAACACTGGGTCGGCAGCGCTCACGCTGGGGGCGGGCGGGTTCACGATCGCCAACGATCCGGCGTCTACCGCGGATGCGGGAGACTTTACGATCACCAACGCCGGCAGCATTCCGGCGAGTCTTGCAGTCGGCCAATCGTTCACTGTGCAACTCAGCTTCACCGCGCCTTCGCTGGGCATTAAATCCGCGTTTCTCAAGATCGCCAGCAATGACCCGAACAGCCCCACCAGCATCGCGTTGCGCGGCGTCGGAATGGCAGGCTTCTTCGCCGGCAATGAACCGAGCCTGCAACGCATTCTCGATCTCTACAACATCCCCGATAACGTCGGCGAGCCAAACCCAAATAGCACCTTCTTCCCGACGCCGCCTTCAACGCCCAACGATGAGCTGTATGCGCCGCGCTTCACCAAGGCGGGCGATGGGCCGGTGACGATTCAACTGTTGGCGGCATTCGCGATCGGCAGCCCGATCGGGGCGCGGGTCGGCTATTATTCGCCGGGCGATACCAGCTCGAAGCAGGAGCTGTTTACCATCAGCGGCGCCACGAATGCCGCCGAGCAGACGGTCGATCCGGCGGCGCTGGGCGCGACCAGCTTCGACCCCGGCGCGGCTCAATTCGGGCTTTACACGCAGTTCCCTCACTTCCTCGATAATAATCAGGAGCGCGTGGCGTTCAGCGAGGATGCGCTGAACACGTGGGACACCAATGTGCCGCGGAAGATGCGCACCTATCCGATGAAGAATGCGGATGGGTCGGTCGTTCCCAACTCCTACGTCGTCGCGTTCGAGGATTACAACCTTCAGTATGATTCAAATGATGTTGTCGCAATTATTCGCAACGTGACGCCGCAACCGACCGGGCCGACGATCGGTGTCGCCAACCCGGCGGGTCTGCCGTTCAGTGACCGGATCATCTTCAACCGGATTCAGAATCAGGACCCGACGCTGGGTGATATTTTCCACGATACCTCGACGCTGCAAATCACCAACAGCGGCGAAAGCTCGCTGAGCGTCAGCGCGCTGACGCTGAGCGATCCGACCAACTGGCAGATTGTGAACCCGCCGTCGCTGCCGTTCAGCGTGGCGCCGGGCGCGAGCCAGAGCATCACGATCAAGTTCATCGCCCAGACCGTGCCGGCGGTGCCGTACAACGAAACCAACGATGTCGCGACGACTGAATCGGGCATCTCTCCTACACAAGCTGGCGGCGTTTACAACGGTACGCTGACGGTCGCATCAAACGATGCGGCTCAGCCGAACAAGGCCGTACAACTGGCCGGGTATTGGCAGCATCTGTCGGCACATGAGGAAGAGCCGAGCCTGCAAACAATCGTGAACCTGCTGGCGGGTTATGGCACCAATATCGCTTCAGGCGTGAAGCCGGATCTCACTCAAGGGAAGACCGTCATCTCTTATGGCGAGGAAGTGCTTTCCGGCCTGTGGCAGGCGGCCGACTCGAGCCATCCGGTCAGCGTTGAGATGCTCAATGCGTTCCACAATCAGGGAAATCAATCGGTGACCTCCTGGTACAAGCAAGGGACGACGACCAACAACATGCTGTTCCATCAGGCCGCCGACGAAGGGCAGACCCTTTTCCCGCACATCACGGGAACCAACAACCTTGCGATCGCCAGCTTCACGACGAGCAATGTTTTCGGCTGGAATCTGGATGGTGAGAAGAGCGAGGACAATCTCAACACGACCGACATCACCACGTTCGCCCGCTCGGGCCACTCCGTCCGATTTTTCCCGCTGCGCGACCGCTCAGGGAATCTGATTCCCAACGCGTGGATCATGACGATGGATTATCAGGACACGGAATTCGACAACGACGATTACCAGGACCTGACCTACATCGTGACGAACATGCGCCCGGCGGCGACGCCGCCCAGCCCCACCGGCTTCCACGCGACGCTCGGCGCAAGCGGCATCAATCTGCAATGGGAAGGCGTCAGCTACGGCGCGAGCCTCGGCTACAACGTCTTCCGCAGCGCGACGCTGAATGGCACGCTGACGAAGCTCAACAGCTCGGCGCTGACGACAACCAGCTTCATTGACACAACCGCCGCCGCCGGAACAAGCTGGTTCTATCAGGTGAAGTCGGTGGACACGTCCAACGGCCACCAATCGCCGGGCGCGAACTCGACGGTGAGCCTCGTGGCGGCGGCGGGAAGCGCGACATCATCTCCGGTTGCGCCATCGAATCTCACCGCATTTGGCGCAACGGATGGAATCAATTTGAGCTGGACCGCATCGCCCGGCGCCACGAGCTATGAGGTCGATCGCCAGGCGCCGGGCACCAGCTTCGCGCAGCTAGCGACGGGCATCACCGATACCACTTATCAGGACACCTCCACCACGCCCGGCGTCACCTATTCGTATCATATTATTGCGATCAATGACGTCGGCTCCTCACCTGCCAGCGCAACGGTGTCGGCGGTGCGCGGATCGCAGCAAACCACCGGCGGCGCGGATGTCATTCTCGGCACCGGGGGCGCAAAGCAGATTCGCTTCACCGATGCCGACGGAACGCTCGCCACAATCATCCTTAAGACCGGCTCGGCCACCGTTCACTTTGACGGCACCAACATCACCACCACAACCGTGAAGGGCATCGAAACCGTCGCCGGCACCAACGTCATCGTCGGCACCATCGCCGCCACCGGTACGACGTCATCCAGCACGCTCAGCATCAAGACCAAGGGCGGCGACAATCTCATCACCGTCGGCGGTATCTCCACCGATGGCTCGTTCAGATCCATCACTGCCAAGACCAGCGAATTGACCGGCAATCTTTCCGTCGCCGGCACGCTCGGCAAACTTCAGCTCGCCTCGGCCAGCGGCGGCGCGATCACGATCGGCTCTGGCGCAAAGAATTTCTCACTTCAGCTCAATTCCGCCAGCAATGAGACGCTGACTGCGGCGGGCGTGATCTCATCGATCAAGGCGTCCGGGTGGGACAGCTCGACGATCACCACGCCGCAGCTTCGCGCGATGACGCTGCTGCACGATGCAAGCCTGACGCTGAATGCCGGCGTCGCGGGAAATATCACGGTAAAAGGCTCGCTGCATGATTCGACGATCACAATCAGCGCGCCGGGAACCAAGTCGCTCACGAAGCTCAACGTGAGCGGCTCGCTAACGAACACGACCGTCCACAGCGCCGGAGGAATCGGCGGCGTGTCGGTGGGCGGGATCTTCAGCAGCAAGATTTTCGCGGGTGTCGCGAGCCTGCCGGGTTCGCAGGTTCTGCCACAGACGGCCGCCGACTTCGTTGCCGCCGTGGCGATCGGATCGCTCAAGGTGCATCATGTCGTCGGGACGGCAACGTTCGTCGATTCCTCCATCGCGGCATCGATCATCACCCGAGCCGACCTGGGCGGCGTCCAACTCGCCAACAGCGGAACCCCCTTCGGCGTGGCGGCGCAATCGATCAAATCGCTGACATTGCGAAGCTCCGCCAACGAGCAAAAGCTGATCCTGAAAAATGCGACAGATGATGTGACGTTGGCAAATGAGGTAGCCGCGTCGGGATTGCCGTTGCAGGATTTGGTGTTGCGGATTGTGTAGGGGGTGTGGGCGTTGCTGTAGGGTGGGTGTACTCGCCCACCATTGGCCGCGCGGAGTGGCAAACATATCCATGTCGAACCTAAGGTTCGTCATGCTGAGGTACTCCGAAGCATCTGGCCGATTTCGGCAATCCAGCCAGAGCTTGCGAGTACCTGCTTTGAAAATGTCGACGTTGTGCACGATCGCCACGGGCATGCTAACGCAAGCCCATGCCACCCAATTTACGTGCTACCGCAAAATCGGGTGGCATGGGCTCGCGACAGCGTGCCCGTGGCGTTTTCA
>DATBDZ010000185.1:0-30640 GCA_036276235.1 Humisphaera sp. | reverse complement strand
GCCGTGCCGAAGCAGAGCGCGATGGAGACCAGGGCCGCGCGGAGCTTGAGTTTCACAATCTGGTTGCAGGTCATCGGGCGGATGGCGATGAACGGATTCATCGCGATATCCGATGACCAGATATCGGAGCGGGCCATGGCGATGCCGTGCCAGCCGGTGACCAGCGCCGGCGAGATCAGCGCGCCGACATACAGCACGGTGGACCAGTGCATTTGGAATCCGAAGCCTCCGGTAACTTCGGTGGTGACTTCCCTGCGCGCGCCCAGCGCGGCAAGGCAGAACACCAGCGCCACGCCAGCCGCTACGAGGGGCCCTGTCGGAACATTGCGGCGAAGCTCGAACCAGAACTGCGCCTGCCGCGGGCCGGCAAAAGGCCGCAGGACTGGCGCGGCTTGGCGCGACCGCGATCGGCGATTGAGCCACGGCGCCGTGCCCACTTCGCCGCGGCGAATCTTCGCCACGCCCAGCAGCGCCACCGGAAACGCCGCCATTACAACGACGCAAATCGCCGCCATGCAGAGTGGCTCAGGCCAATCCCAGACGCGGCACATAAATACCGCAGTGGCGATCGCCGTGAACACCACGAAGCCGCTGACGGAGACGACGATAATGCGAAGGATCGAAAACCAGTAAGGCAGCCACGCCGTCGCCTGCAGCCACACCACCACGCCGACGACCATCAACAATGCCCACAGCGTCTGCGGCTTCGCGCCCGTCTTCACGAGAAGAATCCGCTCGAACGCGACCCAGAAGATCGCCAGAACGATCGCCCCAATGATCATCGGCAAGCCAACCAGCCCGCGCGTGCGGACTGGCAGCGTCATCATGTGCATGGGGAAGATGGTGTCGTTCTTGCCGAGCGCTTTCTTGAAATTCGCAAAAACGAAAACGCTGACCAGAAAGATGGCGGTGTAAAGGAGCAGAAAGCCGGTGAAGCCGACGATTACATCCGGAGCAATTCGCGCCGGGTGATGACGAACCAGAACGCCGCCGGCCAATATTAACAGCACCATCAAGCCTAAGGCCCAGCGGGCGCGCAGCCACAGGTAATAGCCGATCCCCGCCGCGGCGGATTGCGGAAGCCGGCGGCGGGTGAGAGGCTGAATCGGAGATGTGCGGGTGGTTGTCATGGTGAAACTCAATCAGCGCGATGCGCATGACCGATTACGTTTCCAGCACGTTGACGCGGAGGATTGTCATGCTGAGGTACTCCGAAGCATCTGGCCGGCTCGGGCAAATGGGCCAGATGCTTGCGAGTACCTCAGCATGACGGCCTTCCAAATTCATAAAGCCATGCAAAATCACGTCAGCGGCTAGTAACCTCAGCATGCTGCGAATGCCCCGCCCGCGCCACAAAAATTTCATCCAGATTCAATCGCGATTCTTCGACGATCGAAGCCCCCATCGCATCGATCGCCGGGCGCAGCTCGCCCAAGGGCTTTTCGCAGACCGCCGTCCACTCGCGATCGCGGCCTTCCCACGCCAGCGCGCCGCTAAGCTGCGGCGGCTTCTGGTGCGGCAGCTCAAACCGCAGCGTTACCCGCGCGTGTGCGCCTTGAATGCGATCCAAGGTGTCGCAGAAAAGCACGCGGCCATTTTTGATCATCGCGATGCGATCGGACACGCGCTCCACTTCCGTCAGCAGATGCGAGGAGAAGAGAACCGTCCGCCCTTCCTCGGCGATCGTGCGGATGATCGCGCCGAGAATGTCTCGCCGAACGATCGGATCGAGACCCGACGAAGGCTCATCGAGCACCAGCAAATCCGGCCGATAGGCGAGCGCCGCGATCAACCCAGCACGGGCGCGCTGGCCTTTGGAAAGATGCTTGATCTTGGTCATCGGATCGAGGCCAAAATCATGGCGAAGCTGCTGCGCGTATTGCTCATCCCAGGTCGGATAAAACGCGGCGACATATCGCAGCAGCTCATGCACGCGCATCCAACCCGGAAGATCCGGCTCTTCAGACAAATAGCCCAGCCGCGAAAGAACGCGCACGGGCTCCTTGACCGGATCCAGCCCCAGCACGCTGACCGACCCACTCTGGGCCCGGAGCAGGCCGAGCACGTGGCGGATGAGCGTGGTTTTGCCGGCGCCGTTTTCGCCGACCAGGCCCAGGACCGATCCGGTGGGAACGGTGAGGCTGACGCGATCGAGCGCCAGCTTGCTGCCGAAACGGCGCGAGACATCGCAAATCTCAACGGCGGGCGGCGCGGCGGACGCGTAGTCCTCAGCCGACTCGCGCAGCATGGAGTGTGGAGCGACCATGGCGGTTTAGTCCCTGGTGTTGGACGAGGCCATCGCCTGCTCGCGCTGGCGGAGCAGGTCGATCAGCTCGTCGGTGTTGATGTTCATCTGGCTCGCCTCGGCCAGCAGCGCGTCGATGCGCTCCCCCAGAACGCGCAGCCGCTCGCGCCGCCCCAGCGGTGAACCGGCGGCGGAAACATACGTGCCGGCGGTGCGGCGCTTGAGCACCACCCCCGCCGTCTCCAACTCTCGATAGGCGCGGGCGACGGTGTTTGGATTGATCAGCAGTTGCTCGGCCAGCGCCCGGATCGGCGGCAATTCCTCCCCCTCCGCAAGCCTGCCGGAACTGACCAGATATTTGACTTGATTGACGATCTGCAGATAGATCGGGATGCCGTTGGTCGTGGACAGATGGATCTGCATTGCGGAACGCATTGTACTAATACATTAGTACAGATGCAAGCCAAAAAACTTGCGGTGGGTAGGGCATGGTCGTAACGCTACAGCCAGTGCCACCCAGTAGGGGCCAGACGTTCCCAAGCCACACCTAACTTCCGGCGAATAATGAGGTTAGGCCAATGTGCGACTTGCCTTGAACGTGAAGAATGGCACTTCAACCCCCTCCACCGCACCGCCCTTCCAGGCCTCCGAAAAAATATTTTGTTGACTTCATTCGCCTGTTAGGTTAATGTTCCCACAAACAGCCGCCGAACGGTGGTCGGCGGCTCAAAATCAGCAAAGGATTTGCTTTATGAATCTCACGCCGCGGCAGTTGGATGTGCTTGTCGCAATACGAAATTACCGGCATCTGCACGGGTACGCCCCGACCATGCAGGAGCTGGCCGATCAGCTCGGCACCAGCAAGGTGACTATCTTCGAGCACGTCGGTGCGCTGGAAAAGAAGCGCGTCCTGCGGCGCGATAAGCACAAGGCCCGCTCGCTGGAGATTGTCTCCGATGAGAAGCTTCCAGATGAAGATCGTTCGACCAAGCTGCCGCTGTTGGGCAACATCGCCGCCGGCTCACCGATCGAAGCCGTGGAAAACCGCGAGGAGCTGGACCTGGAGCAGATGTTCCACTCGCGCTCGGGCGTTTACGTTCTGCGCGTGCGCGGCGAATCGATGATCGACGATCATTTGTGTGATGGCGATTACGTCGTGATCGAACGCCGCGAGAATGCCCGCAACGGCGAGCAAGTCGTCGCCCTGCTCGACAGCGGCGAAGCGACGCTCAAGCGCTTCTATAAGGAAGGCGGCAAAATCCGTCTCCAGCCCGCCAACCGCTCGATGGAGCCGCGCATCGTCGAGATCGATCAGGTCAAAGTCCAGGGCGTCGTGATCGGCGTCCTGCGAAGTTACAACTGAGTGCATGAAGAGTGAAAAGTGAAGCATGACGGGTTGCGCCTCCGCGCTCTGTCCGTTGGCTTCACGTTTCATCTGTTCGTCAGGCTTCACTTTTCACTCTTCACTTTTCATTTCCCAGAGAAGGAGCCTCCCATGTCCCTCGCCCCTGCGCGCGCGGGCCGAGCGCCTGCGCCTGTGAAGAAGCCTGAAGCGGCCGCCCCCAAGCCCGAGGCGGATATTCTCTTTCAGACGTATTTCAAATCGGTCGGCCCGCGCACCTACGCGGCCCAGGTGAAACGTGCCGGAAATGGCAATCATTTCCTGGTGCTGACCGAAGGCAAACGCGACGACAAAACCGATGAAATCCGCAAGACGCGGCTCTACGTCTTCAGCGAGGATTTCATCCCGATGTTCAAGATGCTCCAGGAAGCCGCCCAATTCATTCGCGCCAATCCGGTCTCCGACGAAGTGAAGAAAAAGCGCGAGCGCTATTGGGCCAAGAAGGGCGCCGGGGCAAAGTAGAGCGGCGATTTTGCCGCTTCGAGCTTGCGGTGGGGTGCCAAGATTTGCGGGCAGGATTTATTGGAAGTGCACGCGCTCGTGGCACCGTCAAGCTGAGTGGTCAGGTGCCTTCGGGACACCCGCGAAGCATGAAAAGCCCACGGGCACGCTGTCGCGAGCCGATGCCACCCGATTTTGCAGTAGCACTAACTCGGGTGGCATGGGCTTGCGATAGCATGCCCGTGGCGTTCGTAGACAACCGCCACCATTTTCGGAGCAGGTACTCGCAAGCTCTGGCTAACCCTGATTTTCATCGCTGGCAGTAGCGGAAGAAAGAATCACTACGGAGACACGGAGACACGGAGACACTGAGGCGCGCCCGAAATTCGATCGGCATTCGGCGAATTACGCCGTGCAGGCAAAGAAAAACAGATCAAAATTCATAGTTGGCGGCTCGGCCTCGAACTACAAGCGCGCCTCCGTGTCTCCGTGCCGTGGTGAATAATCCGGGCTAAATCGCGCGAACGGCCCGCAGGTTTCGAAACACCTGTTCTGAAGATCCGGCGGACAGCGGCCGCCCGACGTTTTGGTACGGTGCGTATCGCCGGCACGGCCTGCCGTCTTCGTGTTTCGCGGCTGCGTCGCAGCGACATGGGAACTCAAGCATGACCGTGCCGCGATCGGGTGTATTCTCGTGACAAGCTGAGCATGCTCCGATTCTGCTGCCACGGGATGCCAGCGTGGGGAATCCACGAAGGACACGAAGGGAGCACTAAGGACCACGAAGAAGAATTGAGACTCCTCGCGCGGCGCGGCTCGTTCGACTTGGTAGTTCGTCGTGGCCTTTCGTGAGCTTCGTGGTTGGTCATTTCGAGTCTACGGAAGCATGGATAAATACGGAGCGGCGAGCGATATTTCACAACCCGTCGCTCGCCGCTCCCGCTTGGGTGTTAGTGGATCCCCGTGGCCGCGCGAATGCTCGCGGCTACCCGCCGTATTTGCCGTCGCCCTGGATTTCGCGAATGTGCGCCTGCTCCGGCAGATTCCGGATTTTCGTCCAATACTCGAGGCGGACATCCTCGTCGATTGTCGTTAGGCCGCCGTACAGGCGATCGCCGCCGCGTTTTTTGCAGCCGGAAATCCAATAGTACGCGCCGGTCGCGGCATCAAAATAATTTGCCTTGAAACCGGTGCCGCTCAGAGCCTGAAACTGTTTGCCGCGATAGTAAACAGAACGGCCCGTCTTTGAGAACGTCGCGCGTCCGATACGGGCTGGTCCGCTGAGCGCGTCATCGCCTTTGAATTCGATATACATGATTCTCGAACGCATAATCCCGCCTTTCTGCTCGATGTAATTGTACGCAGAGATTGCTTTTTTCTCGACGGACCCGGAATCTGTCCGCATGAACCTGAGCGATCTAATCGGCGCGATGGAGCGGATTGCTCCGACGCGTTATGCGGAATCCTGGGATAATGTCGGGCTGCTGGCGGGCGATCCGGCGCAGGGAGTATCAAAGGTCCTCCTCACCATCGACTACACGTCTGCCGCAGCAGATGAAGGCCGGCGGCTCGGATGCGACGCGGTGATCGCTTATCACCCGCCGATTTTTCAGGCGATCAAGCGCGTTGTGGCGGGGAATCCGGTCTTTGATGCATTGCGGCGAGGGGTGGCGATTTATTCGCCGCATACGGCTCTGGATGTCGCGGAGGGTGGGACGAACGATGTGCTGTGCGATATTTTGGGCGTTAGCGAGCGTCAGCCGTTGCGATTGGCGGAGACCAAGGCGTCGCAATTCAAGCTTGTCACGTTTGTGCCGGAAGAGCATGTGGAGAAGGTGAGTGCCGCGCTGTTTGAGGCGGGCGCGGGGCGGATTGGGGATTATTCCTCGTGCAGTTTTCGCTCCGCGGGGACGGGGACTTTTTTTGGCGAAGCGGGGACGAATCCGGCGGTGGGCCAGAGCGGGAAGTTGGAGAGATCGCCGGAGATTCGGGTGGAAACCGTTGTGCCGATCGCGCGGGTAGCCCAGGTCATCAGCGCGCTTCGGTCGGCGCATCCGTATGAGGAGCCGGCGTTTGACTTGCAGCAGCTTGCGGCCGCGCCGGAGGGGATTGGAATTGGGCGGATAGGGACGTTTGACCCGCCGGTTGATCGCGCGGATTTGATTGATCGATTGAAGCAGGGTTTGCAAATTGAGCGTTTGCTGGTGGCCGGGCCGACTTCGGGCAGCGCGAGATCCGCCGCTGTTTGCGCGGGCGCGGGGGGCGAGCTGCTGAGTGATGCGCTATCGCAGAAAGCGGATGTGTACGTCACCGGCGAGGTTCGACATCATGATGCGTTGCGGGCCGCTAGCTGTGGCACCACGGTCATCTGCACGCTTCATTCCAACAGCGAGCGCGCAGCCCTCACGCCGCTGAAACAGCGCCTGGAGGCGGCGCTTCCGGAGTTGGAATTTCATCTGAGCCAGGCAGATCGGGACCCGTTTTCGATTCGCTGATGCCGCTGGTGAGTGGAAATGCGTCACGAACTTCTGCGCAGATCTCCGCCCCTCGCTTTGACCAAAGCTTGCTGAAGCGATCCAGATGTGCCTCCGATCGGGCCATCAGCCGCCGGGTGAACTCCAGCATCTTGCCTTGAAGCGCGTGCTCGCACTGCGGCAAATCCGCCTCGACGCATTCCTCCATCGTGTGCTGCGCCAGCACGACAAAATCATGCCACAGCCCCAGCGCATCCTGCATCCGTTTGAAAGTGCGAATCGTCTTGCGCGGCAATTCCAGCCCCTGCTCATCCGCCAGCTCAAGCGTGTATCGCAAATTCTTTCCGGCAATCCGCAGCGCATGCACATTGGTCCGCTCATGCGCGGTCAACAGCCCCGCCTGCTCGGCAAACGCATCCACCTGCAAGTGGAGCGATTGCGACAAAAGCGAATGCATCGCCTCGCGCGCCTCGGCAGTCTGATCGCGCACGTCCAGCCAGGCATCGAGCTTCGCGAGCAGCCGCGACGGGGAATTCTTGCGGCGGGTTTTCTTGCGAAGCTGATCCGCCTCGTCGGTCAGCCGCGCGTTCAGCCAGGCAACGGCGTCCGCATGCCGACCCTTGGCCATGTCTTCCAGATGCCCGCGCATGACTTCCATGTCGCGCAGCGGCCCCAGCGTTTTTCGAAGTTTCTTGAGCACCCGCGCCAGCGGCTTTCGCCGATCGTCGTCGATCACCGGCCGGAGCAAGTCCAGCGCCGCCTTGAGCCGCCGGGTCGAAACCCGCGCCTTATGAACCTGGCCCGGCTCCGCCTCATCGATCGCCGGCCGCACATGTGCCCGCAGGTCCTCGATCAGTTTGTCGAGATAGTCAAGGAGGGGAAATGGGTCGGCGGCGTCGGACACGGCGGGGATTATAGCGGCTGTGGCAGAAATGCTGAATGCTGATTGGTGAAAGAATGCTGAATGCTGATTGCTGAATGCTGATTGGGGGAGAATTAGGCGACGATTGTTCGATGTCCGCCGTCGCATTTGTGTTTACTGACAACTGGCAACTGGCAACTTATTCCCTCCCCTATTCAGCATTCAGCAATCAGCATTCAGCATTTTTTGTCCCCCCTTCCCCGCTATAATGAGGCCTCAGGTCGCGGGCGCGGTAGCCCCCGTGTAACAGGGAGCCTTTCTTGTCGGAATTGAAGCGCACGGAATTGTCGGTCCGCCAGGAGCGGGCGGTGTTGGTTGGGGTGATTCTGCCGGGGTCGGGTGCCGACCCGCGCGATCCACTAGGCGAGCTTGCCTCGCTGGCCAATACCGCGGGCGCCAAGGTGGTCGGCACGGTGATGCAACGCCGCCATCGCCCGGATGCCGGCACCTATGTCGGTAGCGGGAAGGCCGTCGAGATTGCTCAAGTCGCCAAGAAGAACAAGGCGGATGTCGTTGTCTTCGACAACGATCTCTCCCCCGGCCAGATCGGCGGCCTCGAGCGGCTCATCAACAAGGAAATCGGCGCCGAGCGCGGCGAGGGCGTCAAAATCCTCGATCGCTCCGAGCTCATCCTCGATATCTTCGCCACCCGCGCCCAGACGCGCGAAGCCAAGCTACAGGTCGAGCTGGCGCAGATGCAATACACCTATCCGCGGCTGGTGAAGATGTGGGGCCACCTTGAGCGCATCGCCGGCAGCGGCGCGGGAATGGGCATCGGCACGCGCGGGCCGGGCGAAACGCAGCTTGAGACCGATCGTCGAATCGTCCGCAAGCGAATCTCCATTCTCAAATCGCAGATCGAGCAGATCGAGCAGCGCAAGAGCCGCGTGGTTGAGCAGCGCACGCTGAGCAATTTCACGGTCTGCATCGTCGGCTACACCAACGCCGGCAAGAGCACGCTGTTCAATACGCTCACCGCCGCCGGCACCTATGCCGACAACAAGCTCTTCGCCACGCTCGACACGAAGACCCGTGCCTGGCGGATCGAGCGCGGCACCGAGGTGCTGCTATCCGACACAGTCGGATTCGTGCGCGATCTGCCGCACAATCTGGTGGCCAGCTTCAAGGCAACTCTGGAAGAAGCCGTCCATGCTGATCTATTGCTGCACGTGCTCGACGTCGGCCATCCGCACGCCCAGCAACAATTCGATAGCGTTCATCAGGTGCTCGAAGACATCGGTGCCAAGGGCAAGCCGGAGATCCTGCTGTTGAACAAGATCGATACCGAAGAAGGCGAAGAATCCGCCCCCTTCTGGCGGGCGCTGCATGCCGATTCAATCCCCATCAGCGCGCGGCACGGCAAGGGCCTGGGCCAGCTGACCGAAGCCATCTACAAAGCCGTGCGCGGCCAGCAGGTCGATGTCACGCTCGAAGCCGACGTAGCCAACGGCCGACTGATCTCGTTCATCGAATCCCATTCGCGTGTTCACGACCGCCAGTTCATCGACAGCCGCATTCAACTCAAGGCGGTCATGGGAAGAAAGACGCTGGCGGATTTATCGCGCAATGAGCAGGTCGAAGTGAAGGTCGTCGAGGAGTTGTTGAACGACAGGTGATGCTTCATTTAATAAAAGAGGGGCGGCCCAGCAGAGGCCGCCCCGCGCGTCGGTTCCCTTTCTGTCGTTGCAAAATCAGGCCAGGTCTTTGGAGCCGGGGATCGCCACGTCCGGCAGGGCGAGCGGGCCGAAGGCGTATTTCGCCGGGGAGAGATCTTCCTTGCTGGCCAGCGCTTCCTCCCAGGTCACCTCGCGGCCGGTGTACGCCGCCATGCGGCCCATGATTGCCATCATGGTGGATTTGCACATGTAGTCGCCGTTGTTGATCGGCTTGCCGTCGCGGATCGAGTTGGCGAGTGCCACATGCTCGGCGTCATACATCACGGTCGATGAAACGCGCTTCTTGGCGGGATCTTTGTACGGGTTCTTCCCGGTGATTATGTGGGATTGGATCGCTGCCATCCCGTCGGTGCCGAAAACGTAGTCTGAAACGTCGGTGAAAATTCGGTCATCGAATTTTCCCGTGGCGTTGGTGAACTGGCGGGCGTGGGCAAAGAGCTTGGTGCCGTCCTCCCATTCATAGACCGTCGCGAAGTGATCGTACACGTTGCCGAACTGCGGGCGCTCGGTGCGGACGGTGCGGCCGCCGGTCGCATAGCACTTGGCCGGAGGAACGTCCTTCATCACCCACATCATCTTATCGAGGCTGTGAATATGCTGCTCGGTGATCATGTCGCCCGAGAGCCAGGTGAAGTAGAGCCAGTTACGGAGCTGCCATTCCATGTCGCTCCACTCGGGCTTGCGCGCGTTGGACCAGAGTCCCTTGGTGATGTAGTTGCATTGCAGCGCGGTGATCTTGCCGATGTCGCCGGCATGAATGCGCTTCATGACCTCGATCTTCTGCGCGTCATAGCGATAGCAAAGGCCGGAGACGAGGCTGAGTTTCTTTTTGGCAAACATTTCCGATGTCGCCATTTGCCTTCGCACGCCCGGCGCATCGACGGCGACGGGCTTTTCGCAGAAGCAATGCTTGCCGGCTTCGAGAACCGCCTGAAGGTGCATCGGACGGAAATGCGGCGGCGTCGCGAGGATCACCATGTCGGATTGGTCGATGACGTTCTTATAGGCATCCCAACCGACGTACTGGCGATCCTTGGGAACATCAACCTGCGGGCCGGTTTGCGCATCGGCTTTCAGCGCGTCAACCTTTTCATCGAGCTTGTCCTGGAACATATCGCCCATGGCGACGAGCTTGATGTCCTTGCCGGCGTGCATGGCGTTCTGCGCCGCGCCGCTCCCGCGCCCGCCGCAACCCACCAAGCCTACTTTGATCGTTCCGCTGCCGGCGGCATAAACGCCCTTGGGAATTGACATCGCGGCAGTCGCGGCGGCGGCGGCAACGGTCGCCGTCTTCACAAAATCGCGGCGAGAAGGTTCGCTGTCATTCGCATTGCTCTGATCGTTCATCGCATCTCCGAAGAATTGTGTGGTGAAAACACCCCTGCCGGCAGCACGCCACCGCGGGCAGTGGGTTCAATATTTTAGCGATTCGTGCAGGTCTCACAATCTGCGCGACGGGTAACTCGCCCGGCGCGCGACATCATTTGAGGATAGAGAATTGAGAATGGAGGATAGCAAATGCAATCCGGCGCGCCACGCCATCCTCTATCTTCCATCCTCCATCTTCAAATTCGCTGCCTGCACGACAAACTCATGGAATCTGCTCGATTCCCACACCTTTATACTTCCGTCCACCAGCATCGTTATCCGCGCGGCGGCGTGGGGGATTTTTTCGATCATCGCCAGACCCTTCTCCGGTCCCATCACGCTGATGGCGGTGCTCGCCCAATCAGTCGTTGTGGCATTGGGCGCGATGACGCTGACGCCGATGCGGTCGGTCAATCCGAGACCGGTTTTGGGGTTAACGATGTGGGAATAGCGGATGCCGTTGATGACGACGAAACGCTCGGTGTCGCCGGAGGTGGAGATGGCGTAATGACCTTTCAGCAGGACGTAGATCGGCGGCTCTTTTTCGCCGCCGAGCGACTCCAGGCGGATTTGCCAGCCCGCCTTTCCAGGCGGCGGGTCGCTGGTGGCAATGTCGCCGGCAGCGCCGACCAAGGCGCTATCGATGTTGTACAGACGCATGACTTTTATCGCTTCTTCTGATGTGTACCCCTTGGCGATGCCGCCTACATCGAGGCGCATGTGGGGGGCGAGGAGTTGAACCGTCTGCCGCTTGGGGTCGAGGCGGATGAATTGGTAGCCATACGATTTTCTGGCTTCCTCGATCCGCTGGGTGGTCGGCAATTCATTCTGCTGGCGCGATCGCCGCCAGAGTCGCACGAACGGGCCGACGGTGATATCGAACGCGCCATCGGACCGCAGCGACGCTTCCAGCGATCGCTCGATCACCCGATATAGATCGTCGCTCACATGAACCGGCACGGCCATCGGGCCGTCATTGGTCATTTGCGACAGGCGGCTTAGCTCACTATTGGGGTTGTAGTCGCTGAGGATCGTGTTGAGTTCATCCACCCGAGCCCAGGCGGACTGAGCGGCACGATCAGCGTTTTGCTGGCTGGTCGCATAGACGACCATGTGAAAGGTCGTCCCCATCTTCGGCTCGACGAACTCGAATCGCTTCTGCGCGGCGCAGCCGCCGGCAACACTCACGATAAAACAATTGAGCAGAACTAATCGCCAAGTCGTCACCGAAGCCTCCGGGGTCATCAAATCTCAAATTTCAAATCTCGGTTTCGTAGGGTGCGCTTTAGCGCACGCGGTTCGAGGTTGGACGGTTCCGCGTGCGCTAAAGCGCACCCTACGGTGGCTCAATTTCAAACCTCAGATTTCTCCAAAGCGGCGGCGAATCCTACCGCATCCCGCCCGTCGATCCTAAACGTCTGTTTCCCCCGCGCGTACTTTGATTTAGCCCGTGTGGTTCGGTTACGATTTTGGCTTAGCCTCATTCCTCTGTCGGAAAGGAACTGTGTTCGTGAATTCCAAGACCCTGCTTGGCAAGAAGAGCCTTCGGTCACTGGCGGCCGGGCTGTTTTGCATCGCGCTGCTCGCCGGCGGATCGCTGACTCGCGCCCAAGGCGTGAACGGGATGCAGCCGTTCGTCGAGAAGCTTCCCGGCTCCGAAGCCTCCTTCAAAATGGTTCCGATTCCCGCCGGCACCTTCAAGATGGGCAGCCCGGATTCCGAAAAAGGCCGCAAGCCGGATGAAGGGCCGCAGTTTGATGTGAAGGTCGATGCATTTTACATGGGCGAAACCGCCATCACCTGGGATGCCTATACCGAATTCCTGGCCAACTATCCGCGCGTGCAGGCAAATGGCGGCGCGGGAATCGTTCCCAAGGACAAGCTGGCGGATGCCGTCACTTATCCGACACCCATCTACGACATGGAAGCGGGCCCCAAGCTGCAGCGAATGGGTGGCCGCACGGGCAAGTACCCGGCGGTGATTATGTCGCAATTCGCGGCCAAGCAGTTCACCAAATGGCTGAGCAAAAAGACCGGGCGATTTTATCGACTGCCGACCGAAGCCGAGTGGGAATACGCCTGCCGCGCCGGCACCACCACCGCCTATCCGTTCGGCAACGACATCGGCAAGGATGGCGCGACCCTCAAAGAATACTCCTGGTACATCGATGATTCGCAATTGAAGGACGGCGACACCGGCTATCACAAAGTTGCCACAAAGAAGCCCAACGCCTGGGGCCTGTACGATATGAACGGCAACGTCGCCAACTGGTGCATCGATCAATACGATGCCGACTGGTACAAGCAATTCGCCGGCAAGACCGTGAGCTGGAAAGACTGCATCGACTGGCCAACCGGCAAGACGCGCTATCCTCGCGTGATCCGCGGTGCCGGCTACGACAGCGATCCGGAAGAGTGCCGCTCGGCGGCCCGCCATCACTCCGACAAGGAATTGAACGTCCAGGATCCGCAGGTTCCCAAGAGCCCCTATTGGCAATCAGAGGGATTCTGGCTCGGATTCCGAGTTGTGTCGCCCGCCATCGAGCCGAGCGAAGCGGAGAAGGCAAAATTCTGGCAGGCCGAAGACGACGACACCAAAGCTTCCAGCAATCGCGACCGCGATGCGCATGAAGTGATCGAATCGCCGAAGAAATAACATTCACAAAAAAGTAAAAGCCCGCACCCACATTTCCAACCTCAGGAGAGAACATGTCCGAACCGACCCCTCCCACTCGACGTGATTTCGTGAAGACGACCGCCGCCGCCGCGCTAACCGCCGCGGCAGCGAATGCCGTCATCACCCGCACCGCTCATGCCGCCGGCGATGATACGATCAAGATTGGCCTTGTCGGTTGCGGCGGCCGCGGAAGCGGCGCCTGCACACAGGCGATGAGCACCAAGGGCGCGATCAAGCTGATCGCGATCGGCGACGCCTTCGAGGACAACGCCAAAACCGCGCTCGATGCCTTTAAGCGCAGCCATCCGGATCGCGTCGATGTGAAGGACGATCACATCTTCGTCGGCTTCGACGCCTACAAGCAGGTGATCGACAGCGGCGTTGATCTGGTGATTCTCGCGACGCCGCCGGGTTTCCGGCCCATTCACTTTGAGTATGCCGTGCAGAAGGGGAAGCACGTTTTCATGGAAAAGCCGGTTTCCACCGACGCGCCGGGAATTCGTCGCGTGCTGGCGGCGGCCGAGGAAGCGAAGAAGAAGAATCTGAAAGTGGCCGTCGGCCTGCAGCGCCACCACCAGGCGCGCTATATCGAAACGATCAAGCGCATCTGGGACGGTGAGATCGGCGATGTCCGCGCCCTGCGCGTTTATTGGAATGGCACCACGCCGTGGGTCCGCACCCGCGCGCATTACCTGCAAAGCAACCCCAAGCTGACGGAAATGGAATACCAGATGCGCAACTGGTACTTCTTCGTCTGGCTGTGCGGCGATCACATCAACGAGCAGCACATCCACAATCTCGACGTGGCCAACTGGATCATGAAAGGCCCGCCGGTCAAAGCGCAGGGCCAGGGCGGCCGCCAGGTGCGCACGGGCCTCGACAACGGCGAAATCTACGATCATCACTTTGTCGAATTCACCTACGCCGACGGCACCACCTGCCAGAGCCAATGCCGGCACATGGATCCCCCGGTGTGGGGCCAGGTGGCGGAGTATGTTCACGGCACCAAAGCCTGGTCCAACGTCGGCGGGGCGACGTTCAATGGCTACGGCACCGACAGCAAGCAACTGTGGAGCTACACGATGCCGGGCAGCACGGCCGCGGCACCGGCGGGCGGCGCTCGCCGAGGCGGGCGCGGCGTTCGCGAGCCGGATCCGTATCAGGTCGAGCACGACGATTTCTTTGCCGCCGTCCGCGCCGATAAGCCCTACAGCGAGGCCGAATACGGCGCGACCAGCACGATGACCGCGCTGCTGGGCCGCATGTGCACCTATTCCGGCCAGGAAATTAAGTTCAAGGACGCCCTGAACTCTAACGTCAGCGTAATGCCCAAGGTCTTCGCCTGGGACGCCCCGCCCCCCACCGTTCCGGACGCCGAAGGGCGATATCCGATTCCGATGCCGGGGAAGACGAAGGTTCTTTAAGAGGAAGAAGTTGTCAGTTGCCAGTTGTCAGTTGTCAGTAAATACATGATGCGTTTGCACCAGTATTCACTGGCAACTGGCAACTGGAAACTGGCAACTTATCCTTGCGGCATTCAGAAACGAGGAATCCATCGATGTCATCATTTAAAAACGGAAGCGCCGTTCGCATCACTCTTCTCTCGCTCGCGCTCTGCTGCATGGCTGCTCCGCGCGTTGGCTTGGCCGAGGAGAAAAAGAAATCCGAGCTGAACAATCGCATGGAGGAGATGGATGCTTCCTTCAAGAAGCTCAAAAGCTCGATCCGCAACGCGCAGCAGGATGCGCAGTCATTGGAGCTGATCAGCAAAATCGAGCAACTGGCGATCACCTGCAAGGCAATGACCCCCTCCAAGGCGGCCACCGTTCCCGCCGACAAGCGCGATGCATTCCTGCTCGGCTATCGCAAAGAAATGGCGCATTTAGTCGCCGACATGTGCGCAATGGAAACCGCCCTCCTGGACGGCGACCGTGCCAAGGCCCAGGAGCTGTACAAGAAGCTCACGACAGACAAGGAAGACGGCCACGACAAGTTTCTCGACGACGACGCGCCGGATAAGGCGAAGTGAGAATTCAGTAGTCAGAAGGCCGAAGGCAGTAGTCAGACTTTCATAGCAGGGTGGGTGTACTCGCCCACCACGAACGGAAGATGGTGGGCGAGTACACCCACCCTACAAGACATGCCGCGGGCAGTGTTCGTCCTAAGCGTTATCCGTCCGCTGACATTTACACCGCTCGCACCGAAACGTCATGCTGAGGTACTCCGAAGCATCTGGCCAACTCGCGCGAACGGCCAGATGCTTCGAAGTACCTGCTCTGAAAAGTTCGCGGTTGTGTGCGAACGCCACGGGCATGCTGTCGCAAGCCCATGCCACCCGAATCGGGTGCTACCGCAAAATCGGGTGGCATGGGTTCGCGACAGCGCTCGCAAGGAAACGTCATGCTGAGGTATTCCGAAGCATCCGGCCAACTCGCGCGAATGGGCAAGATGCTTCGGAGTACCTCAGCATGACAATGTTCGCGATTCAGTGGTTTGTGCTGTGGTGGCGTCTGTCCACCGCGCACCGATTCGGCAATGAACCTGCGATCCATATCGATCATCGCATTTACAATCATTTCCTGCCGCGCGCTTTTGGCGGCTGAACCCCCTGTTTTCGACAAAGACCTCCCGCGCATCGCGCCGACGGAGGCGGCGAAAGCCCCTGCCTCCATCGTGGTTCATAGGGGGTTGAAGCTGGAACTGGTGGCGAACGAGCCGCTGGTTTCAAGTCCGGTGGGGATCAGCTTTGACGAGGATGGCCGCCTCTTTGTTGTTGAGATGCTCGGGTATCCGGACTTGCGCGAAGAGCACCCCGGCCGCATCAAGCTGCTGGAAGACACGCGCGGCGACGGGCATTACGACAAAGCCACCGTCTACGCCGACAATCTCCCCTGGCCGACCAGCGCGCTGGCCTACGACGGCGGCGTCTTTGTCACGGCATCTCCTGATCTGCTTTATTTTAAGGACACGAAGCACGACGGTGTCGCCGACGTTCGCAAGACAATCCTCACCGGGTTTGGCGTCACGACCGTGCCGCTGAATGTGCAGGGGTTGGTGAACGGGCTGACGTGGTCGATGGATGGCCGCATCTTCGGCACCACTTCTGAGAACGGCGGCATGGTCGTTCGTCCCGATGCGCAGGACAAGCCGCTCAATCTCCGCACGCGGGATTTTTCGTTCGACCCGCGCGCGGCGGACCTGGATCTCCGCGTCGAAAACGGCGGCGGGCAGCATGGGCTGAGCTTCGACCCGTTCGGCCGTCGCTTCGCGTGCTTCAATAACAAGCCGCTGGAAACGTACATGTACGAGGCCCGCTACGCCGGGCGAAATCCGCTTTATGCGATGCCGCCTGCCCTCGTGGAGATCAACGCGGATGGGATGGACGCCTTTCGCATCAGCCCCGACGAGGCGTGGCGGGTCATGCGAACGCAATGGCGCATGGCCGGCGAAGTGAAAGGTCCCGTCGAGGGCGGCGGCCGCGCTTCAGGGTATTTCACCAGCTCCAGCGGCGTAACGATCTACACCGGCGACGCCCTGCCGCCCGAATTCTCCGGCAACGCATTCATCGCCGAGCCAGCGGGAAATCTGGTGCATCGCGAGGTGCTGAGCCCACAAGGCGTCGGCGTCGTCGGGCATCGCGCGGCTGACGAAAAGAATATTGAGTTCATCGCATCTCGCGATGTCTGGTTTCGTCCCGTTCAACTGGCCAACGGCCCCGACGGAGCGCTCTACATCGTCGATATGTATCGCGAGGTGATCGAGCATCCCTGGTCGCTCCCCGATTCGATCAAGAGCCATCTCGATCTGCACAGCGGCGTGGAGCGCGGCCGAATCTGGCGCGTTGTGCCCGAAGGATTTATCCGCCGGCCGACGCCCAAACTCTCGCGCGCAACTACGGGCGAATTAGTGCGGCTGCTCGAGCACCCCAACGGCTGGCATCGCGACACTGCGGCGCGCCTCCTCTTTGAACGCCGCGATCCGCAGGCGATTGGCGAACTTCACCGCCTGCTCATCGCTAGCGCATCACCTGTCGGGCGAGCCAATGCGCTTCGCGTTCTGGGCAGCCTCAATGCGGTTAACGAATCCGATCTGCTCAAAGGATTGGACGATGCCGGCCGTCATGTTCGCGCGCAGGCGATTATTTTGTGCGAACGATCGCTGCGCGATGATTCGATCTCAGTACGCTTGTGGACAAGGCTTCGTGAACTGGCGAACGACGCCGAGCCGATCGTTCGATATCAACTCGCACTTTCGCTTGGCGAGAGCCATCGGCCGCAGGTCGTGCCGACGCTGGCGACGATCGCGCAGCACGATTTATCGGACAAATGGATATCGGCGGCGATCCTCTCATCCATCAGCGGCGGCGAATCGCGGCTATTCAGTTTAGTCTGGAACCAGCCAGCGATAATGGAGAGCGCCAGTGGCCAGGATTTCCTGCGGCAACTCGCCGGCCTTGTCGGCGCGGGGCATGAGGCCACTCAGATCGGCGCAGTCGCTCGCGCGATCGAAGCCCGACGGGCCAATGGCGCCGACGCATTCACCTTCTCCCTCGGCCGCGCGCTGCGCGAAGGCGAAGCCCGCGGGGCGAAGGGCGCGCCGCCGATCCGCACGTTCGATGGCCTGATGGTTCTGGCGCGCGCGACCGCAATTGATGGCGGCATGCCGGAGCCGACACGCGTCGAGGCGATACGGTTTCTCGGCACATCCGATTTTGCGAGCAGCGGTTCGGTATTGCTTGGCCTTCTGTCGGCGACATCGCCGCAGCTGATCCAATCCGCCGCCTTGAGCGCGCTTGATCACTTTGCCGATCCGCAGATCGGGCCGGAGCTGGTCAGGCGGTTGGCGGCTCTGTCGCCGCGATTGCGCTCGGAGGCGATCGCCGTCCTGCTCAAGCGGCCCGATCGCGCGGCAGCCCTTCTGCATGGCATCGAATCGAAAACGATTCGCCCCGGCGATCTCTCAACCGCACAAACGCGTTTCCTCCGCACACACGCCGACGCAAATGTTCGCGAGCTCGCCGGCACCGCGCTCGCCGCGCCCCCGCCCGGCCGCGCGGCGGCGGTCCAGGCCTTCATGCCCGCGTTGCAACTGCAAGGCAGCGCCGACCGCGGCCGCCTCGTCTATCAGCAGCGTTGCGTTTCATGTCATCGTTTGGAGGGCCAGGGTTTTGCCGTCGGGCCGGATCTGGTCACCGTCCGCAGCGCCGGCAAGGAAAAGACGCTGATCAATATCCTCGATCCCAATCGCGAAGTCGCCGCCAATTACATTGCATACGTAGCGGAAACAACCGGCGGCGACTCGATCGTCGGCATCATCTCCGCCGAGACGTCCAACAGCCTCACCATTCGTCAGGCGTTCGGGAAGGAAAACACGATTCTCAGATCCGATCTCAAACGCCTGGACAGCCAGAAACTTTCGCTCATGCCTGAAGGTTTGGAGGAAGGGCTGCGGCCGCAGGACGTGGCGGATTTGCTGGAATTTGTCATGAACGCGAAGGAGCCGGGGCACTGATGTTTTCATCTATGCAAAAACGAAATACCTGCGCGATCGTCGCGTTCGCCACGGCGGCGGTTCTTTGCTTGTCCCTTCGCGCCAGCGGGCAACAAGGCGACGCCAAATCTCCTTATCCTCCCAGCAGCGTGATCGCGCGGATCAATTGGGATTGGACGACGCTGAAGACAGCTGCGCCGGGAAGCGATTTGTGGCCGGTGACGTGGGCCAATGACGGCTCAATCTTCACAGCGTTCGGCGACGGCGGCGGTTTTGGCGGCACCGATCGGGATGGCCGCGTCGCGGCGGGCTTCGCCCGGATCGACGGCCCGCCCGAGAAATTCACCGGCATCAACGTCAACGGCGGCAAAGACGCCGCCCATCCGGCGTCGTTCCCCAAGAAAGGAAAAGTCGGCGGCATCCTCGCCGTCGGCGATCGCATCTACGGCTGGCTCAACACCCAGAACAATCGCTGGCCCGAGGTCGATCAGGCGCTGATCTGGTCAGACGACGGCGGCGCGACGTGGAAGCAAAGTGATTGGGTCTTCTCCAAAGGCAATGGAAATCTCAAGCCCTCCACGTTCCTCAACTTTGGTAAGGGATACACGGGAGTGCCGCCGCCGCTGGAAGGTTACGTCTATTTCTACGGCCAAAGGCAGGGCGTGCTCAACGAGTTTTACATGGGCCGCGCGCCGCGGGAAAAAGTCACCGATCGCGCGTCATATGAATTCGTGAGCAGCATCGAGAAGGGCGCGCCGCGATGGACAAGCGATGTCGGCAAAGCGCGGCCGATTTTTGCCGACACGCGTCCCAATCATGACACCGCCACGGTGGTGTATGTCGCCGCGCTCAAGCGATATCTGCTGAGCACCTTCCACGATGGCCCGGGCGAATTGAGCATCTTCGACTCTGCTAATCCGTGGGGACCTTGGACGACAGTCGCCTACGAAGAGCACTGGGGCCAGATGTCCCACGACGGCGAAGGCCTCACGTGCAGCTTCCCGACGAAGTGGATGAGCGACGACGGGCTGACAATGTGGTGCGTCTTCGCCGTCTACGGCGGCAGCGCGAAAGAGGGAATCAACGGGCACGACCGGTTCAATCTGGTGAAAGCGACGCTGGAATTAAAGCGATAAACCTCTTGGGCGCGCCTTCTCCCTCGCCCCTGTACTCAGGGGAGAGGGTTGGGGTGAGGGGACGGAAGCGTCAATCTTGCGAAGCGCGCCATATTGCGACCCGCTGTCCCCTCACCCTGCCCTCTCCCCTGAGTACAGGGGAGAGGGTTCTGAGGGAGCTGCCTGGGTGCCATGCCTCACGCTTGCGTGAGCATGTCTTCAGCGTTTCTGGACAGGGAAATACACGACGAGAAGAAAGGCATGCCCACGCAAGCGTGGGACATGGCACCCGCGATCAAACTGGGTGGTCATGGGCTTGCGACAGCATGCCCGTGGCGTTCGCGCCAGATCGTTGCCACGCAGATGCTTCGGAGCACCTGCTCTGAGAATGTCGAGTTCGTGTAGGGTGGGTGTACTCGCCCACCATGTCGCGCATGGTGGGCGGGTACACACACCCTACATCTCGCGTTCCTGCTTCGCGGGTGCGGCGCAGCCGCATCGCCCTTCAGCATGTCAATTTCTTGTGCACATGAGAATCATGACGGACTGCGGGGTGTGACTACTCCCATCACCCCTTCGCCCCCGTCACCTTTCGGATGTACTGCACCTCTGCCGGATCGAACGGCGTGCCGTCCTGGCGGAAGATGTCGTGGAACCAGACCTTTGGTTCGGCGGTATACTGCTTTTCCCAGGTGTCCCACGGATAGATCGTCTGCGTTTTTCCGGAGACGAATCCCCAGTTGTATGCGCCGACGTGCTGTTCCTTGAGATAGCCGAGGATCGGGTCGAAGGTGCTGCCGCGCGGGCGGGCCATGTATTCGGTGCAGACGATCGGGCGGCCGTATCGCTTCAGATTGTTCACGGCTTTGGTCATCTCATCGAGCTTGCCGTAGCAGTGGAACGTGATGATGTCGGAATTCTCGAGCTGGAATTTTTCGGTGGCGGAGAGCTTGGCCGGATCCGGCCACGTGCCGATCCACACGCCAGAAGTGAGCGGCTGAATCGGATTGACTTCCCGCGCCCAGCCAAAGGCAAGCTTCATCAATTCCAGCGCGGCGGCGGCTTTGTTGGGAAGCTCCTTGCTGCCGTACGCGGTGTGATTGGTGTTGTCCGGCTCGTTGATAATGTCCCAGGCAAACACGCGGGCATCCTTTTGGAAATGCCCGACGACGCCTTTCACATAAGGCTCCAGCTCGCGCCGCTTGGCCGGATCATTGAGAATTGCCGCGCCGGGACTTTGCACCCAGCCGGAGTTGTGAACATAAGGCTTGGGCGCGCGTTGCTTACCGGGCTGCGGATACGGATCCCACACGCTGTCGAAGAGAACGAGCATCACACTGATGTGATGCTTGTCGGCGATCTCGAGGAACTGATCGAGCCGTTTCAAAAATCCAGCGGAATCCTCTTTCCAAAGCAGATCGTGCAGAAAGACACGGATGCTCGTGAAGCCAAGGCCCTGGGCCCAGCCAAGCTCCTTGTCGATCTGTTGCGGATCAAACGTATCCGCCTGGAACATCTCAAGCTGATTGATGGCGGTGCTGGTTCCGTAGTTGCAGCCTACCGGCCAGGGTTTTTGCGCATACCAGGCGTTGGCTTTGTCCGGGGGCCAGACCTGAGCTTTGGCGCGATGAGTCGTGGCGCTGAGCATAAGCAGAAACAATACGATGTGGAGGAGCGGTCGTTTCATAGTCATTTGTGCGGCGACGTGGCCAGCTTAATCCTGCTCACGGGTGCCACAGGTCGCGGTACTCCGAGACCTGTGCGATCCAACGCGGGCAACGCACAGGTCTGCGAGTACGCCGACCTGTGGCACCCATCTGCTAGGTCGCGGTTCGAAGAAAGCCTAATGCGAAATACGGCGCGAAGCCACTTTTGATTGATCGATCCTGCCCTTCATCGAATCGAACATCGCGCTCGCGGTTGTCCCGGTGATCGTGAAAAACATCGGCGTCGGGAGAACCCCAAGCAACACAATCAGAATCGCCAGCGGCGAAAGGATCGCAAGGTGGCGCGGGCTGACCTGCGAGAATCGGCGCGGGCCGAGCTTCCAGTTGCCGGCGATCAGGCGCTGCAAGCAGAAGGCGGTGGCGATGGCGAACAAAAGCAGACCGAGACAGACGAGCATCGCGGTGGAAACCAGGTCGCTGTTTGTGACATTAGAATCCAGTAGGATCGAATCGGCGCGCGTGGCCGAGAAGATGCCCACGACCACCAGGAAATGGCCGACAAATCCGCCGAGCAGTGGAAGGCCGGCGAGGGACAGGGGCGCAACGGTCGCGAAAACGCCGTCGATTGGCGCGGCGCGGCTTGTCATGGGTTCACTCGCCCGCTCCGGCGCTGGCGTCAAGCGTCCAAGGGCGGCAATGAGCGACAATATCACCGCCTGCGCCAACGCGGCAGCGCACATGGTGATCCATGCGCCGTTGATGGCGGAGGCGGTCATCGTCGCCGCGCCAAGGATGATGATTCCGGTTTGCATCTTCACCAGCCGCGCGATGACGCGCGGCACATCCGGCTTGGCCAGAGCCGACATCGCATGCCAGAAAATCCAGACGATCGCACCTGCCGCAATCAGCGGCCACAAAGCAATCGCCGCGTTCGGAAAAATCGGGAAGACGATGCGAAGAACGCCGTACGCGCCGCCGAGGCTGATCAGCGGGATGACCATGTACATCGACGGATCGGAAGCGCCACGGCCACGCAACGGCCCAAGCGGGCGCATCATTCGGCCGAGCATGATCGCCAGGAGCAGCAGGAAAAGGATGATTGAGGTCGGTTGTGAGGATTGTCGAAGTGGCCCAGCGCACAAGCCGATGAGATCGCTCGTCCGTTGATGAATGCAGAGGGCCGCCGCGATCGGCAAAAGGAGGATCGATCCAATTCCCACCAGCGGAAGCTGCTTGATGAGATCGCGTCGATCCCACGTCAGTTTCTGATCTGCAAACAGCAATCGTGCGATCACGGCGCTCGCGGCAAAGAAAAACCAGAACTGCACAAAATCGAGTGAGAAAAGCGTGCCGAGCAGCGCCGTTTCCAGCAGCAGCAGTCGCGAAAGCTGACGCGGATCGGCTGATGTATCCGCGCCGATCGCAAGGGCGATGATCAGGCACGTGAGCAGTATCGGCGGAAGCGATAGCCCATCCACGCCAACCAGATACTGGCAGCGGATAATCGGAATCCTGCCGGATTGCTCGGCGAGCTGCACGACGCCGCCCTGCGATGCGTAGTCATACGTGCCCGAACGCCGCCAATCGAAGATCAGCAATGCGAGCACCGCGAGAATCAGATTGACGACCGCGACGCCGACGGCGGTGGACTTCACCGCGCGCTTCCAAGGCGCCGCCATCACGGCGGCAGCGCCCGCGGCGGGCAGCAGCATGATCAGCGTAAGAAGATGACGCGCGAAAAAGTCCACAATGGTCAGGCGAACACGCGGCGAAGCATCTCCGCCAGACGACTCGTCAGCGGCTCAATGATGAATCGTTCAAACCAGAGAAACAGATGGGCCATCGCAATCGTCGTGCGGCCGAGCAGCCATTCGTAGGTCTCCACGAAATACATCTCGTTGCCGAGCCAGATGCCGAGCGCTCTGGCGATTCGATTTCGGCGCAGCCGGCGGGCGATCTTCAGGCCGCGCCGATAGAGGATGGCGGCAGGCACGCAGCCGATCATCCAGGTCCACATTTCCCACCCGCGCGCCAGCGCCTGTCCATGACTTTGCGCAAATGCGGCGGGCGAGAGATTGATGGAAACGTCGGCGGCATCTCCGGCAGACGCGGCGCCGGTGGCGGCCATTGGCCACGCGTTATTAAATCCACCGGTTGTCTGGGAGAGTGGTGCAATTCCAGCTTGCCGCGCGATCATCTGCATTTGAATGTTTGATTCCTTGATCGAACCGGCCAACAAATCGGCGACGCCCAGCAGCGAGCCGGCAAATATGCTGATCACCGCCAGCAGCAGCAGCGGCGTCCAGAGCGTCGAAATCTCGACGGCTTTCTGGTGGATCTTCCGATTGCGCGGGCGGCCCACAAACGTGAGCATCCAGCAACGGACCAACGCGAAGGCAATGAGGCAGGACGACATCGCCGGCAATACGAACAGCGCCCAGTACATGCCGCTGCGTTCAAACGTGTTTGTCGCGAGCGTCGCAAACGCGGCGGTATCCGCGAGGATGAGCATGCGGCTGGAGTGTGCCGCGAAAAAGGGAAACCCCGCCATCGACAAAACACCGACGGCAAATGTCGACGCCGTCACCGGCATTCGTTTCCACAGGCCGCCGAAGCGGCGCAGATCGCGCTGGTGATCCGCCGACCAGATCACCGCCCCGCCGGCCAGTAGCAGCAGGCTTCCGATGAACCCGCAGGTGATCAGATGAAACAGCGCCCCCGCCCAGCTTCCGACGCCGATCCCCAGGACCATATATCCGATCTGCGCTAGGACGATGTATGCCAGCGCGCGGCGAATGTCGCTTTGCGCCACCGCGATCAGCGCGCTGAGGACGACCGTCACCGTGCCAGTGATTGCCAGCAGCAAATGAACGTCGGCGGTGAGAATTGGAAAGATCCGCGCGAGCAGATAAACGCCGCAAGCCGCGATGCCGGCGGAATGTAGCGTGACGCCGGCCGGCGATGGCGCTTCAGTCGCATCCGTCCACCAGGGATGAAACGGAAACTGTCCTGCGCGCCCGAGCGCGCCCAGCGAAATAAAGATGCCGGCGATCGTGACGTGCGAGGAGCCGAGCATTCCCACACTGGCCCAGAGCTGAGGAAAGCTCAGATTGCCCGCCGACGCGATGAGCAGGCTGATTCCAATCAGCAGAAGTGCGTCGCTGGCGGCGAGGATGCAAAACGTTCTGGTGCTCGCCTGCCGCGCGGCGGTGGCTCCGTTCCAGAAGCCAACCATCAGGAAAACGCCCAGCCCCGCAAAGCACCAGAACAGCGCGATCTGCAAAATCGAGGAGGCGATGAAAATCGCGAAGATCGAAAAGCAAAGCAGCGCGTGGATGAGAAAGAACCGCGGATTGTCGGCATCCCTGCGCATTGAGCCGGTGGCAAACGCGCTTGCCGCGGCGGCGACGAGCGTCGCCATCGCAAACATCGCGATCGTCAGGCTATCGACGTAGATGCCGACGTCGGCAAAGCCGCCGTGCTCTTGTGCGATGCCCGGACCGATCGGCAGCCATGCCATCGTAAGGTAAATCGGCCCTTCGCGAATGCCCCAGGTTGTGCCGTGGAAATGCCGCCCGCCCGGATTGCACCAAATGACCAGCGCCAACAGGCTGGCGGCAAAGCTCAGAAGCGAGAAAAAAGTCGCCGACCACCCCGCCAGGGGCGTCCCCAGCCGCCGGCCCAATCCCAGCAGCAAAACAAAAGCCGCGAGCGGACAAAGAGTGGCGAACACCAATAGCGCGGCCGGAGCGGGCATAGTCGGGCCGCTACCGTAACGACTTTTGCGTCAACAGTGAATTGGCCGGTTGCGAAGGGGTCCATCTGAACCTGCGCACCTTTCGTGGGTGGGGTTTCGATTTGAACCCACTTCAAGAATATTCCGAAGCATCTGCCTGGATCGCGCAAAGTGGGAAAAGCGCGGCGGGCAGTGCCCTCCCTACGCCGCCGAACGAACGCCACGGGCATGCTGTCGCAAGCCCATGCCACCCGAACTGGTCGGTGGCTGCAAGTTTGGGTGGCATGGGCTCGCGATAGCGTGCCCGTGGCGTTTTTCGTCTTGCGCGGCTGTTGGTTCGATGCTGCGCGCCGACAAACCGAGCGGGTGCCCTTCAGATTGGCTATCCTCGCACGCGGTTTGCTTTCCACGTTAAGCGTCGTATCGATCGAAGCAGAGGACTTTGCAACATGGCTACACTACTCAACTTTTTTGGATGGAAGGCACAGGTCAAGGCAGCGCCTCGCCCTACCGAAGAGGCCGAAACCCGGCAATTGCCGCCGTATAACGTCGTGCTCATCAATGATCAGCAGCATACGTATGACTACGTCGTGCAGATGGTCCGAGCAATATTTGGATACTCGCAGGAACGGGGTTTGCTGATCGCCGTCGAGGTAGACAAAGCCGGCCGCGCGATTATTTGCACGACCCATCGCGAGTTGGCCGAACTGCGCCGCGAGCAGGTTCACACGTACGGGGCCGATCAGCGCATCGCCACGTGCCAGGGATCGATGTCGGCGATTATTGAGCCGGCGTAGTTTGGGAATTCCGCAATCGCCACGAACTGTCATGCAGAGGTACTCCGAAGCATCTGGCCCGTCTGCGCGATCCAGCCTGATGCTTCAGAGTACTTCAGCATGACGCTTCCCCCGCTTTCCAAATGTGCTTATTCTTTGGGGCTACCGTGCCTGCTCCACTAACGTCCCCAGCAAGAGCAGCCACTGCCCGACTCCCACAAACCCCTTCAGCATTTTCAGCGCAGTCTTTCCCCATTGCCGCCTTCGCTCGGCGCGCCCGGCGGTGCGGGTGGCGTGCTTGAGCAATTGCTCGGTCGCCATCTCCAGCAAATCCCGCTGCTGCGCCATCTGCGAGCGGCCATGACGACTGCGGTTGACGATCGGCCGCGGCATCGGCCGCACCGGCGAATGTTTTGAGGCGTGCGAATAAATCGAATCCCACGAGCTCGATGCGATCTCCGTCAGCATCGAATAGAGATCTTCCTTCTCATATCCATGCGGATCGCGCGGATTGGGCTGCGGCGTGGGGAACTCGCTCAACGGTCTTAACGGTACGCGACCGACGCTCTGCACATCGATTCGGCCTGCATCAAACTGAAAGCCGCAAACCGTTCCCGCCAGAGCTTCCCACGGATCAGCCGGCCGACGGCTGCCGAGCGGTTTATCCGCATCTGCGGGGCTATAGCCGAGTTGCACGCCCCGGAATTTGACGACAGTTTGTCCGATGGTGAAGAATTGGCCGTCCTGCAGGATGTGTTCCTGGATCGGCTGCTCATCGACGAATGTGCCGTTCTTGCTCTTGAGGTCGATCAGAACCCAGTCGTCCCCTCTAAGTTCGATCTTGCAGTGATGGCGGGAGAGAAGAATGTCGCGAACGGAGATATCACAATCCGGCGCGCGGCCGATGGTGGCGGCGCTGGCGAGAGCCCGGCGTCCTAACTGCTGGCCTTTGGTCGAAAAGCTTAAGTAAGCCATTGTGCTATCAAATCAACTGCGCTTAATATCGAACACAGCCGCTGTCGGCCAATAATTTTCCTCACAAGGGGCTGATCCAACGACTGGTAACCCACTCGTGCCTCTATGGTTCTGCTTGGCAAAGAGTATGCCTCAGGACTACCGATCGGGCCATGTTTTTACTATTGTGTTTGATGCATTGCCTAACTCGCCGATAGACAGCTACGGCAGACCTTGCGCGGCTCAGAAAACCGCTTTCTGCGACCGATAATCGGCTTTGGGCTCCCTTGGACGTCCCGGGCAAACGAGAGGTGTAGTGATGAAAGGCGTAATCCTTGCCGGCGGCACCGGCAGCCGGCTCTTCCCCCTGACGAAGGTGACCAACAAGCACCTTCTGCCGGTTTACAACAAGCCCATGATCTATTACCCGTTGGAATGCATGGCCAAGTCGGGCATCGAGGAAGTGCTCCTCGTGACCGGCGGCAACAACGCCGGCGATTTCATCCGCCTTCTGGGCAATGGCCGGGAGTTTGGTCTTAAAGAGCTTCACTACACCTATCAGGACGGAGCCGGCGGCATCGCTCAGGCGCTGGGCCTGGCCGAGCACTTTGCCGAGGGTGAATCGATCATGCTGATCCTCGGCGACAATATTCTCGAGCATGCGATTCCCGACTGCACGAAACGCTTCCGCCATCAGGGTCAGGGCGCCAAGATCCTTCTCTCTCAAGTGGAGAATCCCAAAGCTTACGGCGTCGCCGAAATGGAAGCAGAACGCGTCCTCCGCATCGTCGAGAAGCCCAAGGAACCCAAAAGCAACTGGGCGGTCATCGGCGTATATTTCTACGACAAAAACGTCTTCGAGATCGTTCGCACGCTTAAGCCTTCAGCGCGAAATGAGCTGGAAATCACCGATGTAAACAACGCCTACATCGAGCGCGGCGAGATGACGGCCGACAAAGTGCACGGCTTCTGGGCCGACGCCGGCGAGAACATCGATTTCTATCTGAAGGCTTGCAATACCGTAGCCGCCAACGGTGCTAACAAGGATCCGGTCGTTAAGTGATCGCATGCTAAGTGATCGCCGTTGAGTTTTGAAAGGGCCGTACATTCATGCGAACGATTCTTGTCACAGGCGCCGCCGGCTTTATCGGGGCGAACTTTGTCCGGATGCTCCTGGCGCGAAAGGAGCCGGCGAAGCTCATCGCGCTGGATAAGCTCACTTACGCTGGCAACATCGATAACCTCCGCGGCTATCTCGACGACCCACGCCTGGCCTTCGTCAAAGGAGATATCTGCGATGGCCCGCTAATGACGGCTCTCTTTGAGGAACATGGAATTTCGCAGGTCGTCCATTTTGCGGCCGAGAGTCATGTCGATCGCAGCATCCTCAGCTCCGGGCCGTTTATTCAGACCAATGTTGTCGGCACGCAGGTGCTGCTCGACGTGGCCAAGGCGAAGAAGGCCGAGCGATTTGTGCAGGTGAGCACGGATGAAGTTTATGGCTCTCTGCCGGAAGACAAGCCGGAAGTGAAATTCACCGAGGAAACGCCGCTCGCGCCCAACAGCCCGTACAGCGCCAGCAAGGCGGCGGCAGATTGCCTCGTGCGATCGTACTTCCACACCTTCCACATGCCGGTGCTCATCACCCGCTGCTCGAACAATTACGGCCCGTATCAATTCCCCGAAAAACTGATTCCGCTGTTCGTCACGAACCTGATGGAAGGAAAAAAAGTCCCACTGTACGGCGATGGCCTCAATGTCCGTGACTGGTTGTACGTTGAAGATCATTGCGACGCGATCTGGACTGTCCTGAACAAGGGCCGCCCCGGCGAAGTCTACAACATCGGCGGCAACAACGAACTGCACAACCGCACCATCACCGAAACCATCCTCCGCGAGATGGGAAAAGATTGGGAGCAAAACGTGCAGTATGTGAAGGATCGGCCCGGGCATGATCGCCGCTATGCGATCGACGCGAGCAAAATGAAACGCGAGCTGGGATGGGAACCCAGGCACCGGTTCGCGCAGGCAATCCGCGCGACAATCGACTGGTACAAGGCCAACGAAAATTGGTGGCGAGCCATCAAGAGCGGCGAGTATCTCAAGTATTACGAGACGCAATACGCGAAGCGATGACATGTAGGGTGGGTGTACTCGCCCACCATTTGTCGCTCACGGTGGGCGAGTACACCCACCCTACAACACTTGACTGGACGATATCGGGAATTGTCGACACGAACGCCACGGGCATGCTGTCGCAAGCCCATGCCACCCAAAATGAGGTGCCACCATACGTCGGGTGGCATGGGCTCGCGTTAGCGTGCCCGTGGCATTTTTCGAAATGCGTATGCGAAGCGCCGTAGGGCGGGCACTGCCCGCCGAATATTCGTAGGCAAAGCCGCATCAAACAAAACCGGCGGGCAGTGCCCGCCCTACGGGACATGAAAGTATCTCAGTTAGAAATCTCCGGCCTCCTGCTTGTCGAGCTCACCGTTCGCGGCGACGCGCGCGGCTTTTTCATCGAGCGATTTCAGGACGCCAAATTCCGCGAGCTTGGATTGCCGACGCATTTCGTTCAGGACAATCATTCCCGCTCGGCGCCCGGCGTTTTGCGCGGGGTTCACTACCAACACACGCCGCCGCAGGGAAAACTTGTCGGCGTTGTGCGCGGCAGAGTGTGGGATGTCGCCATCGATATTCGCGCTTCATCGCCGACGTTTGGCCAGCATCTTGCCGTTGAGCTTTCGGATATGAATGGCCGCCTGCTGTGGATCCCGCCGGGCTTTGCCCACGGCTTTTGCGTGCTGGGCGATGAGCCGGCCGACGTGTATTACAAGGTCGATAACCCGTACAATCCCGCCGGCGAGGGCGGCATCGCCTGGAATGATCCGCAGCTTGCGATCCCCTGGCCCTGCGAAAAGCCGACGATTTCGGCGCGCGATCAGGCGCAGCAGAGCCTCGCGCAATATCACCAGAAGCCCGCGTTTTAATTGCAATGTACGGACATGTCTGAAGTACAGCACAAAATCGAAACAAGAGCCGCCGCGCCGGCGGATGTTCCGGTGATCCTGGGCCTCATTCGCGAGCTGGCCGAATACGAGCGGCTGGCGGATCAGTGCATCGCGACGCCGCAGTTGCTGCTCGAGAACCTCTTCGGCGCAAAGCCTGTCGCCGAAGCGCGCATCGGCCTGCTCGACGGCACACCCGTCGGCTTCGCGCTCTACTTCCACAACTTCTCGACCTTCCTCGCCCGTCCCGGAATCTATCTCGAAGACATCTACGTCCAACCCCACGCCCGCGGCAAAGGCGTCGGCAAGGCACTGTTCAAGGATATCGCAAGAATCGCCGTCGAACGAAACTGCGGCAGAATGGAATGGTCGGTGCTCGACTGGAACGAACCGTCGATCCAGTTCTACAAGAACATGGGTGCAATGCCGATGTCGGAGTGGACGGTGTACCGCCTGACCGGCGCCGCGCTGAAGGAGATCGGCTCACGCGATTGATCAAATGCATTTGCAACCGGAAGGCCCGTCATGCTGAGGTACTCCGAAGCATCTGGCCGCCTGCGCTAACACGGAGTTTTGTAGGGTGGGTGTACTCGCCCACCACGAGCGGCAAATGGTGGGCGAGTACACCCACCCTACATGGAATCGTAACGGTCATCGATGGGCATCGGAGTGAACACCGGTTGGCAACT
>DATBDZ010000184.1:0-2739 GCA_036276235.1 Humisphaera sp. | reverse complement strand
ATGGGCCAGATGCTTCGGAGTACCTCAGCATGACAGCTACCTCGACCTCTGAATTAAAGCTGTCGATGACAAACCAGGCCTGAGCGTTCATGCGAAATCTCGGAACATCTCTGCCCCAACCAATGTTGCCGAAAACAACTGTCACGCCGCCGTCTCAGTGACCCCGACCTGCCGGCACATCGACAGCAGCGGGCATGTCGGGCAGCGCGGCTTCACCCCGCGGCAGATGTGTTTCCCGAACGGCACCAGCAGCTTGTTGATCTCCAGCCAGTAGCGGCGCGGCAATTTCGTCTGGAGCGTTTCCATCGTCTGCTCGGGTGCTTTAGCCGCCACGATTCCCCAGCGATTGACGACGCGATGCACGTGAATATCCACTGGAATGCCAACCGGCTTGCCGCTGGAAACGCCCAGCGCCAGATTCGCGCACTTGGGGCCAACGCCGGGCAATTGCAGGAGCGTTTCTCGGTCTTGTGGCAGGTTGCCCTGGTACTTTTTCATCGCTGTCTGTGCAAGAACATGTAGCTGCTGCGCCTTGGGCCGGTGGAATGTGCAGGCGCCAATCAACTGATCAATGCGCTGAACCGAAAGCCCGGCGATCTGCTCCGGCGTGCGCGCGACGGCAAATAATCTGCGCGCCGTCGCCAGCGTGACGTGCTCGAATGTGCGGATCGAAATAATGCAGGAAATCAGTTGCTCGAACAGCGAGGTGAAGCCTTCATCGGCCAGCTCAAACATCGCCGCCTTTGGGTAATCCTTCACGGCGGCCCGCAGGCGGCGCATGGCAATTGAAATGACGAACGGCTCCTTCCGTACATCGATCATCTTAACTTTTGCTCCACTTCATGACGCGTTCTCGTAGGGTGCGCTTTAGCACGCGGTTGTTTCGGACGGGTGCACCGCGCGATAAAGCGCACCAAGCGGAATTCATTTCGGGTCTTTTCCGAATTCTCGCCTTAGCTCGGTCTTCGCGTCGTTCAGAATATTCTTTCGTTCACGTGGAAGATTGCGGCCGGCGCGATTGATGAAGAAGTTGAGCATCGACATCGCCGAGCGAAATGGATCGGTCTTGCGGGCGGTGCTCACTTCGGCCGAATGCTTGAGCGAGCGGGCGATGCGCTTCGGATCGTCCCAAGTAAAAACGCCGTCCTCCAACTCCAACGCGCGGCTTTCACGCGTCACCTTCCCCGACCATTTCTTTTGCGGCTTCGCCTTGGCCATGACGTCCTCCGCATCATTTATATTGCGAGATCCGCGGGGCGGGAACGTTCAAAGGTCGCATGAGTTCGGGTGCCACAGGTCGGCGGACTAGCAGACCTGTGCGTCTTGTGCGTCGGATATGTCTGCTCCAAGCATGGGTGGGCAGTGCCCGCCCTACGCGCCTCAGCACGATGGGGCTCAATCGGGACGGCGCCTTGATATGGCGCTCTTCTCACCGCCCGCAGGCCAAATTAAGCTCACACCCATGCGTCATCCACATCGCGGTTTGGCATTGGTGACCCTCTGCTTCTGCGCGTGCGCCCTCGGCGATGTCACCGCCGCTGATTGGGCGAAGATGCTTCCAATTACGCCGCGCGGGTATGTGTGTTATCGCGCTAAATCGCCGATCATGATTGATGGGAAAGGGGACGAGGCCTCCTGGGCCGATGCACCTTGGACGGAAGATTTTGTGGACATCGAAGGTTCCGCCAAGCCGGTGCCTCGGTTTCGGACTCGCGCGAAGATGCTTTGGGATGATCAATACCTTTATGTCTATGCGGAACTTGAAGAGCCGCACGTTTGGGGAACGTTGAAGAAGAAAAACGACATCATCTTTTACGACAATGATTTTGAAGTCTTCATCAATCCGGCCGGCGATAATCACAACTACTACGAGTTCGAGATGAACGCTCTCAACACGATCTGGGAGCTTACGCTCGATAAGCCTTATCGCGATGGCGGACCCGCGCATCTTGGGACGAACCTAGATGGCTTGAAATCCGCCGTTCATGTTGATGGGACGCTAAACGATCCGTCTGACAAAGATCGCGGCTGGTCGGTTGAGATCGCGTTTCCGTGGAAGGGGCTGACCCGCTACGCGCCTGCCGGCGCGGTTCCGCCTAAGGATGGCCAGCAATGGCGGCTGGGGTTCTCGCGCGTCGAGTGGCTGGTGAACGTCGTTGATGGCAAGTACCAGAAGTTGCCGCGCGAGCAGCATCCGGAGGATAACTGGGTCTGGTCGCCGCAAGGCGTGATCGATATGCATCGGCCGGAGCGGTGGGGGTATGTGCAGTTCTCAACCGCTGAACCGGGCAAGGCAGCGTTCAAGCCGGATCCAACATTAGCGGCTCGCGATGCGCTGATGGGCGTGTATTACGCCCAGCGGGAAATTCATCGCACGACTGGCAGATACGTCGCGACGCTGGCGGAGCTGCATCTGCCTGCGCGCGCGGTGCAATTGAGTTTGTCGCCGCGCGAGAATGGATATGTGGCCGGCGCACGAGTCCAATTACTGGATGGTTCGATGCGCGAGTTGCGCGTGACCGAAGATTCGAAGATCAGCGAGGCGGAGCACCAATGACACTCTTTCCTTCCGCGCATCGCATCTCTAAACTGACTCGCGATGCCATACGACTTTAGCCCCAATCCAAGTCCATCCATCCAAACGCTCCAGATCGGCAATGAAAAGCAGCCGGTCCTCGTCGTCGATGACATTCTTTTGCACCCGGAGTCGGTTGTTGATTACGCGGCAAAGGAAGCGCG
>DATBDZ010000183.1:0-13401 GCA_036276235.1 Humisphaera sp. | reverse complement strand
CGGGGAGGTGGACCTTCGGTCCGACCGCTACGCGGGTAACCGGGCGCCGACGACTTTCCTGCCTCGTCCCTGCGTCCCTATGTCCCTTCGTCCCTTCGTCCCTCCATCCCTCTGTCCCTTCGCGCCTTACCCTTCATCCCTCCGTCCCTTCCACGACCCAACACATAATTAAGCCCTTCAACCCATCTACCCGATACATCCAAAGCGGCTCATATCCAAGTTTGCCGCCGGGATGCGAGGAGGTTTGTTGGTGCGCGCCGCCAGTCGCCGAAAACTTGCCGTTCATGGGCCGGTCATTGATCTGCAATGTGCCGTCCCGTGGCTCGAGCAGTCGATCGATGCACTGCTCGGCTGCTTCGTTGTTCCCGGCTGGCCGGAAGGATTCGTTCCCGTTTCGGGCGAGATTCGACAATATAATCCGGACGAGGTTTCGCGCGGGCTTTCGCCTGCCGCCAAGCATCTGGTTCGCACGCAGGATTCGATCGACATCTACGAAGAGGAAGAGCGCTATTGGCTGGTCGATGATCGCTGGGGCATGGCCGAGATCAATCTGCTGCGCAACCAATGGCGAAGCTGGGTGCTCCCGCAGCCGCGGCTCGATCCGATGCGCGTCGCGGAGCTGGCGATTCATTGGCCGCTCTCGCAATTGATCCGCAGCCGCGGCGTCAATCTCCTTCCATCCGCCGCCGTCGTTCGCGACGGCTTTGCCGCGCTGATCCTCTGCCCCTTTGGCATCGAGCCGGAACTCTCCGCGATGATCTCGCTGGGCTATCGCATCATCAGCCAGCGTTGGACGGCTCTTCGCGAGGAAGATGGCCGCGTCGCGATGCTGCACATGCCCGGCTGGGTGGAGCGGACGATCACGCCGCGCCTGCGATCCAGCGCCGGCCGGGAGCCCGGCTGGGCCAATCTGATGGAAGAGCACATCGGCGCGTGGCAGAATCATGCGTTCTGCGATGCAGTGCTGATCGCCGAACCCGGCCGCCGGCCCAAGGCGCATCTCCAGGAAATCCCCTCGACGGATGCGATCCAGGCCCTTCGCGCCGCCTGGCCCATCGCCGAGCTACATCCCACAAGAAGGCAAAGCCAACTTGCCGCGCGGCTCGCCCAGAATTGCCGCGTCGCTGAATTGCAGCTCTCGCGCAATCCGAAGGATCTGCTGCCTCTGTTGAACAATCTGAGATATTCCGCGCCCGCCGGTCAGGAAGAACAATCACTCGCGGCATGATCGTGAACCTGAACCGCGCGAGACCTCACCACTGCACCAACACCGCCGTCGCATCATCGGCGAGGGTGGGGCGGCCGGCGTGCTGAACCACCGCCTCGAACAACGCCGCAATCGGGTCCGCATCCGGCTTGAGGCCTTGCAGCACGCGCTCGACGCCGGGCATCTCGAAGGCATTGGCGCGGCCGGTGTCGCCGGGGGCCGGTTGTTCGATGATGCCGTCGCTTAGCAGCATCGCGCAGCCGTGCTCGGAAAGCGGGACGGTGTCGGCGATGTATTGGGTATCACCATCGACTCCGACCGGCAACTGCCCGCCGAGCGAGACGCGCTGCATCTTGGGAACGCTCTCGCCCAGCAGGGCGTAGCCGTGGCCGGCATCGACGTAGCGCAGCGTCTTCTCCTTCAGATCGAGCACGCCGACCCAGAGCGTTACGAATTTGTCGAGTTGGCTGCGCGGGAAGATGAAGCGGTTGAGGCGGAGCACCGCCGCCTGCGGGTCGGCGGTTTCCTGAAGCTCGGCGTGCAGAAATCCCTGCGTCGCGGTCATCAGCACTGAGGCGGCGATCCCTTTTCCGGAGACATCTCCGATGGCGATCGCCAGGCGATTGTCATCCAGCGGAATCAGATCGTAGAAGTCTCCGCCGACATGACGACCAGGCCGGCTATGGCCGATGTAGCGGAACGCGCCATATTCGCCGGTGTGCTGCGGAAGAATCCATTGCTGCGCCGTGGCGGCGGCAACCAAATCCGCCTCGAGCTGCGCGGAGCGGCGTTCCATGTCGATCCGCTTGAGATTCGCCAGCGCCAATCCAGCCATGCGGCCCAGCGTCAGACAGAACGCCGAAGCATTGGGCCGCAGAGGTTGCGGCCGGCGAACGGAAGTCGTCGAGCGAGAATCCAGATATAGATACGCCGCCACCACTTGCCCGAGCATGATCGGCACGCAGAGCGCCGAGCGCACGCCCATGCTGATGATGCTTTCGGAGATGTTGTCCGCCGACGTGCCCGAAAGCTCCGCGACGCTGCCGCTCGAAGCCGCCGATAGCAGCGAGCGGCTGTAGGAAAACATTGTCTCCCCATCCACGCTCCGCGATGCGAGCACTTCATAGCGGCCCGTATCGTTCACAGCGCGCAACAGCGCGCCGTTGGCCATGCCGGTGCCGGTGCAGGCTTTTTCCACCAGCAGATCAGCCAGCGATTTTTCATCCTTGGCGGCATGAATGCCCGCCGCGCTTTCCAGCAGATGGCTCAGCATATCCTCGCCGAGACTGGGCATGCGCTCGGCGGATATCGTGTGCACCATCGTCCCCATCGCGCCATCATCGTGCGAATCAAGCTCCTTGCCGGTGTGGCTTTCGGTGTTGGAGGTAAAGCGAAATGTCCATGGGCTGATGCGGATCAGATCACCCTCACCAAGCGGAATTTCCTGTTCGCTGGGAACGCGGACGCCGTTGACGAAGGTTCCCCAGCGGCTCTTGAGATCGATCAGCCGCCACCCGTTGGACTCAAAAACAAACCGGGCATGATTGCGCGAAACCGTGTCGGCAGTAAGGCGCAGATCGCATTGATCCTGCCGCCCCGCGAGCAGGCCGCCCGTCTTGGGGGCCAGCTCGATAGGCCCCAGACTAGGCCCCGAGAGCGGCACCAGCCGCGCTGATGTGCGCACAGATGTGATTGGCATTATCTGACAATACCGCCTGTGGGCGGAGGGTGCCAGAAGAAGGCTTTCGTGATATCATTTCATCGTGATCGCACTGAAAGCACATTTCGACGGCAAGGTGCTCGTTCCCGATGAGCCGCTCGCGCTTGCGCCTAATCAGCAGGTTCGAATCACGGTTGAACCGATTGCGCCAGCGCCCGCCAAGATCGAGTTGGGCAAACAGCCAGGTGCCCTTGTCAACTTCGCGCCCGATTGGGAAGACCCGCTTCCCGATGACATCTGGGGCCTGGAGGAGAAGCCCTGAATCTGCTCCTCGACACCAATGTTTTTGTCTTCATCGTGCAGCAGCCCGCCCGGCTGCCCGAGCGCGCCCGCGCGGCGATCGTCGATCCTGCCAACACCCGATATTTGAGCCTCGCCAGTCCATGGGAGCTCCAAATCAAATCGAGCTTGCGGAAATTCGATTTCGACAAACCCATTCGAGAGATCGTCCAGCGTGAAGTGGATACCGGTACTGTCGTACTGCTTCCGATCACCCTTGACCATATCGAATTGCTCTCGCGCCTGCCGAACCATCACCGCGATCCCTTTGACCGGTTGCTCATCGCGCAGGCGATGTACGAAGGTCTGACACTCGTGACCTCTGACGAGACGATCCCGAAGTACGCGGTGCCGGTTTTGTGGGAATGAAAGGTTCGCGCTTCCGACTACTCAATGAGGCATTGAGCCGTTATGCACATCGTAGATGTATTACACCGGCATCTTACAACTGCACCGGGGTGAGACCGATCATTGCAAATGGTCAATAACGGCCGACACACTCGCCACCAACTCATCCAGCAGTTCCGTGGCGTGCTTGTGGCGAGCGAGATTCGCGCTCTGCCCCGCCCACATCGGCATCAGTTCCGGGCGGCGCGCCTTTTCCGCGGGGCCGGAAAGGTTCCGCATGAGGAAGCGTTGGAGCGGGTAGGGGAGGATGTCGACGCCCGGGGCATTCATCGCGTCAAGCAATTGGTTTTTAATGCCGCGCGCGAGGCGTCCGGTGAAGCCGCGCGTGAGGGCGGTTTTGCCCGCCTTGCCGCTGAGTAACGCTTCGCGATGGAGCGGGTTGGCTCCGGATTCTTCGCAGGCGAGGAATGCGGTTCCGATTTGCACGCCTTCCGCTCCCAAAGCCAGCGCGGCGACGATTCCGCGCGCATCGGCGATACCGCCCGCCGCCACGACTGGCACCGACACACAATCGACCACCTGCGGCACAAGCGAAAAAGTTCCCGTCAGTGATTCCTCCGCGGGGCGGAGGAACGAGCCGCGATGCCCGCCTGCCTCGAAGCCCGACGCGGCAATCACATCCACGTTCGCCTTTTGCAACTCAATCGCCTCGTCCGGAGTAGTAGCCGCTCCAATGAGCGTGATCCCTTTGGCGCGGCACTCGTCCAAAATCTCCTTTGGCGGGATGCCAAAGATAAAACTAAACACCGGCACCTTTTCGTCGATGATCACCCGGACCTGCTCTTCAAACTTCATTGGCGAATAAGGCGCATACGAGGGAAGCGGCGCGCCAACCGAGTGGATGAGCGGCGCGATCGCCGCGAGGCTTCGGTTGAACGCCGCCTCGTCCGATGCCCTGGCGCCGGCGTCCTCTATCGATACCCAGAGATTCATCGCGAACGGCTTGTCCGTCATCGACCGCAGCTCGGCGATGACATCCCTAATTGCGCCGGGAGCCAGCCCCTGCGCACCGAACGAACCAAGCCCGCCGAAATTGGAGACGGCGGCCGTCAGCCGCTGCGTCGGCACGCCGCCCAGCGGTCCCTGGATGATCGGGTATTTGATGCCGAGTTTCGTTGAAACTCTTGTGTTGGCCCACAACGGCAGTTTGTTTTGATCGCCCATTTAGAGATCCCGGATTTGCGGGTGACCGCATGAGATGGGACGAAGCGGATTTCTAATGGGTAGGGCCGGAATTGAACCGGCGACACATGGATTTTCAGTCCATTGCTCTACCAACTGAGCTACCTACCCGGGCATTTTGGATTCTATGTCTGAAGCGCCCTTTTGCAAGTCGTGGTGAAGGGACGAAGCGACGGAGGGATGAAGGGACTTGGGGACCAAGGGACGGAGCGGTAGTAAGCAAGCGAATGAGCGCCGCGAAGCGGTCGGACCGAAGGTCCACTTCTCCGATCGCGCCCTCATTCCTTTGTCCCTTCGTCCCTTTGTCCCTTCGTCCCTTTCTCCACTACAGCAAACAAAGCCTGTGTTCCCTGGTCGGCGCGGCCTTCCTTCATTGCTTGATCGAAGAGGCGATGAACGAGTGGTAGGGCGTTGAGATTGACGCCGCGCTCTTTGGCGGCCTGGATCGCGAGGCGCAGGTCTTTTTGCTGGAGCTTGATCATGAAGCCGGGCGCGAAATCGCCGGCGAGCATTTTTGGGCCGAGGTTGGTGAGCTGCCACGAGCCGGCAGCACCGCCGCCGACGGCGGTGATTGTCTTGGCGGCGTCCAGGCCGCTGGCTTTCGCGAAGGTCAGCGCCTCGCAGGCGGCGAGATTCGTCACGCTCACCAGAATCTGATTCACGAGTTTGGTGAGCTGGCCGTTGCCGCTGGCGCCGCAGTAGGTGATGGTTTTGCCCATCTTCTCGAGGAGCGGCTTGACCTGATTGAAGGCGGCTTCGTCGCCGCCGGCCATGATCGAGAGCGTTGCGTTTCGCGCGCCGACATCGCCGCCGCTGATGGGGGCATCGAGAAATTTCGCGCCCTTCTTGGCGAGCATGTCAGCCATCTCACGGGTGGCGGTGGGGGAGATCGTGGAATGATCGACAACGATCTGCCCCGCGCGGGCGACGGATGCGATCCCATTAGCGCCCTGCACCACGGCTTGCACATCCGGCGTATCCGGCACACAGATGAAGACGACATCGGCGGCCGATGCAGCCTCGGCAGGCGACGCGGCCCACTTGGCGCCGCGCGAAAGCAAATTCTCCGCGCGCGATTTGGTGCGCGAATAAACCGTCAGCGGAAACCCCGCGGCCAGCAAATGCCCAGCCATCGGTCCGCCCATGATGCCCAAGCCGATGAATGCAGTTTTGGTCATGGGGGGAATGATAAGTTGTTGGTGATCCGTTGTCAGGGTTAATCAAGAAATTGCTGTTGAACAACCGCGATTGGCCGTCGATAATACACCTATGCACACGACCGCGAAGACGTCGCGAGCGATGAAGCCGAAGCCGACAATAGGCCGGTCGCGCCGCCGAAAACCCACGGCAAAAATAGCGCTGCCCAAAGCGACGCCCACCGCCGAGGACTTGGCGGCACGCGAGAAGATCGGCAAGACGCTCGACGTGGCGGCGTTTATGGCCTATCACAAGAAGAACTCCAAGATATCAGTGTGCATTTGAGAAGCGCAGGAAGCCCGCGCCGGCGTTTGTTCGACGGCTTGAGCGCGTAGCGGCGCGACCATCGGTCCGCGCTCTCCGAACGCCCAGTGCCCCGCAAGTCTCTCCCAAACCTGCATTACCACTGCCCATTCGACGAAAGCAGAAGCGAGATTTCGCTGTGCTCAGAGAGCCATTGGAATTCAGCGGCGCTTTGAGATTCGCAGAACGCCGCGATCAAATCTGCTACCTCTCTCCAAGATTCGGCCGTTAGCGAGCATGCGAAGACATTTGAAGTCAGCCGTTCGATACCGAGATCAATGTCGCTACGGCGCAAAGCAAGAGAGCAGTCATCGATAGGAATAATCTCCAGAGAATCGCGAAGCGATACCGCGGCCGTGCTTCCCTCGGATAAGTCGATGCACAGTTCGCGCAGCGCCCGAGCTTCTGCGACTGAAAAGTCAAAGATGCGTAAGAGTGGACAGTCCGGCGATCCCGCGGGGAGGAATTCAAGCTTCATCGCAGCGCTCACATGCGCGTCGAGCTACTTATGCGTCAGAACAATGACCAGCAAGATAAGATTAAACAATACCGACACCCCCGCGCCGCAGGCGAGAATGACAAACGCAGGCTGATTGAAGATTTCCGTCCAGCTGGGCTTGGGGACGCTGATGTCTACCGTCTTGCCGCGCTCTTCGATTTGGCCCAGTGATTCCAGATCGACCATGCGCTGGGCGTGCACCGGCTGTTGGCCGGCGCGGACGGCTTTCAGATCTTCCAGCAAATCTTCGGTGTGGCTGTAGCGCTCTTCGCGGCTTTTGGCCATCGCCACTTCGATGATCTCGCCGACACCGGGGGAGAGCGCGGTGTTGATGTGATCGGGCGGGCGCAGCGCCTGCTTCAGATGCTTGTGCATCACGGCACTGGGCGTGTCCGCCTCGAAAGGCGGGCGGCCGGTCACCAGGTGATACATCGTCGCGCCCAGCGAATAGATGTCGGCACGGAAATCGATATCGACGTCGCCGCGAATCTGCTCGGGGCTGATGTAGTAAGGCGTGCCGTACGCCTTGCCGGCTTCCGACTCCGCCATGTCCTTATCGTTGACGGCTCGGGCCAGACCCAGGTCCGTCAGCTTCGCAATTCCCTGCGGCGTCAGGATGATGTTCTTGGGCTTCACGTCGCGATGGATCAAGCCGCGATTGTGGGCGTGCGCCAGCGCATCCGCCATCTGCATGGTGATATCGAGCGCCTCGGCTTCGCTGAAGGTGCGGCCTTCGCCGGCCGGCGGGGGAACCATCAGGTCATAAAGCGTTTTGCCCTCGATGTATTCCATCACAAAGTAGTGGAACCCATCGGGCGTGGAGCCGACGTCGATCGCCTGGACGATGTTGTTGTGCGAGAGCTTCGCCGCGGCGCGGCCTTCGTAGTAGAAGCGATCGACGAATTCCTTGTTCTCGCTCATCCGCTTGGGCAGCACCTTGATGGCGACGATGCGATCGAGCGAGAGCTGCTTGGCTTTGTAAACGGTCGCCATCGCCCCCTTGCCGATTTTGCCCAGCAGGTTGTATCCGGGGATCTGCGAGGTGTTCTTTTTCTCTTCGAGCTGGCTCTTGATCCGCTTGGCCTGATTGACCGTGATAAAGGAGTTTTCGACGAGCAGATCGGCCAAGGAGCGTTGATTGGGGTCCGATGATTGCTTTTGCTGCTCTCGACAGAACTCCAGTTCGTCTGGAGTCGCCAGACCGGCCTCAAGGGCAACGCGGCCGATCTCGGTGTCGAGGTTTGCGGAGATTCCCGTTGCCGTGCTGCGATCTGACGCCATAGGCTGCTCGCACTTCTAAACTGCCGGCGGATTTCGCTTCAACCAACGGCTTATACGACACTTGTGAAATTCACAATAAGGCATGTCCGGCGAGAGAAACCTACGACCTGTGGTAGAAACTGTCAAGCGGAAAATGGCGGAAAGGGGGAGGAAAGGCACGAAGGCACGGAGGGACGAAGGCACGAAGGGTAGGATTGAAGCGTAACTCGCATTCCCTTCGTGCCTGCGTGCCTTCGTGCCTACGCGCCTGTTTCGCGAACGGGATCATTATTCTCCGGCAACCCCTCCTGATAAAACCAATTATGGATCGGCTTCAGGATCTCCAGCACCTCCTTAAGCAACCCTTCATCGATCGGCTCGCTTGCCCATTTCGCCCATAGCTGCACATTTTGCGGGTTGGCCGAACCGACGATGCAGGTTGCCATGTCGGGATGGCGGATCGAATACTGCAGCGCCAGCTTGGCGATATCGATGCCCTTGCTTTGGCAGTGCCTGGCGGCCTGGGCCGCCACCTCGCGGACCTGCGGCGTTGCCTTATGCCAGGGGGGCAGCGGGGCGTTGGTCAGAAGCCGCGCTGAAAACGGGGCGGCATTCATGATGCCCACGCCCTTGCCCTTCAGATACGGCGCCAAATCCGCCAGCATCGTGTTCTGCAGCGTGTAATGGTTGTACGAAAGAATGACATCCAGCGGCGTCCGATCCAGCACGTACTTGAAGACGTTCATCGGATAGCCGGAAACCCCAACAAATCGCACCTTGCCCGCTTGTTGAATCTTGCGAAGGGCCGGCAGCGTCTCTTCGACGATCTGCCTCATGTCCACGAACTCGATATCGTGACAGAGCACGATATCCAGATGATCCACCTTCATCCGCTCCAGGCTCACATCCACGCTCTCGGCGACGCGCTTCGCCGAGAAGTCAAAGTGCTGCGGCGCGTATCGCCCAAGCTTGGTTCCCAGCAGATAACTCTCGCGCGGCACATCCTTGAGCGCCAACCCAAGCAAGACTTCCGACATCCCGCGCCCGTAGTAGGGGGATGTATCGATGAAGTTCATCCCCAATTCCAGCGCGACGCGCACGGATCGAATCGCCTCATTCAAATCGACATTCCGAAACTCCGCGCCAAGTGACGATGCGCCGAAGCTGAGGATGGGAATAGAAAGACCGGTCTTGCCGAGGGGGCGAGTTTGCATGGTGGGGATAATATGTACTAAGAGGGCAGTAGTCAGCAGGCGGATGACTTACAGCAATCCGCGAGTCCTGTCCTTCAGATTATTGCGGGCCAGTTCTCGGCGGAAGAACCGTCGAGCCGCCCTCGGCGCATGATCTGCTTGTAGAACTCCTGCGCGTCTTCGATGTCCTCGAGAATGATTGTCGTTGTCCCCATCTGGTAGCCGAGCACGCGGCTGGCGCACAAGTACGGGTCTACGTGCTTCAATTGCAGAATGATGGCCTTGGCCGGAGCTGGCGCGTCCAGCGCGGCGTTGGTCGATACCCCCGCGATCTCATCGAATTCCACCCCAATGACGCTCTGCGGATACACCGTCGTGAGCACGAACAAGACTCGGCGGTCGGTGACCGCGTACCACGTCCCCGCACGCCGACGGCGTTCGGCGAGCAATTGCCAAGTGGTGATCGCGCCCAGCGCAAACACGAGGATTGATGAGCGCAGGGACGGGTGGGTCGGCATCGGCCCCGCGTTGAAACCGAGCTCGCTCATGGACCAGATCGCAAATCTAAAAAGCCAAACGAGCGAAAGAACAGCCGCGGCGGTCTGGACGATCACGAGCCGGTTTGACCACCGGTATCTCCATCCCTGCCGCGCCCGCCCGACCCAGCGAAGCTCCTCGCCGGGACACAGGTGTTTCTGGATAGCCGTGTCATAGGGAAGAACCGCCATGGTTGATTCCGCTCGCTTGGAATATAGATACCCGCACCGACCGGGCAGCGGAAAGGAGGATTCGTGCATTTTCTCGGTCTGCGTGTATCCTCTGGGTCCATTTCTCCTTGGCGTCTTGGCGTCTTGGCCTCTTGGCGCATTCTGATAGTCAAATTTGCGCCAAGGTGCCAAGACACCAAGATGCCAAGAATGAGGGATTGGGATTTTATTTCTTTTCTAAAGACCCAAACGGAGATTATCCCGAAGGCGGACGATGAAAGGCATTTGGCGATATTTTGATCTCTCGACTTCGACGTATGCGCGATTCACCGGTCGCGCGCGGTTGGTCATGGCCCTTGCTGATCAATTTGCTGGCGAGCGACACGCGCGAGAGATCACACCGGAGCACATTCTACGCGGCCTTGCGTCTGGCGGACGGGGGGCTGGTCGAACAGTGTTAGATGAGATGGGCGTTGATCTGGCTCGGCTGCTTCCGGAGCTGATCGATCTGAGTCCGTTGCAGCCGATCGCTTCACTTCCATCGATGAGCGAGATGGCTTCTGATCCGGCAAAGTATTTTCCAGAAATGGAACTCGGGCCCGCCGCCGTTGAATGTCTTGCAGGCGCCAAACGCGCGGCGGAAGATATGAAACATAACTATATCGGAACGGAACACCTTCTGCTGGGCCTGTTGAGCCAGGATTCTCCCGCAGCGGGCTTTCTGCGCGAGCGCGGCATCAGCTTCGAACTGGCACGGAGCGGCGTTTGTCGGCTCCTCTATGGCGCTTAGCGCTCCCTGCTCCGGCGAATCACGTCACCACAATCGCCTTCGAAACCGCCGCGGACAGCGCGCGATCCGTCGCGCGCGCAATGTGCACGGTTCCGTGAAAGGTGGCGAAACCGTTCCGTTCGTTCGTTAAGGGTGACGCAAACCTTTATTCGCATTTCCTCGACTTCTTGATGAGATTGAAGGGGACGTACCCCTTTGAATCGTCGGCAAGACATGCTGCATCGATGCCACAATCGTCGCGTGTTGCTCCTGGTGGGCTGGTTTTCAGGTGCTTTAACCGCTCCGCCGGGTGATTTAAGATATTCCGCAAAAACTATCAAAATACAGCTTGACAAGTGATGTGTTACGGGGTGGAAAGCGTCGGAACCGAAATACGTTTCCGAAACGCATGTAAGTGATTGTGTATAAAATGGTTATGAAACTGCGCAAGCAATAATTAGACAAAGCGCGTATGCTCGGCGCGCCGCATTTTTATACAAAGCGCAACACGATCCCGGGGCTGGGACAAGCCTATATGTACCCATCCTCTTCCACGGCCCACGGGACGACTCTGAAGTTTGGCGCGAACGGGTTAGGTCACGACAATCGCCTTCGAGACGGCAGCGGTTAGCACCCCATCGGTCGCACGCAAGGTGTAAGTGCCGGCCGTCTTGATCGCTAGATTCGCGAATGTCGCGATGCCTTTGACGGCGGCGGCGCTGTGTGTGCCGGTGAGCGTGCCGCCGGCGGGGCCGGTGGCGATGGCCAGCGTGATCGTTGAAGCGTTGGCGACGGCGACGTTGCCGAAGGCGTCTTCCACTTTCACGATGATCGCTGGCGCAAGGCCGACTCCGGATTTGGCGATCGTGGGCTGCTGGGTGATCACCAGTTTTGCCGCGGCGGCGTTGGTGATGGTGATCGGCTTCGCGGTCGCGGCGAGCAGCACTCCGTCGCTGGCTTTGATCGTATAGGCGCCGGCTATTTTCATCGATAGATTGCTGAACGTTGCGATGCCCTTCACCGCGCTCACCGCCAGCGTGCCTAGCAGGGCGCCGCCGGTGGGGGCCAGGACGCGGGAGAGCGTGACGGTCGAGGAATTGCCGGTCGCGACGTTTCCGAAAACGTCTTCGACCTTGACGACCAGCGCCGGAGCGAGCGTTACGCCGGCGATTGCCGTCGTCGGCTGTTGGGTGATGACGAGCTTCGCCGCGGCGGCGGGGGAGATGGTGATGGCTTTGGTCGCGGCGGCGAGCACGCCGTCGGTTGCCTTGAGGGTGTAAGCGCCGGCGATCTTCATCGACAGAGTGCTGAAGGTGGCGACGCCGTTCACGGCTTTGGCGCTGAGTGTGCCGGCGATGGCGCCGCCGACGGGGCCCGCAGCCCGGGTCAGCGTGATGGTCGATGCATCGGCGATTTCGACATTGCCAAACGCATCTTCAACTTTGGCGATGACGGCAGGCGTCAGCACCTTGCCGGCGGTTCCGGTCGCCGGCGGAATTGCGAAAGCCACCTTCGCCGGCGCGGCGGGGGCGATCGTAATCGTTTTGGTCACCACATTCGTCAATGTTCCATCAGTCGCCTTCAGCGTGTAGGTGCCGGCGATGTTGAGCTTGAGATTGCCGAACGTCGCAACGCCATTGACGGCCTTGGCTGACGTTGTGCTTCCTACAGCAAATCCGCCCGGGCCGCTGGCGATCGACAGTTGAACCGATGAATTGTCGGAAGTAGCGATCGCCCCGGAAGGCAATTCCACATCGACCTTCAGCGCCGTTGTCAGTGGCTTGCCCGCAGTGCCATTGGCCGGCTGGCTTGCAATCGCAAGCTTGCTGGCGACTGGGCTCGTCGTCTTCACTTTGGCGACCGTGAACTGAAATCCGGGGTCGCTGAACGGCACGCCGCTGTAGACGAATGAGGTCAGAATCGGGAGGCCGGTGCCGTGCACCAGGCCGGCAAGGGTCGTGGGAGAATCGGAGGAGGTAAATGCGAAGCCGCTCAGGGAATGGCCGGTCGGGAGCGGGTTGGTCGGTGCCGCGATCCATTGAATTGAGGCGCCATCGAATGCGTTTCCGCTGCCAACGACGTTGCCGCTCCCCCAACCCGTCGGCCCGGCTGTAGAGAGTGGAAGCGTCGGCAGGAAATCGCCGCCCGGCACCCAGCCGAGCCAGAACGTGCCAATGCCATTAAAGCCAGTGTTCGTGAGCGTGATGTCGTAGTGATAGACGGGGGCGGCCGTCGTTCCCGTCGTCGAGATCAGATTGAGCTGAGCCGCCGCGGATAACGCGCTCAGCAGTCGGCGGGTTTCGAGTTGCTCGATGAGTGAAGTAATAGCCGTGGTCGAAACGGGCTTTCGAGCGGGCTTCCGATGATCAGCCCGCGCACGGCGGCGTCCCAATTGCAAAATCGCCATTCACATCCTCCTTCAGAGTGGATTCAGAGAGGCAAGATATCAGAATCGCCCGCAGGGTCGAAGGAATGCGAAATTTTGCAGTGTTGGGATGGCGGGCGCGCCAATGAATCCATTATGTCAGCTCTGAACATTAGGCATAGTTCCGAATCCTGAGAGACGACTGGCCAAGGTCAGGCCCTCGTCTTGTCTTCTTTGCGCCCTTTGTCTCTTTGTCTCTTTGCGCAATTCGAATTGCGCAAAGAGACAAAGAGACAAAGGGCGCAAAGAGGA
>DATBDZ010000182.1:0-15753 GCA_036276235.1 Humisphaera sp. | reverse complement strand
GACGAAGGGACAGAGGGACATAGGGACGAAGGGACAGAGGGACGAAGGGACAGAGGGACGAAGGGACAGAGGGACGAAGGGACAGAGGGACAGAGGGACGAAGGGACATAGGGACGGAGGGACATAGGGACGAAGGGACAGAGGGACATAGGGACGTTGGGACGATAGGGGAACGGAAGGTTAGGAGGACAAGTGAAATGCAGTGTGGTAGAACTCCGCGGTCCTCATGAATGGAGGGACGGTGGAATACTCGCGAAGACCCGGGACATTCAGGGATCTCATCGCGTGGCAGCGCGGAATGGATCTGGCTCGGGCGATTTATCTTATCGTTCGCAATATGCCACCGTCTGAGAAGTTCGCATTGGCCAGCCAGATGTGGCGAGCCGCTTATTCAATTCCATCAAATATCGCCGAAGGATATGGGCGGCAATCGCGGCCGGACTATCTGAAGTTTCTCCGTATTGCGCGCGGCTCGATCGCGGAGTTGGAGACTCATTTCGAACTTGCGACCAGTTTGGAGATCATCCCGTTCGATCTGCGGTTGCGGAACTTGATCGAGGAGGAAGATCGGATTCTTCAGGGTCTCATCCGGAGCCTCGAGCGCAAGACCGGCCAGGACCAAGCCGCCAAAAAACGCGGACAGTGACCAGGGTCCCTGTCGTCCCTCCGTCCCTGTCGTCCCTCCGTCCCTTCGTCCCTACGATTGCCACTCTCGCACCAACGCGGTAACATTCCCCCCTTTCCAACCAGCCCACCCAAGGCTCGGAGCAGTGACTGTATGCGTTTGAGCGAGATTCTTAAGCCGGCGAACATCAAGGTTCCGCTGGAGGCGAAAAGCAAGTCGGACGCGATCGCGGAACTGGTGAACCTGCTGGCCGCCAACGGCGAAGTGTCCAATCCAAAACAGGTCCTCGAGGCGGTGCTCGATCGCGAAACGACCCGCACCACCGGCATCGGCAACGGCCTGGCGATCCCGCACGGCAAATGCGACGGCACCGCCAACCTCGCGATGGCGATCGGCCGCCCCGCGACGCCGATCGATTTTCAATCGATCGATGGCCGACCGGTGACGCTGATCTGGCTGCTGACCAGCCCGCGCGACAAGACCGGCCCGCACATCCACGCCCTGGCCCGCATCAGCCGACTCATGACCATCGACAAATTCCGCCAGGCCATGGCGGCGGCGAAAACGTCGCAGGAGTTGTTCGATGCGATTATTGCGCAGGAGGGGGCGTTGTGAGCGAAAGTGGAGGAGCCAGGAGTCAGGAGCCAGGAGCCAGGAGAAGCTGCAAGCCGCAAGCCGCAAGCGAGAAAGACGCCGCTGATCGTGGCACACTCTCGGCCTCCCGCTTCCGCGTCCTGTTCTCGTGCCTCCTGGCTCCTGGCTTCTGGCTCCTCTGTCCACTCCTCCTTTGCGTCGGGGCCCTCACAACCGGCTGCCTCACCGCCCCCGCCAACTACTCTGTCAAACCCGCGACGGCGATTGATCCGGCCACTCGGCGGATGAATTACTGGTTCGACAAGCCGGCCAACGATTCGGTTGCCAATTCAGATTACGACGCACTCTGGAACGCCGCCAATCAGGCGGCGATCGATCATTCCTTTACGACTGATCTGATGGACTATCGCGAAGGCCGGCTTAGCACGCGGCCGCTGATTTCCAAACAGCCGCTGGAGCTGTGGAAGCACGATGTGATCGATCCGAAGTCGCAGTTGGATTGCACGCTGGCGACGATGCGCCGCACCGTCGAATTCCGCATCACCCGCCGCGAAGATGGCACCTTCGTCTGCGAGCCCAAGGCGGTCGTGGAGCGATATGTAATGCCCGAGCGGCGCATCACCTCGGTGGTGGAATACCAGGAGGCGTTTTCCACCCGCCGCCCGGCGATCAACGGGGCCAGCGATGAAGGGGATACGCTGCCGCTGGAGTATTGGTACGCGGTTGGACGTGATCCGGCGCTCGAGCATGCTATAGCGAACGCCATGCGGCGGATGCTGAGTCAGCCAAGCGCGCCGGCTCATTCTTCGAACACTGTAAAAACCTTATCGATGACATCCTCCACGAGCCCTCTGGGTGCTGTCGCGACAAATTCGATCTCTCTTTCGCGATAGTCGATCTGCCGAACCGAGTCAGCCAGAATCACGCTGGCAACAGGAACGCCGTTCTTGTTCGGGAGCAATCCAGCCGGCACCTGCACCTCGAACGGCCAATTCCGCACGCGGCTAGTAATCCCGCAAACGACCGCCATTCGTGATTTGCGGTTGTACGCGTCGGCGCTAATGACCAACGCGTAATGTCTTTCCGCAAGTTCGTGACCGGCCGATGGGGAGAAGTTTAGGTGAATCAAATCACCGCGCCGTGGGAGGTAGGTGCGGTAGGTCATATGATTTCCCGCCCAACCGGCCCATCCTTGTGAAGCTCACCATGCGGATTTGGCCCTTTCGCCTTCCCAAGAAGTCCAGCCAAGGTATATTTCCGACGTCTCGCGGGGCGGATTGTGAGGACCCCGCCCGCTGTCTCAAACTCAATCGCAGTTCCTTCGGCGAGATTCACTTGTTCGGCAACGGATTTTGGGATGCGTACACCCAGGCTATTGCCCCACTTCTGCACACTGCTTGCCATGTCGCACCTCGTTTGATGTATATACGAAGAGTATACTTTTCAAACCAATGGTCGTCAAGCGATTTGCAGATCTCGCGGTGGCTGCGTCAACACCCCCTGCGCATGCGCTAGCTCATGAAACAGCTTAATCGCCTGGATCTGGCGCTGGCCGATGTCGAAGTTGAGGTGATGGGTGAGATACTTGCGCGCGATTTCGGGCGGCCAGCCGCGCGGGAGGGCATATTGGCGGATGATCTGATCAATGTGCGTCAAGCCAGCGGTTTTGGCTTCGGTCAGTAGCTTTGGAAGCGTGCCGAGCTCGATGTCGCTCCGCGCCATCCAGGCGGCAAAGACGAACGGCAAGCCCGTCAGCTTCTTCCATGCCTCGCCCAGATCCAATTGATACGGCAAGTCGCGCGGCTCTTCGCACACCACCTTGTCGCCGATCAACAGCAGCGCCGACTTTCCGGTGGGGCAGACGCTCTTGTCTGCCGTCGGGCGGCGTTCATACCGCAACTCGGCCAGCTCGGGCGTGATGCCGAACTGGCGGGCAAGAATAATGCGCGCCAGCGCGACAGACGTATGGCTGTCGATATCGCAGGCGAGAACGCCGATCCTCTCGATCGGCACCGGGCTGAAGATTCGGACGGTCAGCGTCGGCCCATCGCAACCGATCCCGCCGGCTGTCAGGATGCGCAACCCTGCCATGCGTTGATAATCGATGACCGGCAGAAGCGCGATATCCAGCCGCTGCTGGACCAATCCATCGAGCAGGCGCGAAGGAACATCCAGCGAAAGCTCAAGCGCGTCAGAATTCTCCAGCCCGTAGATCAGAGGCTTGGCGTTCAGAAAGCTGACGCTGCCAACGCGCAGTTTGTTTTGTGCCGAGTTTAGGATTGTGTCGGACTGCGTACTCATTATGCGAAAGTGTAGCCACTCGAGCGGCTTGCGTCTGGGGCTTCACGGATTCTGAAAGCTCCCGCTGCCCTCCCCTCCAGGCGTGTTCTGAACATCACCACCGCGCGGCGTCCAATCCCATCGCCTCGGCGAGTAGCTCGGCGATATGCCGCGTTTGCACGGCCAGCCCATGGCGGTGGCACATGCCGGATATATTCATCGTGCAGCCGGCGTCGTTGCAGATGAGCGTCTTGGCACCGGTGGCCGCCACGCATTTCATTTTATCTTCTACGATCGCCCCGCTAATCGCGGGGTATTTAATGGCGAAGGTTCCGCCGAAGCCGCAGCATTGATCGGTCTTTTCCATCGGGCGGAAATCGACGTTGCCGATTTGCTTGAGGAAGCGGACGCCCTCGTCCTTTACGCCGATGCCGCGCAGATGGCAGATATAGTGATAGGTGAGCGTGGTGGGCGTGGGCAGACTGAAGCTGGAGGCATCGATCTTCAGCACCTTGTCCAGAAACTCGACGAACTCATACGTCCGCGCGGCCACTTGTTTAGCGCGCGGCCCCCACATCGGATCATCATCCAGCAGCTCCGAAAAATGCCCCCGCACCATCGAGCAGCAACTGCCGCTGGGCGTCACGATGTAATCATGCCCTTCGAAGACGCGGATGAAACCCTTTACCAGCTCGCGCGCTTCGGGATGAAATCCGTTATTGAAAAACGGCTGCCCGCAGCAGGTTTGATTTTGCGGGAAGCTGACGCTGCAGCCGAAATGCTCCAGGATTTTCGTGACCGCCACGCCGACGCGCGGATAGAACTGGTCGGTGAGGCAGGTGATGAACAGGGCGACGTTGTGCGGCATCGCCGCGGAGATTATGGCCGATTCGTTGGTTAGACAAGCTGGCGGTGTCGGAGTGTTCTGCACATTGGCGCGTTCTCTTATCCCCTCCTCCGGTACTCCGGGGGAGGGCTAGGGTGGGGGCCATTTGCGTATGATCGCCATTCGACACAACCCCCACCCCAACCCTCCCCCGGTGTACCGGAGGAGGGAGCATAGCGCTGCCGACCGGGCGTCTCACCTACTTGAGTGACCGCCCCACGGCCGCGGCGATCTGATCGCCGCGCAGGTCTGAGGCGATGATCTTTCCCTGCGGATCGATCAGATAGATCGCCGGAATCCCCTCGATCTTCCAGCGCGACAGCAGTTCATCGCGTTCCGACTGTGTGCCGGCGAAGCCCTGGCTCCATCCCATTTCATTGGCGGCAACAAAACTTCGCACCGGCGTCGGGCCTTTATCGATGCTGATGCTCAGCATCGCAAAACGCGAATCCTTGCCGAAACGCTCGAAGGTCTTGCGCAAGTACGGCGTTTCCTCGCGGCAAGGCTGGCACCACGTCGCCCAGAAGTCGAGCAAGACATACTTCCCCTGAAAATCGGCGAGCGTGACATCCTTCTCCAGATGCTCCAGCGACTTGACGCGCAAGGCCGGCGCCGGCCCCAACGGTCCAGCCGCCGGCGGCGCGTCGTTGCAACTGGCGAGGAGGATCGCCAGCGAGGCCGCGATGATGAGTTTGCCGATGATTTTTGTGAGTTTTGCGAACATGTATTGCTTTCAATCCTGTGCGATTCTCATTCCGAGTTAAACAGCCACCCGGAGCCTAGGCGGGACAAATCCCGCCGGTTGTAATTGTAGGGTGGGTGTACTCGCCCACCATCTGCCGCTCGCGGTGGGCGAGTACGCCCACCCTACAGGGACTTTATGCGATGCAACCAATTTGGATGCCATGCCTCACGCTTGCGTGAGCATGGTCCTGTCGTTCGTACTGGATGCCGGTACTCGCGAGCATCAGGCCCATTCATGTAATCCGGCCAGATGCTTCGGAGTACCTCAGCATGACGCTAGCGAGAGTCACGACTCCACATGACCGGCGGCTTTGGGCCGCGTGCGGCGTCCATGTTACCATCGATTCATGGCTACGATGTCGCCGCAGTCAAATTTTGCACTGGCCGCGCAGTATTTTAATGCGGGCCGGCTGGCCGAGGCGGAGGCGATCTGCCGCCAGATTCTGGCGACGCAGCCCAATTACGCCGATGCGTTGAATCTTCTGGGGCTGATTGCCGGCCAGCTTGGGCAGGGGCAGGCGTCGATCGATTTCCTCCGCCGCGCCATGGCGGCCAATCCGCGCGAGCCGGCTTATCCGCAAAACCTTGGCCTCTATTTCCTGGGGCAAGGCCGCCTCGACGAGGCGATCGCGATGGGCCGCCAGGCGACGACGATCAACCCCAGTTCCCCAGCCGCTCACAACACGCTGGGCTTTATCCTCCAGCAAGCCAAACGCCCGGATGAAGCGCTCGTTCCGCTGCGCCGCGCATTAACGCTTCGCCCCGAATATCCCGAAGCGTTGAACAATCTCGGAAACACGCTGATGGACAAGGGGCTTCTGGAAGAAGCGCGTGAAGCCTTTCGCAAGGCGCTGAAGCTCAATCCTGATTTTGTCGAAGTGCGCAACAATCTTGGCAACCTGCTGCAACGGCTGGGTCGTTATGACGAGGCCATTCCCGCCTATCGCAAGGCGTTGTCGCTCCGCCCCAATTTTGCCGAGGCGCATTGCTCGCTGGGGATGGCTTTGCAGAAGCTGGGGCAGATCGACGAAGCGCTGGCGGAGTTTCGCCGCGCGATCGCGGCCAAGCCGGATTTCGCGCAGCCTTATTACAGCATGGCAATCATCCACGAAAAGCGCCGCGAGCTGCCGCAGGCGATCGAGGCGCTGCGGCGGGCCGCCCACCTCAAGCCCGATTTCCCAGAGGCACACAGCTTTTTAGGAAACGCCCTGATGAGCAGCGGCGAGCTCGACGAGGCGCTGGCCTGCTTCCGGCGATCGGTCGCGATCATGGGAGACCCGTTCATTGCGGGCACTGTTCCGTACCTCATGCATTTTATGCCCGGATGCGACGGGCCAAAAATCGCGGAAGAGAATCGCAAGTGGAACGACATTTATGTGCGGCCGATCGAGACGCAGCGGTTCACATCTCACGGCAATGATCGCTCGCCCGATCGGCCGCTGCGCGTCGGCTATGTTTCGCCGGATATTCGCAATCATCCGGTGGGCAGGTTCTTTCTTCCGCTAGTGGCTCATCACGATCTTGCCGCGGTTGAGTCCTACATCTATCACGACTCGACCCACTGCGATGCCGTCACCGAGCGCGCCCGCAAGGCCGCGGTGTGCTGGCGCGATTGCGCTCCCCTGTCCGACATGAAGCTGGCCGAGCAAATTCAGGAGGATCGAATCGACATCTTCGTGGATCTGACCATGCGCATGGCGGGCAACCGCTTGCTCTGCTTCGCGCGCAAGCCGGCGCCGGTGCAGGTCACCTACCTCGCCTATTGCAGCACCACCGGGTTGGAGGCAATGGATTATCGCCTGAGCGATCCGTACCTTGATCCGCCCGATCGCGATGAGCGATGGTATTCGGAGAAGACAGTGAGACTGCCGCGCACATATTGGTGTTATGCGCCGGCGGAGGAAGCGCCGCCGCCGGGGCCGCTGCCGGCACTGGAAAATCATATCATCACGTTCGGGTCGTTCAACACGTATGCGAAGGTGACGCCGCCGACGTGGCATGTCTGGTGTGAAATTCTGCGGCAGGTCCCGCGATCAAAGCTCCTGGTTCATGCGCTGCCCGGCCGCCATCGCGGCAAGGCGCGCGATCTGCTGCGCGGCCACGGCGTGGATCCCAAGCGGCTGGTGTTTGTGCCGACCACCGGGACAATCGAATACTTCGAGCAGTATCAGCAGATCGACCTGGCGCTGGATCCTTTCCCCTACACCGGCGGCACGACTACGTGCGATGCGATGTGGATGGGCGTGCCGGTGGTGAGCCTGACGGGAGACTTGGCCGTCACGCGCGGCGGGTTGAGCATTCTCTCCAACCTCGGATTGCCGCAGTTGGTCGCAGATTCTCCGGCGAAATATGTGCAGGTCGCAGTGTCGCTAGCCAACGATTTACAATCGCTCTCACAGCTTCGCGCGACGCTTCGGCAACGAATGGCCAGCTCGCCCTTGATGAATCCCACGCAGTTCGCCCGAGATGTCGAGGCGGCATATCGCTGGATGTGGCGGCAGTGGTTGGCGACGCCAAAATAATATGCGCGGCTTGTCAGTTGCGAAGAACGCTTCGCTCTTGCTGATGTTGGCCGAGTACGGCCAACGCTTGTTGAGTACAACAAGCCATGGGTTGGAAACCCATGCCACAATTTGCGGAGTACCGCAAGCCATGGGCGAGACGCCGATGCCACGACGCCACGATTTTTCTTGAAGCGCCGCTCCGCCGTCGCCACAATGATCGTGGCAAGGAGCAAACCACATCATGCATTGCGCGTTTTCGCAACTGATTTTTCTATGCGCTCTGTTTTTGGCCGCTGCCGATTTAGGGGCGCAACCCGTGCCCAGCCGGCCCAATATCCTCTTTATCTTCAGCGACGATCACGCTTACCAGGCTGTCAGCGCTGATGGCTTTGGGCTGAATCGGACGCCGAATATCGATCGTCTCGGTACGGAGGGAATGCGGTTTGATCGATGTCTGACTACGTATTCGCTTTGCGGCCCGAGCCGCGCTTGTGTGATTACGGGGAAGTACAGCCATCTCAATGGCTTTTACAACAATTACAATAGCCGCTTCGATGGATCGCAGGTGACGCTGCCCAAGCTGCTACGCGAGGCAGGCTATCAGACCGCGATTGTCGGCAAGTGGCATCTGGTGAGCGATCCGACCGGCTTTGATTATTGGGAAGTGTTGCCGGGCCAGGGGCAATACTACAACCCGCGGATGACGCTCAACGGCCAGCCGGTGCGTAAACAGGGATATGTCACCGACATCATCACCGAGGACAGCCTCGATTGGCTCAAGAATCAGCGCGACAGGAGCAAGCCGTTTCTGCTGATGTGCCAGCACAAAGCGCCGCATCGCGAATGGGAGCCGGCGCTCTCGAAGCTCGCGATGTACGATGGCACGACATTCCCCGAGCCGCCGACGCTCTTCGACGATTATTCCGGGCGCGGCAAAGCCGAGCACGAGCAGCAGATGGAGATCGGCAAGGTGATGAACGATCGCGATCTGAAGCTGGTGCCCCCGCCAACGCTCAACGGCGAGCAGCGCAAGACGTGGGACGCGCACTACGATCCGATCATCGCTGATTTCAAATCAAAGCAGCTCGCCGGGCAGGACCTGGTGCGCTGGAAGTATCAGCGCTACATGCATGATTACCTGGCGACGATTTCCTCCGTCGATGACAGCGTCGGGAAGATGCTGGACTATCTCAAGGAGTCAGGCCTGGAGCAGAACACGATCGTGGTTTATGCATCCGACCAGGGTTTCTATCTGGGCGAGCATGGCTGGTTTGACAAGCGCTGGATCTTCGAAGAATCGATGCGCACGCCGCTGCTGATTCGCTGGCCGGGCGTGATCAAGCCGGGCAGGGTCAACAACGATATCGTTTCCAATCTCGACTTTGCCGAGACATTCCTTGACGCGGCTGGCGTGCCGATTCCCGCCGATATGCAGGGGCACAGCATGGTCCCCCTGCTCAAGGGCCAGACACCCGCCGACTGGCGAAAATCGTTTTACTATCACTACTACGAGCACCCCGCCGTCCACAATGTCGCCCGCCATTACGGCGTCGTCACCGATCGCTACAAGCTCGTCTACTTCTACGAGCCGGAGATGAACTACTGGGAAATGTTCGACCTCAAGACGGATCCGCACGAGATGAAGAGCATCTACGGCCAGCCTGACTATGCGCAAGTGCAGGCGGACCTCCACAAGGAGCTGGATCGGCTGCGCAAAGAGCTGAAGCTCCCAGACACCGACCCGCCGGCGAGCATCATCCCCAAGCAGCCTGCCGGCGGTGCAATGGCGCTCAATGCGTGGGTTCTGGAATATCGATTCGACAAGGAGCGAGGCGATACGGTCATCGATGCCTCCGGCCACAACAATGACGGCACCGCTCACAACTCGCCGCTGGTGGACGGCCGCGATGGCCACAAAGCGCGGCGATTCACCGGTGATGGCGACATCGCCGTCCGCAAATCTCCGAGCCTCAACCCCGCCGTCGGCGCGTGGACGGTCGAAGCGACCTTCAAATCCGACCGCCCCGACGGCATCATCCTCGCCCACGGCGGCACGTCGTTCGGCTATTGCCTCGCAATCGAGCAAGGCAAACCCGTCTTCACAATCGTCTCCAATCGACAGCCCGAAAGGGTCAGCGCCGGCGAAGTGATCACAGGAAAGTGGACGACAGTCGTCGCGCGCTTCGATCAGGAGCATCTTCTGCTGGAGGTGGATGGCAAGCCCGCCGGCCGCATCGCACTGGAACATCCGCTGTCGCGAAACCCCGCGGAGAGTTTGCAGATCGGCGCTGATCTTGGAACGACGGTACTGGCGACGCCGTTGCCGCGATTCAGTGGATTGATCGAGTCGGTGCGGATTTACAGCGGTTTAGAGCCGTAGCCCGATTGAGATTCGCCACGGGCACGCTGTCGCGAGCCCATGCCACCCCAATCGTGCAACAATGCAAGGCCGGCTAGCATGTATGCCACCCATTTCAAGTGGCCAAATTTCTGGGTGGCATGGGCTCGCGATAGCGTGCCCGTGGCGAATTGAAGGAAGCGTCGATCACGCGCCTCCCGAATTCGTGGTCGCGTGGGATTTGTCACAGGGTCCGTGCGCCGACAGAACTCAATTGCAGTCGCAGCCGTAAGTTCTCGTGGGATGGGCTTTGGACAGGGGGTGCCGCCGCTGGATTAGATCGGCGCGAAGCGTTTGTTTTCACCGAATGATTGATCACCACAGGAGTACTCGATGTCTAACCGCAGGCTCGCTGATGTTCGCCAAACGGTCATGATTGAAGCATTGGAAAACCGCGCGCTGCTCACCGCGCTGCCGACGGGTTTCACTGACACGACTATCGCGAAGGGGCTTACGAGTCCTTCGTCGATGGAGTTTCTTCCCGATGGGCGGCTACTGGTTACGCAGCAATCGGGCGAGATTCTGATGGTGAAGAACGGCGCGGCGCTTCCAACCCCCTTCGCGAAGCTCACCGACACCGACGACTACTTCGAGCGCGGCTTGCTGGGCGTCACCGTCGATCCGAACTTCGCACAGAATCATTTTGTCTACGCGTATTACACGACGCTCCAGACTGCGAGCCACAATCGGATCGTTCGTTTTACTGCAAACGGGGATGTCGCCGCTGCGGGGAGCGAGAAGACGATCTTCGAATTGCCAAATGTGAACAGCGCGATCTGGCACATGGGCGGCGCGATTCATTTCGGACCGGACGGCAAGCTCTATGTCTCGGTGGGCGATTACCAGCAGCCCAACAGTGCGCAGGATCTTTCTGTGGTGACCGGAAAAATTCTGCGCATCAATTCGGATGGGACGATCCCGACGGACGATCCGTTTTATTCGACGCAGACGGGAATCAGCCGCGCGATCTGGGCGTATGGATTGCGCAATCCCTTCAGCACGGCTTTTCAGCCGGGAACGGGTTTGTTCTACATCGATAACGTCGGCGAGAACACGTGGGAAACCGTATATCAGGGAAAGGCCGGCGCGAACTACGGCTGGCCGATCGTCGAAGGCCCGCGCACCGATCCGCGATTCGCCCAACCGGTCTACACCTACAACCACAACGGCGGCGGCGGTGCCACCATCGGCGGCGGGTTTTACGACCCCACCACTCAACAGTTTCCCGCTCAATACAAGGACCAGTATTTCTTCGCCGATTTTTCGCAGGGATGGATCAAGACGATCAACCCAACAACGCACGCCGTCAGCGGGTTTGCGACCGGCGTTTCATTCCCGACGAGCCTGCGCATCAGCAATGACGGCTCGATGTGGGTGCTGACGCGCGGCGGCCCGACCGGCGGCCTGCAGCCGGGCCTGGGCCAGCTTCATCAAATCCGCTACACGGCGCCAGCTACAAATGGCGCGATCCTCGGCAAGGCTGTCAACGACGCCAACGCCGACAAACTCTGGGACACCGGCGACACACGCCTTACCAACTGGACCGTCTACATTGATTCAAACAACAACGGGAAGCTCGACACCGGCGAACGCCGCACGACAACGGATTCGAGCGGCACATTCTGGTTCGGCGGATTAGCGCCGGGCAGCTACGTTGTGCGTCTGGCCGCCCCCGCCGGATGGGTCGGTTCGCTGCCGGCAAGCGGAGCGATGACGATTACGATCGCAAGCGGGAAAACGGCGCATCCGGTGTTTTTGGAGAAGAAGGTGTGAATCGACTTCTCCCTCTCCCTTGTACTCAGGGGAGAGGGCTGGGGTGAGGGGACCGATGCGCCAAACGGCGAAGTACGCTTTGAGCCGGGTCGCTGTCCCCTCACCCTGCCCTCTCCCCTGAGTACAGGGGAGAGGGTTCTATGCTTCCTGCCGCGCCGGCGGCAGGAGCTCGTCTGGGGATTGTAGTAGCTCGATGATTTTTGCCAGCGCTGAGGATGACGTCGCGCCGTCGATCACGCGGTGATCCGCCGACAGGCTGAGCGGGAGGAGCTTGCCGACGCCGAGCATTCCGCGGCGGACGACGACGCCCTCGCGGGCGCGGCCGATCGCCAGAATCCCGGCCTCGGGATAGTTGATGATCGGCGTGCCGAAGCGGCCGCCCAGCGAGCCGAAGTTGCTGATCGTGAACGTCGAGCCGCTCAGCTCATCGGCGGGGATCGAGCGATCGCGGGCGGCGTGCGCGAGCCGCGCGATATGACGGCTGATCTCCAGCACGCCCATCCGATCGGCGTTGCGAATCACCGGCACCATCAAGCCGCTCTCCGTATCCGTGGCGATCCCCAGATGCACCGGGCGATGCTGCACGATCTCCTGCTTCTGATCGTCCACCGTCGCGTTGAGCCGGCGATATTGCGAGCCGAGCCTGCCGGTCAGCACGCGGCAAACCGCAAATGCGACGAAGGGAAGGAAGCTGATCTTTTCATTGGCCGCGGCCATCAACTTGCGGCGAAGCTCATCCAGCGCGCTCACATCCGCTTCGTCCATCACGGTGTAATGGATCGCATTGCTGACGCTATGACGCAGATGCTCGGCAATGACTTTTCGCACACCACGAAGAGGGATGCGGAGATTGTCATCGCTGGTGGGCGCGGGGCGCGATGCGGGACCACTCGTTTGTGGACGCGATGCGGACGAAGACAACTCGGGACGCGATGCCGAGAGAGCCGGCTCGTCCCGAGCCGTTTCTACTGGCCCCATGGGTGACTCCACGGGTGTTCTCTTTGTCGGCGCGGGTGTCGGTTCTGCGACTCGCGCTTGCACTGGCGCGGCTTGCCCCGCTGCTGCTTCGACATCGGCGCGAGTGACTCTTCCTCCGATGCCGGTCCCGTGGACATGATCGATCTCTACGCCCAGATCCCGCGCGAGCCGGCGCACCGCGGGGGCGGCTCGGGTTTTGTCGTGAGTTTCGTCTTCGTCTCCCAGGGAGCCGACTACGGTGCCGGAGTCGGGGCGGGTTTCTTGTTCATCTTCGGGTTTGCCGTTTCCTTGGTGGTTGGCTCGCGAAGCCGCAAGCGGCTCTGGCTCTGGGTCGACCTGCGATTCATCGCGATAGGTCACGAGCGGCGCGCCGACTTTGATTGCCTCCCCCGGCTTCCCATGCAGGACGGCAATCGTCCCCGCCCGCGGGCTGGGAACCTCCACCAACGCCTTGGCGGTTTCCATCTTCGCGAGAATGTCATTCTCCTCGACGCGCTGCCCGACGTGTACGCACCATTCAATCAACTCCGCCTCCTCCAGGCCCTCGCCCAGATCAGGCAGATTGAAGTCGTTCGGATTTCCGGTAGCTCTAGCAACCATTTGGAATAGTTGCCAGTTGCCAGTTGCCAGTTGCCAGCAAGAGGGATTTGGGCCGTTCTTACTGGCAACTGACAACTGGCAACTGGCAACTTCTTTCTCCTCAATACGCCAAACAATCCCGAATACTCCGCAATACTCTGTCGCCATCCGGCAGATATTGTTTCTCCAACTTGTAATACGGCATTGCCGTGTCGAAGCCGGTGACGCGCTGGACGGGGGCTTCCAGATGCAGGAAGCAATTCTCCTGGATCAGGCTCGAAATTTCCGCGCCAAATCCGCCGGTCTTGGGGGCCTCGTGCACCACCACCGCGCGGCCAGTTTTCGAAACCGATTTGGCGATCGTCTCAATATCCACCGGATAAATCGTCCGCAGATCGATCAACTCGACGCTGGTTTCCTCGGCCATCTGATCGAGTGCCGCCAGACAAACGCTGACCATCGCGCCCCAGGTGATCAGCGTCAAGTCGGTTCCTTCGCTGACCACCTGCGCCTTGCCGATCGGCAGCGTGTATTCCTCTTCCGGCACCTCTTCCTTGATCGAGCGATAGACGCGTTTTGGCTCAAAGAAAATCACCGGATCGGGATCGCGAATCGCACTGATGAGCAAACCCTTGGCATCATAAGGCCGCGACGGCATGACAACTTTCAAGCCCGGCGTGTGCGCGTAAACCGCCTCGGGAGAATCGCTGTGCAGCTCCGGTGCATGGATGCCGCCGCCGATGGGAACGCGCACGGTCAGCGGGCAGGTGAACGCCCCGCGCGTTCGCGAGCGGCAGCGAGCCGCCTGGTTTACAAGCTGGTCGTACGCCGGCCCGAGAAACCCTTCGAACTGAATCTCCGGAACCGGCCGCATGCCCGCCATCGCCAGGCCAATGGATGTGCCGATGATCCCGGATTCACTGAGCGGCGAATCAAACACGCGATCCGCGCCAAATCGTTTTTGCAAGCCGTCGGTGACGCGAAAGACGCCGCCGTTAACGCCGACGTCTTCGCCGAGGATGACGATACGCGGGTCCGCCGCCATTTCCTGCGCGAGTGCGAGATTGATTGCGCCGACGAGATCAAGCTTTGGCACGCCAGCCCCCTTTCAGACCGTCCCGTAGGGTGCGCTTTAGCGCACGCCGGACCGGTCCGCGTGTGCTGAAGCACACCCTACGCGAAATTTCGAAAAGCGCTGGATTCATAGAACGCGCTCCCGTGCGGCATCACCCGGCAACTGCAGCCCGACCTGCGTCGGGTCCTGACCGATCGAATCGGTTTGCAATGTCTGCTTTTGCCGCTGCAATTCATCGGGCAGCTCGGCGAACATTGAATCGAACATCTGATCGGTCGTCGGCTTTTCGATTCCCTCGGCGACCGCGATCACGTCCTTCACGATGGCCTTGGCTTTCTCTATCGCCTTGCTCTGTTTTACTTCGTCCCAGAGATTCTTTGACTCCAGATATTTCCGCGTACGGATCATCGGGTCGAGCTTTAATGCGGCGGCCAATTCGTCGGCGGGACGATATCGCCGCGCGTCGTCGGCGGTCGTGTGATCGCCCAGGCGATAGGTCAGTGCTTCGATAAACGATGGCCCATTGCCGGCGCGGGCGCGGTCGATGGCGTCCTTCGTCGCTTTGTAGCTGGCGAAGAGGTCGTTGCCGTCGATGCGGATCGTTGGCATGTCGTAGGCCAGCGCCCGCTGCGCGAACGTAGGCGCGGCGGATTGCTTCGAGCAGCAAGTGGATATCGCCCACTGATTGTTCATGCAGCAGAAGATGACCGGCGCTTTGAGCAGCGACGCGAAATTCATCGCTTCATGAAAATCGCCGGTGCTGGTGGCGCCCTCGCCGAAGAAGCAGAGGACGGCGCGATCCTCCTTGCGGAGCTTGAATGCCCAGGCGATGCCAACCGCGTGCAGCGTCTGCGTGCCGATCGCCAGGCCAAGGGGGCTCATCGAAAGATTGGCGGGGATGGCATTGCCGCGCTCGTCGCCCATCCAATGCAGCAGCACATAGTGCATCGGCAGGCCATGAAGGAACATCGCGGGATTTTCGCGATAGTAGGGGACGATCCAGTCGATTCCTTTTCGCAGCGCCTTTGCCGCGCCGAGCGTGATCGCCTCGTGTCCCTTGTTTTGCGGAAACGTGCCCATGCGGCCGGAGCGTTGAAGCTTGAACGCCGCCTCATCAAACTCGCGGCAGACGATCATCTGCTCGTAAAGTGATTTGACATCCGAATCGGATAACAATGGATCGGCCAGCGCCACATCCAGCCGGCCCTCTTCATCGAGCAGCCGCAGCATCTGGATTTGGGCGGTGTAGATGGTTTCAATGGGCATCGATTCCTCAGGCTCTTCTCCCTCTCCCCGGAGGGGAGAGGGCCGGGGTGA
>DATBDZ010000181.1:0-13376 GCA_036276235.1 Humisphaera sp. | reverse complement strand
ACGATCAGGCGCTGCGCCTCGCGCTCGGCTCCGCGCATGGCGGCAAATGCGTTGAGCATCAGGTTGAGCATGACCTGCTGGAGCTGAACAATGTCGCCGTGGATTGGGGCGAGGCTGGGTGAGAGTTCGAGCTGCACAGTGATGCCACTCATGACGGCATCGCTGTGAACGATGCGCTCGACGGTGTGGATGACACGGTTGACATCGACGCTCGTAAAGCCCGGCGTGTCGCGCTTGAGCATCTGACGCATCCCTTGAATCACCTCGGTGGCGCGATGCGTCGCGTCGCTGATGTCGCGAAGAGTCTCACGAATCTCCTTGAGATCGGGTTCGGGTGTGTCGAGCAAATGGATGCCGACCGACGAGTTGAGTGAAATTGCGTGCAGCGGCTGCTTCAACTCGTGCGTCAAAGTTGCGGTGAGCTCGCCGAGCGTGGCAACGCGCGCGACGTGCTCGAGTTGTGCGCGTTTCTGCCGGAGCTCTTCGCTCTCGCGGGCCGCCGACGCCTCGGCCTGCTTGCGCGCCGTTACATCCATCGACACGCCAAAGAGCTTTATGCCGGAACCGTCATCAGCTTCCACACAACGGGCGCGCCCGTTAATCCAGCGGACCACGCCGCCCGGCTCCAGCGCGCGATACTCAATTTCGTATCCGCCTCGCGTCTCCAACGCGCGTCTGATCGCGCTTTCGCGCATGGGGCGATCCTCGGGGTGTACGCGATCCATGGTTGCCGCGAAGTCGATGCGCGCATCCGGCTTGAATCCAAACAGCGAGCGGCCCTGCTCTGTCATCCACAAATCGTCGGCGGAGACGTCCCAAACCCACATCGCGGCGTTTGCCGCTTCGGCCGCGAGGCCCATTTGGTCTTTGATCTGCCGCACCGCTTCTTTGGAGCGCCTTTCCTCTTCGATCACGACCGCCAGCAGCATGAGCGGCGTGGCTGACATGAGGAGAAATAACTGCAGGGCAAGCGCATTCTCCACCGGGGTTTCGTTCAGAAATGGACCGTGTCCGCGCATCGTTCCCCAGATCGCGAGGAACGTAATGATCAATATTGAGAAACTGGTTCCACCAAGGCCAAAGCGCAGCGCCGCCCAGATCAGCAGAGGAATGGGCGTATACAGAAGAGAAGGCGATGTGCCGCGGCCGGCGGGCATTCGATCGAATACGACGATCCCGATTGCCACGGTGCATGCAGCGACGAAAATCGCTTCCAGCGTTCGCTGGACCGAAAACTTGGGCCGTCTTCCAAACAAACTGTGCGCACCGAGCAGCAACGCCGGCACAAGTACGACGGTTGTCACCGCATTGGAGATTCCCAGGTTGCGCCATTCGATCCAATAGTACGTGCCAAAGCCATACGACACCGTAAACGCTGCTCCCCAGAACGCGGCACCAAAAGGAACGATCACGACTGCGACGAGGATGAAGCGAACCGCGTCACGAATCGTGAGGGCTTTGACAGGAGATTTGATCAGCAGGCGAATCCCCGCCGCCGCTGAGATGTACTTCACCGCGTCGAAAGCTTCGCAGGTCAATGCATACAAAGGCGGCCAGTGCGCCTGCTGTGTCGCTAGAAAATGCGCGCTCGCCGCGGCGAGCGTATAAGCCCACCACTGCCGCATGGGCACGAGCAACAGGATGGAAACGAGAACCGCGTGCGGCGGAAAAAACAGAGAGACTTTGCTGTCGGGAAAACAAAGCGACCAGGCGATCTGCGTGGCAACGTAATAGCAAACCGCCGCGCCCGCCACGCCACAGATGGTGCGCAACAATGCCCCGGTGCGTCCGTTCAATCTGGCATTGATCTGAGCTGAGATGCTGCGATTCAGCAACGCCTGACGCTGCGAATCGGGCAGTCCGGGGATGCCCCTGCCGCCGGACGTCGGGACATTAAGAACAGATCCTACTCCGGCAGACCCGGAAGGCCGCATCGAGGAGTGCATAACAGCACCTCACTGCGCGAACCCGCTTCGCGGCATCGCCGCGGAAGCAAACATCGCAATAGCCAACAAGACACGTGGAAGCTCGCACAATTATGCAACCGCGCAAAGCCGCTCACAAGGCGGCGCGCGACACGCGACAGACAAGCGCTCGACCGCCCAAAGGGAGCACGCCAATTTTGTAGGCAGAAAACAGCGATTCTCCAGGAACATGGCGTGGAATGCCTACTCTAAAAAGTGCGGCGGGCAGTGCCCGCCCTACGAGCCACACTCAATCGCAGGGTGGGGCCGTATGCGCGGCAATGACATCGAAATAATTTGACACGCCTCAGCCCGCGCGCGACGATTGCACGTCCATCGGGGACCGAAACTAATTTAGGACAGAAAGGTTGGCTTATGTCATTGCTGCGAATTCGCTGGCGCGTGGTGCCGTCGTTCTTTTGTGCGCTGGCTGCCGCGATCGTGCTGAGCGGGATCGGCGTGACGGTGCTAGGCGAGGATCCTCACGGCGCCGCGCCGGCGGGCGTCGCGCCGAAGGAGGCGATGGAAAAACTCAAGGCCGGCAACAGGCGCTTCGTTGAGCAGAAACTTTCGAACAAAGAGCTGGCCACGCGCCGCGCCGAGACGGTCAACGGGCAGCAGCCTTACGCGATCATTCTTGCCTGCGCGGATTCGCGCGTCGCGCCTGAATTCGTCTTCGACGAAACCATCGGCAGCCTGTTTGTCATTCGTGTCGCCGGAAACGTGGTGGACCCGGATATGCTCGGATCGATCGAATATGCCGTCGAGCATCTGCACACGCACTTGATCGTCGTGCTCGGCCACGATAACTGCGGCGCGGTGACGGCGGCCATCTCCAAAGAACCGGCGCACGGCAATCTTGATGAGCTGATCCACAAGATCGACATCGGAAAAGATCTCCCCGCCGACAAAACCAAAGCGCTGTCGGAAGCAGTGAGACACAACGCGCTTCACCAGGCGCAGGCGATGCTGAGCATGAGTGAACCGATCAAGAAGGCGGTCGAGGAGCATGAAGTTCAAATCGAAGCGGCTGTCTACAGTTTGGACAGTGGCGAAGTGAAATGGGTGGCGAGCAAATAACCCTCGTCCCTACTTGAGCGCTTCCACTCTCGCCTGCGCAATCTTCGCGGCGGGTGAATCTTTGTATTCAGCAAGGATCTGACTGTAGAGCGATTGCGCCGCCTTGGTGTCCTTCAGCGCTTCCTCAATTTGCGCGGTCTTGAGCAGCGAATCGGCGACGTGCGGCGCGCCCGTGGCGTTTTTGAAATTGGCAACGATGCGCATGTAAGCTAGTGCCGCATCCTTACGGGCGGTGTCATCCTCGGCGGTGGCCGACTTGCTCTCGGCCAGGATGTATAGCGCGTCCGCCTGCTGCTGCGGCTCGGTGAATAGCGCGGCATTCGACTGAATCGTGGCGATCGCCTGCGGGTAGTTCTTCCGCGCCAGCGCATTCTGCGCTTCGCCCAGAGCCGTGTCGGCGCGGGCTTGCTTGGCCTCGGCGGAATTCACCGCCGACGGGTTGAGGCGTGTGAGCTCCGCCATCGTTTGCTCGGCGCTGGCGGTGTCCTTTTTCGCGTTATAAAGCTCGATCAAAAACGGCAGCAGGATTTTCTTCTGATCGGCGCTGGCGCTGGGGCTGGCGACGGCAGATTTCACGCTCGCGATTGCGGCGTCAATCTGCTGCGGCGTGGCGCTGGCGATCTGCGGCTTATTCTTCACCGCCGACTCGGGCGTCTTCTGCACCAAACCGAGAAACGCGATGACGCTATCGCCGAAATCGCCCGTCTGCCCCGCCGCGACCACCAGCCGCATTTGCGCGCGGCGTTTGGCCCATGGCTTGGCGGTGTTGGAGCCGAAGACTTTGCGATACGCGGCCCCCGCCGCCTTCATGTCGCCATTGGCGAACGCCTCCTCGGCGGCGCTTAGGTCGGCATTATCATCAGCGCGAATCTGCGCGATCTGCTCGAGCGGCTTGCTCCGCTCGGAGCCAGTCTGCAAAACATAAAAGAGATCGTCCGCCGATTCGCCCTTATCGATCTTCGTGATCCGCACATTGTTATAAGCCAGCGGCTTGCCGCCCGCTTCAGATTTCACCCAGATCGTGTCGGCGCGGGCCGTTAGCGCGCACGCGAAAAGGCAACCGCACAGCACAATGGCCCACTTGAATCGCGCGATAAAACCGATTCGGTTTTGCTTCGACCTGCCCCCGTAGGGTCCGCCTTGGCGGACAGGATCTGCGTCCCCGCGCGAAGCACGTCCGCCAAGGCGGACCCTACAAAGACCCGACCCTTCAAAGGATTGCGGCATCGCGATTCGATTTTGCATAATCTGATTCGGGAAAAACAGTGCAGGAGAGGGGAGTTGAACCCCTACACCTTTCGGTACAGGATCCTAAGTCCTGCGCGTCTGCCAATTCCGCCACTCCTGCGGCACGTGCGCTTCAATTAAACGACGCCCGCCTGAGACTGTCAAACTCGCGAATCGGTCACTGAATCGTGTTCAGCAACTCGCTCATTTGAATCGGCTTGAAGAGAATCGACTGCGGCCCAAGCTGCCGCACGCGCTCGATCCGGGCGGGGTCGCCCACGCCGGTGATCACCACCACGCGCGTGGCGAGATTTTGGGCGCGAACGGCGCTGAGGATTGCCGCGCCGTCGCCGTCGGGGAGCATCAGATCCAGCAAGACCACATCCGGCGCCGCCGCGGCGATCGCTGCCCGCGCCTCGGCAATCGTCACGCTGGTGACGACTTCCCATCCTTCGCGCGACAACAGAGCGCGCAGCGCCGAGCGGCTGGGCCCATCGTCCTCGACGATCAGCAGCCGCCCCTTAGCCGACTGCGATCGCGGGCTGTCGGCTTGATGCGACGTCGAGGGCCCGCCCGACGACGACGACTCCGGGTAAAACAAGAGTAAACCGGCTTCCACTTCCGGCACTGCTTTGAAGCTCGATGTCGCCGCCCAGTTGCCGCGCCAGGCGGCGTGCGATGGCAAGTCCGAGCCCGAACCCCTTGTTTCGGTCGCGCTCATGATTGTGCACCTGGCAAAAAGTAGAGCGTGTGGTACTGAGTCTGGCCGCCGGAGAACCATCTCAAGAACGTCATGATTGGAACCATCCTTGGCTACACGAAACAAAACGCTGCAAGATTTCGGCTTGGCCTTCCCAAGTTGCGATTCACCCACGAGAGCGGACTTGTGAACAGGGCCAGGCCGTAGCGCGAGTGGCCAAAGCCGATCCAGGCCTCAACCACGTCGATGAGTATAAGCCGCCCCGGCCCCGTCGCAAGGACGAAGCAAGGACCGAATAAAAAAATGTAGCGCATTGTGCGCATTGTAGCGCAATGTAGCGCGCGCACTCAGTATTTATCATAATATTGCGAATAAAATCTCTATCCCGCGCTGCGGCAGAAACTTAAGGCGTCCGACTTCAATGTAGCATCGGCAACTGGGAACAACGCTGCGTGGAATTGCATTTGCAGTTCGCATCCGTTGCCGCTCATCGGCAGGTCCGGCCCCATTTGCGTTGAGTGTCCGGCTTGTCATCGCTATTACCAAGTGATCCCCGAGGGTAATCCGTTTGGTGTGGCAGTCCGCGTTGAAGAAATCGATCCTCCGAACCAAATTGCGTAAAATTTCCGCGCGCCGGCAGTGACTGGCGATTGCCCGCAACTCCTCGCCGCCGCGCGGGTTAGGCTGATCCTACTGCACTCCTGCACGCAACCCATACAAATTATTTACTTTTGCGGCAATAATTTGAGGGTACGAGCGTTATAAAAGTTGGATCGTTGCTCTTTGGCAATCAAAGGAATTGAGACTTCCGTCCCAGTGCCTTTGCAAAAGACCCTTGCAACAGCCCTCGCGACAGGCGCGTCAAATAGGAGGAGTGTCGCATGATCGGACCCGATGTTTAAGTTCATAACTTTTGTAACTGTAGCATCTTATGGCTCGAGCATCGAGCATGTGCACGCGACAAATGCGACACTTTCGGGTTTTCAAAGGGACGAAGGGACGAAGGGACGAAGGGACGGAGGCACGAAGGGAACGTAGAGCAGAGGATGCCGAATGCTGCTTGTGGATGCGGGTCGGGGCAAGCATGGCAGGGGCAAGGCGAGCTTCACCCATGGAGACTTTGTGGCCGGATCGGATCAAAGGCTGTGTTACACCCTTTGGTGGTGTAACACGGGCGTTGAGGACATAAGCTTACTTATCATCATCGGTTGCGCGATGAGCATCAACGATGTGACACAGGCACAGCTGTAACATTTGTATCATTCATTGCGCGATGATGTGCTGCCGGGGATCATCTCACGCAAAGGTTGTCAGACCGACAACTCACAACCAACAACCCACAACTTACACGAGCCCATCCAACACACCCGTCGAGTCGCCCAGCGACGTGGTGGGTGCGCCGAAGCGCTGGAGCATGGCGAGCCAGAGATTGTTGAGCGGCGTTTCTGTCGGCACGCGCATGTAGCGGCCGGATTTGATCGTGCCGCCGCCTTTGCCGAGGAGCAGGAGCGGGAGGTCTTCGTGGGCGTGGCGGTTGGGGTCGGCGATGCCGCTGCCGTAGGCGACCATGCAGTTATCCAGCAGGGTGCCGTCGCCTTCCTTGATCGACTTGAGTTTGCCGGTGAGGTAGGCCAGTTGCTGCATGTGGTAGATGTTGATCGCCTTGATCTTGGCGATGTTTTCGGGCTTGCCCTGGTGGTGGGAGATGGTGTGGTGGCCTTCGTTGACGCCGACCATGCGGTATTTTTGCTCGCTGCCTTCCTTGCCGATCATGAAGGTGCAGATGCGGGTGACGTCGGTCTGGAACGCCAGCACCATCAGATCGCACATGAGGCGGATATGCTCGGTGATGTCGGCGGGCACGCCCTCGGGGCGCTCGGTGTCATCGGGCAGCACGACGGGCGACAGCTTTTCGGCGCGGGTGATGCGCTGCTCGACTTCGCGGACGCCGGTGAGATATTGATCGAGCTTCTGGCGGTCGTTGCCGCCGAGCTTGCGGTTGAGATCCTTGGCGTCTTCGAGGACGGCATCGAGCACGCTGGCGCGCAGCTCGTTGCGGGCCTTGGTTTCCGGATCGTTAGGCTGATCGGAGAAGAGACGATCGAAGACCGCGCGCGGATTAACTTCAGTGGGCAGCGGCGTGGTCGCATTTTTCCAGGCGAGCGTGTGCTCGTAGACGCAGGAGTAGCCGCTGTCGCAGTTGCCGGCGCCGCGATAGCTTTCGATCGCCATCTCCAGCGAGGGGAAGCGGGTCTTTTCGCCGAGGCGCCGGGCGGCGATTTGGTCGGCGGAGACGCCGGCATGGAAATTCGCCCCCGCGGTTTTCTTGGGCTGCGCGCCGGTGAGGAAGGCGCCGCCGGCGCGGGCATGATCGCCGCCGCCGTCACCGTTGGCCCTGGCTTTGTCGCAGGTGAGGCCGCCGAACACGATCATGTCATCGCGATGCTCGGCCATCGGCTCGAGGCACGGCGTCAGCTCGTAATCGGAGCCGGGCGTCTTGGGCATCCAGTACGGCATGTACGCGCCCTGCGGGATGTAGAGGAACGCCATGCGGCGCGGGGCCAGAGCGGCGGCCGCGCCCGCGGCGCCGGCTGCTGGGCCGGTAGCGCCGGTCACACCGGAGACGCCCGCCGCTACGGCGCGGGAGACCATCGAATCCAGCAGCGGGAGGGCCATCACGGTGCCCAGCCCACGCAAAACCGATCGTCTCGAAAGCGCATTGCGATTCATGGCGTTTCTCCAGTGGCGGTTCTCATTTGGAACGGATCGCTCTTTACGATCTCGGCCAAAAGCGTTGAAAACCGATAATCATCCTGCTTCAGCGCGGCCATTATCTTGTCTACCGCGCGGCGGTCATAATATTCCAGGCCCCGGCCCGTGGCGTATGTTAGCATCTTTTCCGCCACGCAACGAACGAACAGGTCCTTCTTTGTCCGCAATATTTTATCAAGTCCATCCGGCCCGTTAAAGGCGCGGCCATCGGGGAGCGTTCCCGAGGAATCGATCTCGTTCTCCCCCTCTTTATCGCGCCAAGCGCCGGTGGCATCGAAATGCTCGAAGGCAAAGCCGATTGGGTCCATGCGGGCATGGCAGGAGGCGCACATCGGGTTGGCGCGATGTTGCTCCATCACTTGCCGCAGCGTGCCGGTCAACTGCTTCTGCTCATCCAAGGCCGGAACATCGGGCGGAGGAGGCGGCGGCGGCGTGTTGAGGATCTGCTCGAGAATGAATTTGCCGCGCTTGACCGGCGAAGTGCGCGTGGCGTTTGACGTCAGCGTGAGAATGCTCGCCTGCGTGAGGATGCCGGCGCGATTGGGCGGGAGCTTCACACGGACGAACTTCTTTCCTTTGACGCCTTCGATGCCGTAATGCTTGGCCAACTGCTCATTGACGAAGGTGAAGTCGGCGTCGATCAGATCGAGAATGCTGTGATTCTCCCGAACCATCGTCTCAAAAAACAGCTCGCTCTCCTGCACCATCGCATCGCGCAGGCTGGTGTTGAAATCGGGGAAGAGCTTGGGATCGGGCGAAGACAATTCGATCTTGCGAAGTGCGAGCCATTGCTCGGCGAAACCGCGAAGGAAGGAACCGGACTTGGGGTCCTTGATCATGCGATCGAGCTGCGCTTGCAGATTTGTGCGGAGCTGGCCCTTGCCGGCCAAATCCAGCAGCTCATCATCGGGCGTGCTGTTCCAGACGAAATACGACAGGCGGCTGGCCAGCTCATACTCGCTGATCTGATAGCTCGTGCCTTCGCTCGCGCCGGCGGGATCAAGCTCGATGCGAAACAAAAAGTGCGGAGAAACCAGCACGCGATACAGAGCCGCCCGCATGCACAGCTCAAAGCGGGCGCCTTTCTTGTCCATCAGATCGTACATCGCCAGCGACTGATCGACTTCTCCGTCGCGGAGCGGTCGGCGATAGGCCTTGGCGGCGAAGCGCGTGATGATCTGGCGAGCCGCGTCGCGCGGGGCCAGGCCGTCATCGTGAGCCATCAATCGCTTGTAGACTTCGGGCCGCTCGGGCGGCGGCGGATCGTACGGGCCATCCAGCTCGATGTTCTGCAACTGCAGCATGCGCGTGCGGCCATCGAATGCGGGAATCTGCTGGCCCTGGCGCTGCCCCTGGCGGCCGCGCCCGTTGGGCTGAGTTGTGGGCTGCGATGTCGGTTCGGTGGTGGGCTGGGTTTCGAGCGGAGCCGTGTATGGGTTGAGAAACGCCACGGCCACGCGCCTCGTGCCGGGTTTCATCCGCACTTTGGATTCGATGATCATCGGCTGCCCGCGCCGGGAGGTGACGTCAAATTCCTTCACATCCACGCCGCCGACGCGGAGCGCGACTTTCACCGGCTCATCGCCTACCTGATCGCCGGACACTCGCGCGCGGATGATGTAATCCCCTTCATCCACCGACATGGTGCCGCCAAGCTCTGTCTTGGTTGTGGCGAAGTTGGCGCGGATCGCGCCGATCTGCGATCGGGAAGGCTTGGGCGGATCCATGACGACGATCGCCTGCTCGAGCACCTGCTCGGCCGCCGAGAGATATTTCTCCAGCAGCAGCGGGGTCACCGAGAGGACATCGCCGATGTTGTCGAAGCCATAGCCGACATCGTCGGCGGGAAAATCGTCGGCTGGCTTGAAATCGATTCCGACCAGATCGCGGATGGTGTTGTTGTATTCGGTTTTGTTCAGCCGTCGCATCGTGACGCGGCCGACGTTTGGCTTGCTGTTGCGATCGAATCGCTCAAACAGTCCACGGATCGCCTCCAGCTCCTTATCGACATCGCCGACCGGCGGCCGCGGGCGTTTCTCCGGCGGCATCTCACCGGTCTCCAGCATGTGCTGGATGTCGTCCCAGCGTTTGCGATCGCCGATGACCGAGAGATCATCCTTAAACTTTTCCAGCGACATATCCCCTTTGGATTTGCCGTTGCCGTGACAGTCGTAGCAGTGCTTCTGGAGGAAGGGGAGAATGTCGCGCTGATAGGTGCCGCTGTCCTGAGCTTCCGGCAGCTTGCCCGGCGGAACAATCGCCGCCGGCGGCGCATCGGCGCTATAAACCGAAGGCTGCAACGCCAAGGCGGCGAGCAGCCCAAGTCCAAGCAAAATTCCGATGCGCTTGCTCATTGGGCGTCGCTCCAGCGTTCTGACGGTCCGACGGTCGTCCATTCCCGGCTTACGATGATTGTTACCGCAAAGTTTGCCCGGCGTTTTGCAAGTGTTCTCCCTCTCCCCTCCAGGGAGAGGGCCGGGGTGAGGGTGAGGCGCTCGAAGTACGCGAATCGCTCGTCAAGCGTACCAGTCGACCCTCACCCTAACCCTCTCCCTGGAAGGGAGAGGGAACCAGAAGAATACCGGACAACGGCGAAGCCCGTCTTGTGATTCAACGCCGCGATTTTGCAAAATCCGGACATAAAAGAAGCCCGGGGAAATCCCGGGCTTCGATGAAACTGATTTCAAAATGACTGATGTCGAACAATCAAAGCTGCCGGCCGACCGCCTTGCGGCGTCGAATCGCCACAAGGCCAAGTAAACCCAAGCCGGCCCAAACTGATTTGGGCAGTGGAGTTGGGAGCGGCGCGGGAGTGGTATGGGTGGTTGTCGTGTAAGATTCCAACTTAATTTCAGGCCCAGTTCCGAAGGCAAACTGCACATCCGTGATGTTGTTGATTGTCAGGTCCGCGGGCACCGTTGGATCGGTGAACCTGAAGACGACAGGACCAATGAACGAGGGAAGGTGATCACCAGTCAAACTAGAAGTTAGAGAACCTACATTCACTCCAGCGGCGACGATCATGTGAGTGGGTTGCTGCATTGGACCCGTCAGGTGAGCCCCGTCGTCGCTCACGTCAATTAGGGTACCTGTGGGTATTCCCGTTCCCGCGAATAACCAATGCACACTGGCGCCGAAATCTGACGTGACATCAACACCTGTAGTTATAAGCGGACTACCAGTGAAATTCGTGGTGGTCCCCGAAATCTCCGCCAGTGTAGCCCCGCCCATGCCTGCACCAAGCGCAAACTGGAATTCACTGATCGCCTGTGCAGAGTCCGTCATCACGTTATTCGTGTTGTTGAGCGTTACCTGAAATCCGCCCGACACCGTTTGGAAAAGCGCTGTCGCGCTGACTGCCAGACCATGCGGATTGGGGTCAGTAAGTAAAAAAGCAACGTCGGCGCGTGCTCGCGCCGTCATGACACCCAGGCCGACTGCCGCGAAAACCCCAGCCCAACTGAATAACCCCAACATGTTTTGACCCCTGCTCTTCATGATTCTCAACCTTTCCCGCTGACAGAAACAAACGCAACCGATTCCCATCGGTGGCGAGGCATCGAAGCGCTGCCAAAATGCACCAACTTCTGTGCTCGCGCAAAGCAATAAGACCAAGGATTTGGCGGAAAACTAAAAAAAGCCCGCGATCCCCGTGCACGACCCCAACGGCCCTAGCCCCAAAAGTCCAGAGCAGCCGCATGCAAGCAGGGGATGCTAGCAGAAATATGCGAAGATGCAAGAAAAAAAACGCCTATAACGCGCGGCCCGTAATCTCGGAATCTCCGGCCGGCAACCCCCAGCCGTTACGAACCACGTGGGCATAGCGGCCTCTTGCGATTCCACGCTGGGGAAATGGAAATTCGGACAAAAAAAGAAGCCCGGGAAAACCCGGGCTTCGGTGCATCGATTTTGAAAATGACTATCGGTCGAGCGATGAAGCCTGCTGGTTGGCCGTCTTGCGGCGGCGAATTGCCCAGAGGCCGAGCAAACCCAGACCGGCCCAAATCGTGTTACGCAATGGGGCTGGCAGATCCGTATGGGCGGTTGCCGCCAAAGAGGCCAGGGGAACTTCCGGGCTGGCTCCGAAGGCAAACTTGATGTCCGTAACCTCGGATACGGCAGGTCCAACGAACGATGGCAGTTCCGTATTAGTCAAACTATCATTTACACTCGCTCCGGTGGAGTCGATTAAGTGATCGGGTTGCCCGCCCGGACCGATCAAGTCCGTCGAGGCACTCACGCCAATCGAGCTACCTGTCGGTATGCCGGTTCTCGAGAACAACAAATGCGTGCTGGTGTCGAAACTCGATGTGAAGCCCACACTAGTAGTCGGACCGCCGAAAAGCGCGGTAGGACCGGCACCAAGCCCAAGCTGGGACTTCGCGCTGAAAACTGTTCCATCGACAGCACCTTGGAAGCTGACCTTGTCCAGCCAGGAGAGGTCTTGTGAAGAATCCTGGATGCTTGAGCTACCAGGTGTCGTCACAAAGTTCGCGAGCGGCGCATTTTGGCTTTGGCTTGCGGAACCTTTGCCGACCGCGTGCAAGGCCGCCGCTTCCTCCACGTCACCGTCCAGCATGGACAGGTCGTACGCGGTCAACGATCTGCGAGCTACGCCGGTGCTGAGCGCGGGGTACATGACTGAGGCCGTATCTTTGCTATGACCCAGGCCCAGAGAGTGACCCAGCTCGTGGGTCACGACGGTCTGGAAGTCGTATTGGCCCGCGCCGACTGCGGAGGCATCTGCACCGGTGGAATAATTCCAGCCGTTGATAATGGTGATGACCCCACCCAACTCGGTCACACCGAGTACGCCATCGGCGACGCCGCCGATGATGCTCGTCGCCGAGAAATGAATATTGATATCAGGCGTGCCACCGACATCCTGCGGCAACTCAGCAAGCACGACGCCATATTTGCCCAGCGAGAGGTCGAGATTCGCCAGCGCGTCGTCGATGCGGGCATGCTCGTCGGCCGTGAAGCCTGGATCGATCTGGACGAGGTACGTGCCGGCGGCCACGCGGCCCAGCGAATCGGTCGTCAGTGTGTAGGCGCCCGATTCGGACGTTACCAGCGCCATTCCGGAGCCGATATCGCCCAGGTTGTTGATGCCGTTGAAGACGTCGTTGGTTTCAGTAATCAGTCCCGTGTTGCCGTTATTGAGGACGCCCTTGACGGCGTATTTATTTGCCAACAGCAGGAGGCTAGCAATCGATTGCGTGGCTCCGCTGGAGGATGTGATGCCAAACGCGGCCCAGTCGGCAGAGGGGACCGTGAAGGCGGCGGCGCCGGTGCCAATGTTCGACAGCGCGAATCCGAACTTGTTAGCCAGCCCACGGCTCGTGGTGCCGGTATCCAGGGAGTTGGTCGTGGTGAAGACCGCGAAGGCCGTCGCCAGAACCTGGGCATACGACTTTTGGCCGCTGACGCCAAAGAGGCTGAGGAAGTAGCTGGCGACGTCGCTGTCGGATCGGTTGGTCAAATTGGTGCCACCCGTCGAATTGACATCGAATGCCGGGGCGTTCTTGCCGAATAGATTCGGCAAGGTGGTCGCCAGCCAGTTGGCCAGGGTAAGGCCGCTGGAAGTCGTACCAAAGCTCTTGAGGAGTCCTTGTCCATTCTGGTTGTGCCAG
>DATBDZ010000180.1:0-3696 GCA_036276235.1 Humisphaera sp. | reverse complement strand
CGGGGATCTGAGCCAAGCCGGGATGATGAAGCAGACGAAGACTGAGCATCACATTTTCCGCCGCCACCTACACAATATACCGCCTTTTCCAGAAATAGGTTCGGATGGGGTTAGCGCGCGGTTTATCATCAATGAGCGGGAACTCCGGAAAGGAGTTGGGGGTCGCCGAGAACAGGCGGCATTATCGGACGGCAGTAGATCGGTTTAAACCCCGGTTTGGGTGCCACGGGTCGGCGTACTCGCAGACCTGTGCGTCCGTGTTACCGGACAAGCACAGGTCTCGGAGTACCGCGACCTGTGGCACCCGACCGAGCACTCCCATCGGACAAGTTGCGCTATCGTGGCGGGGTGAACAGTGTCGAAGTGTCGGCGCAGAAAATGACCCGGTCAGGTGCGAGGGTTCCCGACCGGGCCTCAACGCTTCGCGGCAGAGGACTCGCAAGGTACATGCCGAACCCCCAACCCGACCGTCGAATAAGCTAATGATGATACAAAACGGCCGCGTCGTGAACTTCTACCTGAGTTTCCAACAGGAGCGCTCGGGTCTGGTAGTCATGCCCGATCTGCGAAAACTCAACTTCATAGGCGGTGGAAGGCGCAAACCAGGTGCTTCGCACCACCCCAATTTCGCCACGGGATAGCTCCAGCTCGGGGATATCCTGGGTTAATCGAACGACGTCGTCGACACAGGGTCGCCGCATAGAAAGTCCTCCATGATCTCTCCCCGACCGATTTGAGGTCGCTTCGACCGACGCCTCAATCTAACGCGCTATGCGTGTAACGCAAGGGCGGTGTCGCTGGAAAGCATCGAGAATAGAATCCAACGGGTTGCTCGGAAGTCTCCAATCATTTCGTCGTCGGCTGCTGGCCTGGTATTCCGGGAATCAGCGGGATTTGCCTTGGCGCGCCGCCGGATCGGCTCAGCTTGATCCGTATCACGTGCTGGTGAGCGAGACGATGCTTCAGCAGACGCAGGTGGCAACCGTCATCCCGTATTACCATCGCTTTTTGGAGCGGTTTCCAAATCCTGCGGCTCTGGCCGAGGCGGATGAACAGCAGGTTTTGAGACTGTGGCAGGGATTGGGCTACTACAGCCGCGCGCGGAATCTTCGCCGGGCGGCGCAACGGATTGTCGCGGAGCATGGCGGCAAGGTGCCGGATCGACTCGATCAATTATTGATGCTGCCCGGCGTCGGGCGTTACACAGCCGGCGCGGTGGCGTCGATCGCATTCGGCAAGCGCGCGCCAATTCTCGATGGAAATGTACAGCGGGTTTTGTGCCGGTTGGATGCGATTCGAGGTGATCCGCGCGAGCGGACCGTGAACCAGACGTTATGGAATCGCGCGGAAGAGATTCTTCCGCAAAAGGGCGTCGGCGATTTCAACTCGGCGTTGATGGAACTGGGCGCGACCGTCTGCACGCCGCGCGGGCCGCGATGTTTGACTTGTCCGGTCAAGGATCATTGCGCAGCGAGCGCAAAGGGAGTCCAGGAGCAGATTCCGCCACCGCGAAAGGCGAAGCAGATACCGCTCGTTTTGCGGCAAACCTATTGCATTCAGAACAGAGGACGCTGGCTGATCGAGCAGCGCAGCGCGACAGGCCGCTGGGCGGGCATGTGGCAATTTGTGACGATCGATCCGAAACAGAAGGGCGATCCACAGCAGAACGGCGCCGCTGGACTTCCGTGCGCGATCAGCAAGCCGAAACTTATCGGCCACATCGCGCACACGTTGACGCACCGCCAATACAAGTTCGAGGTCTTTACCTGCAACGCAAAATCAGAAAATCTTCCACCCGGCGCAGCGGCTCGAAATTGGGTAACGCTGGATACACTCGACGATTTTCCGCTGCCCGTGCCGCATTTGAGGATCGCTCAGTTGTTGCGGCGGCATATGCCAGCTTCGCGTCCGATTTTGGAGATGGGCGGCTCATATCGTATATCCGATCGGCCGACTAAGAGGGTAGCAGATTCAAGTAGTGCTGGAGAGCAGGGGCAATGATGGAAGCAACCGAAACTGAATTTGAACACACCCCGAAGCTAAGGACGCCGTTCGTCTTGGCGCTGGTTGCGCTGGCGGATTTCACCTTCAGCTTCCTGGCGACATTCGCGATCCCGCAGGCGCTGATCAGCTCCAACGTGATCCGCCCGTGGCCCGCCGGTCACGATCCGCGTCTGCGATGGCTGGCGATCTCGTTCGTCGCGATCATGGTCCTCTTCATCGCAGTCGCCGTCGTCTGGCGCCAGCTCAGCTCACGCCAAATGCGAACCATCGATGCCATGATCGATGCGGAAGAAGTACGGGATAACGTGGAGTAGGAGAATAAGTTGTCAGTTGCCAGTTGTCAGTTGTCAGTGAATGCACAGACGATCCACCGGTCTTTACTGGCAACTGGTAACTGGCAACTGACAACTCATTTCGCTTCCACTTCCGCCGCCAGCTCCTGAAATACCAGCGGAATATTGACGTTCCCATCCAGATAAGTTTCTGCCTGCGCGAGCAATTCGATACAGCGGCAGGCCCAGTCCAACTGATCGGCATCGTTAAACTGCGCCATCCGCCGGCGAATGTGCTCGGACGCCAGCGTTAGATAGAGCGTGAGGCCCTCGCGGGTTGCCTGATCCTTGCTTGCAAGCTCGTCGCGGGCGAGTTGCTTCTCGGCGTACGCATCGGCGGCGCGACGGAACCATCCGGGAAGATCGCCGGCCGGCTGATGCGCAAGAACCTGATCGACCATTCCCGCGAGCTGGCCCGTGGGCTCGACCACGTCATCTTCAATCCATTTGAGCGCGAGTCCTAGTGAGCCGCGCGCCAATAAAGCGGCTTTGACCGCGACGGATCGATCGATGCCACGGCGAACCAGCTCCTTGCCGACTTGTTGCTCATCGAGCGACGCAAAACGCACGAGCTGGCAACGGCTGCGGATTGTCGCCAGCAGCGCGCCGGGTTGATCGGTCAGCAGAATGATCAGTGCGCGCCCATACGGCTCTTCCAGAGTTTTGAGCAGCGCATTTTGCGCCTGCGCGTTCATGAGATCCGCCTGCTCGACGACGAAGACTTTCCCGCGCCCCATCACCGGCTTCCGCGAGGCGGGCTCGATCAGCTCCGGGCGCAGGACATGGATCGACAGATCGATCCCCTTCGATTTGCCAGTCTTGTCGTGATATCGGATCAGCTCCTTGGTGATGACGTGAAAATCGGGATGCGTATTCGCGCCAAACGCGCGGCAGCTTTCGCACTTGCCGCACGGTATCGTATCAGTCGGTTTCTCGCAGAGAAAAAGCTGGCCGAGCGCCGCGGCGGTCGTGGCTTTTCCGACGCCAACCGGCCCGGCGAAGATCAGGCCGTGGGGAAGCCGATCGGCGAGATAGGCTTGCTGGAGCCAGTCGATTGCGGATTGTTGTCCGAAGATGTTGGAGAATGAAGAGGACATCAGATGTTGCTGCATTGTCAGAACGGTTACTGAGTCGGCGATCCGGGCCCTCGCTTTGAGCTCGTACCCGGCGTGGCGTTCACTCCATCGCTTTCAAAATGACCGGCACGATCCTGGACATCTCCGCCGGGAGACCGTCATGCTGAGGTACTCCGAAGCATCTGGCCGGCTAGCGAAAGTAAGCCAGATGCTTCGGAGTATCTCAGCATGGCGGTCTCCTGACTCGCGAACTTCCATTAGCTCGCGACGCCCGCCAGAGACAT